>JABURQ010000197.1 GCA_014762625.1 Planctomycetaceae bacterium | reverse complement strand
GATGCACCTACGACACCCTTCAGTAGCAAGCGTGACCGACGAGGGGGGATTCGATCACCAGGCTCCTGCGATTGAAATTCGTCCGGACGGCGTGATCATCAACGGCGGAAATCCTGGAGAGCAGGGGTTGCGTCGTCAAGTACACGAGAATCGTGGTTTACCCCGATACTCCCAACAGCAAGCGGCTCATGCCCAATCTTATCTTTGGTCGGACAGATTCATCAACGCCCTCGATCCGGAGTTGTCTTCCTCAGATGAATTTATGAAAAAACCGGGCCTGCTCCTGTTACTCGGCCAGCTTCCTGCCACTCCAGTTCGGCACGTATTTCAGGAATTCCTGGCAGCTAACTGGCGGATGACGGAAGACTGGACGAGCAACCCAGTCGATCTGGTCAAAGCGGAGTTGTTCAAGTCACAATTTCGCGACCCCGGATGGTTGCTGACCCTCAAAAGTTTGCCGCGTCAACAGCCGACGCTTCCAGGGCAGTCCATCAAACTGGGGCGGCGAGGGGAAATCCCTGGAGCCAATCAACCTGATGAAGATGAAGTCGGTCCCGTCGAACTGAAGTCCATGAATCTGTGGTTTGAGGCGAGTGCTCAGATGATGTTGTCACTCATGAACCGAATGCAATTGGCGGCGGCAAATCAGACGTTGCCTGCGAGCCATTCGGACGAACTGGATGTCAAACTCCATCGCGACGCGGAACCGATTTACGATGCACGACTGGAACTATTACGGGAGAAGGGATTGGGGCATACTGCGGCGATGCCCGATCTCACAACGGTGAACTACGTCAGAATGGAGATGACACAGCTCGATGAACGAACCATCGAACACTACGAACGGGCGGTCCGAAATGAAAACGTATTTTCGATTCTGAACAATAACGGGATGTGGATTGAGTCTACGAAGCTGGATCGAATGACGGGAGAGCTCGTTTCAACTGATATTTTGATTTCGAGAAGCCGCGTGCGTAAGTCCGTCGTCCCTAAGGATGTTGATTCAGATGCTCAGCGGATACTCTCTCCGGGACATCCGATTGTGATTGAAGTCCTGACCGTCCGGATTCCGGATCCTGACAAGTATCTTCAGCAGTCCAAAGTGACTCAGAAGTAATTTATAGTATGTGAAATTCGCCTACTTAAAATAAACCAAAAGCTCTGCACCCTTCGAGAACGCCTGTTGTCGAATGCCCCTCAGCCACATGCAGTCGATCCAGCCACTCCCTCTCGCGCATGGCCTGACGGACTTTGTTAATGACGGATTGGTGAGCGTTACCGACCACGACTGCCAGGTATCCCGCCGTTAGAGCAGCAAAATCGTTGCCGCTATCTCCTGCGAAGACGATTTCCTCTTGCTCCCAGGATTCGTGTTGTCTCCACCATTCCAGCGCATAGGCCTTGGACACGTTTTTAGGCAGAAAGTCAACGAGACCATCGTTGGTAAAAGGGTCGACGCTGCAGATCACCGACCAGGGAGCGGAATGCTCTGTGAGCCACTGTTGGATTCGTTGCTCCAGGTCATCAATTTCGTCAGCTTTGGTGTAGAAACTGAGCTTGAATTCGCCTTGTTTCGACTCTTCCTGCAACCGCAGTTCGCCCCACCTCTCAAACTCCTGCTGGAGTTGCTCGCGAGGCAGATCTGCACACAGGCTCTTTAAGTGCTGTCGATAATCTTCGACCAGCTCAAATGGTTCATCCTCAACTCTGTGCATCACGGACGTGCCGACGTCGCAGATAATCCAGTCCGCTCGTGGAAGTTCGTTTTCGGAGATCGCTTCTGTTGTCAACCCAAAGTCGCGTCCGGTCACAAAGACGAGTTGAGAGTTTGTGTGGCTCAGTTTCGTGCGGAGAGTTTCGAGTGACGGCTTTTGCTCTTCCTCATTGGGAATCAATGTCCCGTCGAGATCCGTGGCCAGGACGCGCGGACGAAAATGGTTCGCTCGTGATTTTTGCATGTTCATGCTATAATCAAAGCCATTACCAATGTCATTGTCAATTATTAGCCAACCAGCCACTTGTAAAGCGAGTGACGGTTTCTCCCATACTGCGAGATACCTTCGCGCAGATGACGCTTTTTGTTCTAACCGTGTTGACTCTCTTTTCTTAATCCACCGAATCAACTTCGAGGATGTCACTGTCCGGATGAGTTGCGCCCTCTCTGGATCTGAATCGACAGGATTTCCGAGGCTATGAGTATTCCTTCAGATGACGACCAATTGAAAATCACACTGATTAGTTTACACGGACTGATTCGTGTCAAGGATCCGGAATTAGGCCGCGATTCCGATACTGGTGGGCAGGTCAAATATGTGCTCGAATTGGCGGAAGCCCTGGCACAGGATCCTTCCGTCGGAGAAGTGGAACTGCTGACGCGGCAGATTATCGATAACAATGTAGATGCGGACTATGCCCAGATCGAAGAACCGATCTCTGAGAAAGCGAAACTCATTCGGATTCCGTTTGGGCCGAAACGTTATCTGGCAAAAGAATCGTTGTGGCCTTATCTGGATGTCTTCATCGATCATGCGCTGGCTCATTTCCGCCGCACGGGATTGCCCGATATCATTCACGGCCACTACGCAGATGCCGGTTTTGCCGGGGCTCAATTGGCGCGATTATTACGCGTTCCGTATGTCTTTACGGGGCATTCTCTGGGACGAGTGAAACGACAGCGACTGGCGATGGGGAACGCCAAACCGGAAACTCTGGAGAAGAAATATAAATTCACGATTCGCAATGAGGCCGAGGAAACGGCTCTTGAAACGGCTGCCTTGGTGGTGGCCAGTACCAATCAGGAGGTCGAAGAACAATACGCGCTGTATGAGCACTATATTCCCGAACGGATGGAGGTAATTCCCCCCGGCGTCGATCTCACCAACTTTCGCCCGCCGGAAGAGGAGGACCAGACGCCTCCGATGCGGGCCGAGTTGGGAAGGTTTCTGCAAGACACCGACAAGCCGATGATTCTCGCCATGGCGCGACCGGATGAACGGAAAAATCTGGAGATGCTGGTTAAGGTTTACGGAGAGTCAGAAGCACTGCAGGAGAAAGCAAATCTGGTCCTGCTGATGGGGTCTCGCGAAGATTTGCGAGAGATGGTCCCCGCTCAAAGAAATATCCTGCAGCAGGTTCTCGTCCTGATCGACGTCTACGATCTTTACGGAAAAGTCGCTTACCCCAAATCGCACAACTCCGACGATGTTGCCGATCTCTATCGCATGGCAGCGAGTTCTCAGGGAGTTTTTGTGAACCCTGCGATGACAGAGCCGTTTGGACTCACGCTACTCGAAGCGGCTGCGAGTGGCGTCCCGATCGTGGCGACGAACGACGGGGGACCTCGCGACATCGTTGCCAACTGCCAAAACGGATTACTGGTCGATCCCTTCGATCAGCATGAGATTGAACACGGTCTGTTGCGTGTACTGACAGAGTCTGATCACTGGGAAGAATGGTCGCAAAATGGCATCCGAGGAGCGAACGAGCATTACTCGTGGAAGCACCACGCGGATCGATATTTACGAGACATCCGGGATTTGTTGGCGACCACTGCGGAGCCGGCACTCGCCAACGTCTCTCGAAAACAGCGCCTTCCCGAGTTCGACCGCTTGATCATAACAGATCTCGATAACACATTGACCGGAGATGAAGCGAGCTTGCGAGAATTCGAAACGATGATCGAGCAAAACGAACACGTCGGTCTGGGGATCGCCACCGGACGTCGATTGGATGATGCTCTCAAGATGGTGAAGGAACTGAATCTACCTTCGCCTGACTTGTTTATTACGTCCGTCGGGACGGAGCTTCATTATGGTGATTCGCTAACGGCCGATCTCTCCTGGCGCAAGCAAATGGGATATCAGTGGAAGCCGGATGAAATTCGCGAACTCCTGGATCAGACGGCAGGCTTGTTTCCACAGGGAGAAAATGAACAATCGGAATTCAAAATCAGTTATGAAATGGATCCGGAAGTCGCTCCCGAAATCAACGTTTTGAAGCGGATGTTACGGGAAGCGGGATTGCGGGCCAACGTAGTCTTTTCTCTGGGCATGTATCTCGATATCCTTCCTGTGAGAGGCGACAGCGGTCTTTGTATGCGACATCTTCTCTATCGCTGGGGGTTTCCGCCCGAGAAAGTGTTGGTTGCGGGAGATTCCGGGAACGATATTGGAATGCTCAAAGGGCACACGCTCGGAGTCGTGGTGGGCAATCACAGCCCGGAAATGGAAGAACTGAGAAAGTCACCGCGCATCTATTTTGCCGACGCCCCTCACGCCAAGGGAATCCTTGAAGGAATTGATTACTACCAATTTTTAAACAATATTGTCATCCCGAATGACCGGATTGAATAGTCTTCACGAACACAATCGAGTCTCTGCCCACGAGGTGGATCTCACGCTCCAACGACTTCTTCCTCGACTTGATTCCGTGTGGATCGAGGAACAAGCGTCCGCAGAGACTGTGCACTCATTTCATCAACGGTTGGAACAGGTTTGGCCTCGGTTGTTCCATTTGTTATTGAGCCTGTACGGAACACGGTTCGACTTCTTCTATCACCTCGAGCAGATTTTATTGACGGCCGCGCGTTCGTGGGTGGCTCGCTCCCCCGATCTGAAGGAGCTCGATCTTCACCGAATCAATGATCCCGAGTGGTTTCAGTCGCAGAAAATGGTGGGCGGCGCTCTGTACGTCGATTTATTCAGTGAAAATCTGAGTCGTCTAAGAGAGCAAATTCCGTATTTTCAGACGCTCGGCCTCACTTATCTGCATTTGATGCCGCTGTTTGCGGTACGACCGGGAGACAATGATGGCGGTTATGCCATCAGCAATTATCGCTCGATCGATCCTCGCTTGGGGACGATTGAAGACTTGCAGCAGCTCGCGGAAGAGTTTCGCGCCGCGGGTATTTCTTTGGTGCTCGATTTTGTGTTCAACCACACGTCCGACCATCATTATTGGGCGGAACAAGCCCAGGCGGGAGTTCAGGAATACCAGGATTTCTATTATATCTTTCCCGACAGGACGGAGCCGGATCAGTATGAGCGAACTCTCCGCGAAATATTTCCCACGGTGCGGCGAGGGAATTTTACCTGGCACGACAATATGGAGAAGTGGGTCTGGACAACGTTTAACAACTACCAGTGGGACTTGAATTATCGAAATCCCGCTGTGTTCCGAGCGATGTTGGAAGAAATGTTGTTTCTCGCTAACACAGGCGTCGATATTTTGCGCCTGGACGCTGTCGCGTTTGTTTGGAAAGAAATGGGGACGAGCTGCGAAAATCTTCCCCAGGCCCATTGGCTGATTCAGGCTTTCAGTGCTTTGGCTCGCGTAGCCGCCCCCGGCCTGTTGTTCAAATCAGAAGCGATCGTCCATCCCGATGATGTGGTCAGATACATCAGTCCGGAAGAATGTCAAATTTCGTATAATCCAACGTTGATGGCTTTGTTGTGGGAGTCTCTGGCGACACGTTCCGTTCGCTTACTGCGGCAGTCATTAAGTCATCGCCATCAACTTCCCGAACAAACCACCTGGGTCAACTACTTACGATGTCATGACGATATTGGCTGGACTTTTGATGATGCTGACGCCGCGGTGTTGGGGATCAATGCTTACGATCATCGCAAATTTCTGAATGAGTTTTACACGGGACAGTTTGAAGGGTCGTTTGCGCGCGGCGTGCCATTTCAGCACAATCTCGAAACCGGCGACATGCGCATCTCGGGTACCCTGGCGTCACTGGCAGGGCTCGAACAGGCGATCGATCTTGAGGATGACAATCTGAAGGAGATGGCGATACGTCGAATTATGCTCTTAAACGGGATTACACTGAGCATCGGCGGGATTCCTCTGTTGTATCTGGGGGAAGAATGGGGGCAACTCAATGATTACGATTTCGTCAAAGATCCCGCGAAGGCTGGAGATACTCGCTGGATTCATCGTCCGAAAATGAAGTGGGAATATCTGGAAGAACTGGATGAACAACTCGATTCACAGGATGGGGCCATTCGAAAACGCATTTTTCGTTCGCTTCAGAAAATGATCGGGTTGCGAAAGTCACACCCTGCATTAGGCGGGGTCGAGATGAAGTTGATTGCGACTGGTAACGATCATCTGCTGGGGTTTGTGAGACAACGTGAAGGGAGCCGACTCACGGTGCTGGCCAACTTCTCGGAAGATCACCAGACGATCGAAGGGAATCGCGTTCGCTCGCTTGGTCTGGGACGCTATTTCAAAGACATCCTCTCGAACCGGACGATTGAAACGTCAGGTCCCATTCAGTTGGATTCGTACCAGATTCTCTGGTTGGAAGTGGAGTGAGGGGCTTTCGAGTGAGTCCAGCGAAAACGCAGCATCAATGACATAGCAAGTCAGAACGCAACAGTTCAGTTGGATGTGCTCTAGAGACACTGCTCGATGGCTGCGAAGATTCCGGGCCACGTGTGAGTGGTGGCGATCACATCGACGGGAAGTCCCGATTTTCGAGCGGCTTCGGCTGTCACGGGGCTGATGGCCGCCACGCGAATTTGCTTCCCAAGATGTGATTTGGCGTCTTCCGGAAACAAGCGTGCCACCGCCCTGGCGATCGAGGGACTCGACAGGGGGAGCCAGTCCAACTCACCACGACGAAGTTGATCACTTGTCTCTTGGGGAAGAGAATCCACGTCCGTATTACGATAGACAATCAGTTTTTCAAAAGATTTCGCCTGAGGAGAGAGTTCATCAATCAGGACTTCTCTTCCTCGATCAGCACCGCACCACAGGATATTTTTCCCTGCGACTTGGTCAATAAGTTCGGATGCTAATTCCTCCGCACGATAAGTATCGGGAATGACATCGGCGCGCACGTGGTACTCTTTCAGAGCCGTTGCCGTGGCGGAACCGATCACGGCGACTTTCAGATGACCGAGAGATCTCATGTCGCCCCCGAGGGTGAGGAGTCGTTCCAGGAAATAGGAGACACCGTTGCGACTGGTAAAGATCAGCCAGTCCTGTACCTTTAAGGAGTTAATCGCCGTATCAACTCTTTCCCAATTCTCGGGGGGGTGGATTTCAATCGTGGGCAGGAGCACGGGAACCGCACCCAGCGAATTCGCGAGTTCCGCTGTTTCGTAGGCTTGCGGAAGTGGTCGCGTGATGGCGATGCGCTGGCCGAACAGGGAACGATTTTCAAACCATTGTAACTCCTCACGCATAGAGACGCAGTCTCCGATGAGTATGAGTGAAGGGGCTGTCAGTCCGGCTGTCGTGACCTGTTCCTGAAGTGTGGAGAGTGTGCCGGAGACCGTTTGCTGGCTGCCGAGCGTGCCATGACTGATGATACAGGCTGCAGTTTGCGCCGGCATGCCGGCGTTTATGAGAGATTGTGAAATCTGCGAGAGCCGATTCAAGCCCATGTAAAAAACCAGGGTTCCGGGAAATCGGGCCAAGGCTTCATAGTCGAGCGAAGATTCCGGTTTTGAAGGGTCTTCATGGCCCGTGACAAAGGCGACGGCGGAAGCGTGATGACGGTGGGTGAGAGAGATTCCCGCATATTCCGCAGCAGCGACGGCGGCGGTTACACCTGGGACTATCTCATAAGGAATGCCGGCTTGCTTCAAGGCAGAGGCTTCTTCGCTTCCTCGTCCAAAGACAAAGGGATCCCCTCCCTTAAGACGAACGATGGTCTGACCTGATTGGGCCGCTGCAATCAGTTGCCGGTTGATCTCCTCCTGGGGCACTCGTTTCCCGCTCTCGCTCACTCGGCGGCTGGTACGCTGACAGGTCGCGTTTGTGTGTTGCAGGATGAGGGGATTGACCAAGCCGTCATAGAGAACCAAATCTGCTTTCGCCAGACATTCGCGACCTCTCAATGATAAGAGACCGGGATCGCCGGGACCCGCACCAACGAGATACACTTTTCCAGGAGTCCTCATGAGCGATCCTGGTTGTTCTGGGCCAGAAATCCAGCTGACGACTCGAAGATCTGATGTCGTCTCCGGGAATCAGTCGGGGTGACATTCAGGGTTTGCAAATCGGCATAATTAGCCTGACAGATTTCGCATTGCACTTCATTCAGATGGAAATCCAGATATTGTGCATAATCAGGATTCAAGTCCCGGTTCAGATGTTGTTGGAGTTCTTCTCGTGAGGGGCAGCTGAGACGGTGGCGACGCCAGATTTCTCCTATGGAATGGATCTCTTGATTGGAGTTGAGTTTCTGAAGTCTATCGTGTAGTTCCAGATTATCTCTCAGTTCCAATTCGAGCGTGGCGAGTTGGCTGGCAGGTAATTGGTTGGACAAATACGCAAGCAATTCATCGTCGGACCAATTAGGGGCGTTCATATTTCAGAATGATTTCTAAAACGTTATTGAATAGGTGACACAGAGATATCTTATTGAAGTTGCGGGCAGCTTGCCACCCGCAGTTCTGGTCGTTAGCATATGCGGACAGCAAACTTACGAGTTTGGTTTCTCCTCAGAGGGGAACAGGTGTCCGACGTTTGTCTCCTTATTCAAAAGTAATCCGGATATTATAACGCCAATCGCAACGACTCCGACAGAGAGGAATGTACCGTGGCTTTGGAAGCAATCAAGCTGAGTGAAGAAGAGATGCTCGCGAAGGCAAAGGATCTTCGTAAGAATATCATCAAAATGACAACCGAAGCGGGAAGCGGTCATCCCACAAGTAGTCTGTCGGCGGTCGAGATTGTCACTGGATTATACTTTGGGGGGCATCTGCGTCTGGATCCTGAGAATCCTGCCGATCCCGATCGGGATCGCTTTATTCTCAGCAAGGGACATGCAGTTCCTGTATTGTATGCCGCGATGGCCGAGCGTGGATTCTTCCCCGTCGAAGAAACCATGTCTTTGAGAAAACTGGGATCACCGTTCGAAGGTCACCCGAACCTGAAACGGATGCCGGGGATTGAAGCATCGACTGGCTCTTTGGGTCAGGGACTTTCCATTGGCGTCGGACAGGCTTTGGGGCTTCGTCTCGATGGGAAGGACAGCAATGTCTATGTCATGATTGGTGACGGCGAGATGGGGGAAGGACAAGTTTGGGAAGCGATTGCCGCCGCTGCCAAGTATAAGCTTGGAAATCTGGTAGCGATTATCGATCAAAATGGCTACCAGCAGACAGGAGCCACGAAAGATGTTCTGGATTTGACTCCCTTTGCAGATAAGATTGCACCTTTCGGATGGCACACGCAAACCATTAACGGAAACGATCTGGGAGAAGCCTTGGGAGCTTTGGAGAAGGCTGACGCAGTGACCGATCAGCCATCGTTGATTGTTTCACAAACGCAAAAAGGTTTCGGCATCCTACCAGTCTTGGAAACGACCGGGGATCTCAATTATCACGGAAAGCCCCTTTCGAGCGAACTGGCGGAAAAAGCACTGGCTCACCTCGGATGAGGAAACTAGCGGACTGTCTCGGATAATCCAAACACTCGAATATCAGGTAGAATTTCAACGAAAGATCGAATCATGGCGATCGGAGAATTAAGCGGATATCAAATGGGTCAGGCGACGCGCGACGCCTTTGGAGAGGCTCTGGCCGATTTGGGAGACGAATTTCCCAATGTGGTGACAGTGGACGGCGACGTTGGGAACTCGACCCGCACGGAACCATTTGCAGAAAAGTATCCCGAGCGCGGTTTTAACGTCGGGATTGCCGAGAGCAACATGGTCAGCGTGGCCGGCGGTTTGGCGGGAACGGGGAAAATTCCTGTGGTTGCCAGCTTCGCCTGCTTTTTGCTCAACAACGCCTTCGACCAAATTCGAATGTCGGTCGCGTTTCCAGAGCAAAACGTGAAATTGGTGGGCAGTCACGCCGGTATTTCGATTGGTGAAGACGGCCCCTCTCAGATGGGCATTGAGGACGTCTCCCTGGCTTGTTCGTTGCCCAATGTGTCTGTAATGGTTCCTGCCGATGGTGTCAGTGCGAAAAAAGCGACCCGAGCCATGGTCGGGCACCAGGGACCGACCTATTTGCGCCTGGGACGCCCCAAAGTGCCCGCCTTGTATGATGAGAGTGTCCATTTCCAAATCGGTAAAGCGATTACTCTCAAGGATGGGTCGGATGCGACGATCATCGCTAACGGCATCATGGTTTCGATTGCAGCGGACGCTGCCAAAATGCTGGAAGATGAAGGTGTCAATACGCGTGTGATTGATATGCACACAGTCAAGCCGGTTGACCGCGCGGCTGTTGTGGCCGCTGCCAAAGAGACAGGTTGCATCATCGTCGCCGAAGAGCATCTTCATCATGGTGGGTTGGGGGCGGCCGTTGCTCAAGTGGTGAGTGAAGAACACCCTGTCCCGATGGGGTATGTGAATGTTGGAGATTGTTATGCCGAGAGTGGAGATCCCATGGGGCTTCTTGAAAAGTATGGGTTGACCGCTGAAAATATTGTATCGACAGTCAAAGCCGTAAAATCACGCTAAATGTTTTGAAACGTCTGGTGAGGTTTTCAATCAGACGGCGTTCCCCTCGCCTTTGTGTAATTTTGGTAATTATTTGTGATCTCGTATCGGTCGTTTCGAAATTCCGACCCTCCTCGATTGGTCAATCTCTGGCACGATTGTCAGCTCGGTCGAGGAGCTGCGGGAGGACTTCGCCCAGATACCTTTGAAGCGATTAACTTCCACAAAACCTACTTTGATCGTGACGGGTTAATTTTGGCGTTTGACGAGGAAACCGGCGAAGCTGTCGGTTTCGTGCATGCCGGGTTTGGATCGTCTGAGGATCAGTCCTCACTTAATTATGCCATCGGCGTTATCTGTGTGATTATGGTGCTGCCCGATTATCGTCGGCGTGGAATCGGCTCCGAATTACTGAAGCGGGCAGAATCTTATCTGATCGCCAAGGGAGCGACTGAAATTCGTGCGGGGGCTGCTGCTCCTCATGATCCTTTCTACATGGGATTATACGGCGGGACAAAACCAGCCGGCTTTTTAGAATCCGATCCCGATTCCCGACCTTTCGTCGAGGCTCGGGGTTACCAGGAACACGAACAACGTAATATTTATTTTCGTGATGCCGAAAAGAGCGCCGCTCCCATGAATATGAAAATCATGGATCTCAGGCGTCGTATGCAGTTAGCAGTCACGGACCGACTTCCCGATCGGTCTTGGTGGAACGCCTGTCGCTATAGCAATCTCGATTACATTCGTTTTCTTCTTCAACCAAAAAATGGAGAGTCTCCGGTCGGGGGAGTGACGATTATCGGGCTGGATTTCTATCTGCCAAAATGGAATCGCCGAGTGGTGGGGATGACCGATGTGTTTGTCGTGGATGATTATCGTCGGCAATCTGTCGGGCAGACGTTAATTATGGAAGTCTGCAAACGACTGAAAGAGGAATTAATTACCGGTGCTGAAGCCCACGCACGAGCCGTTGATGAGCCGGGAAATCGTTTGTTGAAGTCTGTCGGATTTTATCAGGTCGATACAGGAATCGTCTTTCACCGCGATGTTGAGCAAGCAGAGATCGATCGAGTGAAGGAGGCGGCGGCACAAGAAACTGATCTTGCTGCTGAGAAAAATCAAACAGCTTTGGAGTCGAGGACCACGATGTTGATGAATGCGTCCGATACACCTCAACAACAGTCGTGAAACGCCCATATTAATCAATCGGCGCGGCGACCCATTGTACCTGTTCATCGCTGAGGCCAGCGGCAGCGAGTGTCTCTTCTAGATCACGTTCTGCAGAAAGCAATGACGAACGCTTTCGAGAGACGCGTACTTTGATTCCTTGAACGTTGCCCGTCATTTCAGGAGCCCGTTCGGCAATTTCTTCAAGATTCAGTTCCACCGTGCTGTTGTCTTTTTTCTGAATGAAATAGGTGGTCTGATCGATGATGATATCCATGATGCCATCGACTTCCAGTGTCTTGGCGGAAGGAATCGGCTCCGGTTGTTCGGTGTCAGTGGCTGCGGAGATGCGGACATCGCCGGTTTCCTCTCCCCCCGTACCATCCCCCGATCCGAAGCCGGAAAACAGGCCACCCACCATCGACAGAATTGCCCCGGCGACAGCCAACAGAATACCGCCGCCGATGATTTGTTTGTTGGAGACGAGCTTGGGCTTGTTCATAGTCTAGTCTCGCGCTTTTGTTGGGGAATCGTTTTCGAGGTCACCTAGATATCCGAGTTCGCGGTAATAGAACCGCGTTTGTCCGGCAGATTCGAGAGTGAGCTCGTCGAGTAATTTCTGAATCAAGGCTTTGTAATCGGTTCGCAGGCCGAAACTGGTGTCTTCATTCAGAAAACCGGAAATCACAATCACAATTCCTTTGGGCTGTGGGAGGGATTTCAGGTAATTCTTGATTTCAGTAATCGTCTTTTCAAACTCTTTTTTGGTGATGACCGCTCCGTCTTTCAGATTGATCGCAAATTGCTGGTGATGTTCTCCGAAGCTGAAGACGATGGTTGCTCCCGCTGCGTTCGCAGCGATCTTTCCCGGCGTTACCTCCGCCAGTTCCAAACGAAAATCCCAGATGTCGCAGCGTTTCAGGAGTTCGTGATAAGAGGTTGCCAGCGAGACCGCTTCCGCTTGAGAAGCTTGACTGAGTTCCTGAAGAGTTTGTCGAAGTGTTGCATCGAAGGTCGTTTCGTCGCGGGCGTTGTCCATCAACTCCGCAATGATTTGTGGATCGATTTTTAACGACTGAGTCAGCATCTCCGCCATTAGCTTGCGCTGAGTCTTCATATCTTCCAGAAGATCAGCGGTCATTCCCTGTTTTTCCTGAAGATCTTTGAGCTGTTTTTCCGCTACCGCGAGTTGAATCTCCGCCTGTTGCCGCAGGCCCGCTTCTTTTTCCGCTTGAGCGACGGCTGCCGCCTCTAGCTGACCGGCCTCTTTCTCAAACCAGACTTCCTGCCGCGCTCCCGCCTGTCGTACATCCATGTATTGCGCGAAAATAACAATCAACAGAAGATCGAGCAGAGGCGTCAGTTGAAAGACCGTCCTGCGGGTACGCAAACTCATGCCGCCCCCTTATCGCCCGCAAGAATCAACTCGTGTTTGACGCGAGAGATCATTTCGCGGACCTGCAATCGATTTTCGGAAAGTCGTAGAAAAGCCGGTTCGAGAAGACTGTTGACAAACATCAGCAGGATACCGCAAATCAATCCTGCAAACGTCGACCAGATCGCTTCCCCGAACCGCCCCACTATGGCCTCCACGCCGCTTACTGTTGCTCCGGCATCGACCGGCTGTTGAAGGGCGGCACCTATTGCGAGGATTGTGCCGAGTACACCGAGCAAAGGATAAGCGTCGATCATGTTGCGAGCCATGTTATATGTTGTCTCAAACAGCATGGAATGCAGGTAGGATCGTTTCTCATCAAGCACGTTGATGCGTTGTTTGAGGGTCTCCCGCTCTGCACTTTGTTCTCGATGCAGGAGAACATCGTTGACATCCGACAGAAAGGCATCCACCTGCTCGGTCAGATGTCCTCGTCGATCGAGAACGCTACGATGCTTGAGGCCGCGAGTGAAATCATCCAGAGTACCGACGATGCCGTGCAAATCACGACGCGACCAGATTCGTAAAACCAGAAACAGGAACAGATGAGCCGCAAAGGCACCACCGATGATCTGTGTTGATAGGTTGGAGATTTGATTCAGTAAATCGTTCATAAGCTCACTTCAGCATGTGAGAGCGAGGTCAATCATTTCAGGAAATCATATCTACTTTAGCCACTTCAGGTTGTGTCTTCTTTCTTAATACGGGGGAAATGTGACCTAAGATGAGCCTTTTTTCCGTTCAGGAGGGTTTTTCGTTTCTTTCGACGACGAAAAAGCCGCTTTCGGCTCGAATATTGGCGAGCCACGCTCGTTCGACGGCTTTACCTTTAATGATCGGCATCTCTTTGAGGATGTGCAGTCCCAATTCATCGACGAGGTCGCGAAAGTCATACAGCGACATGAAGTGCAGGTTGGGAGTGTCGTACCAGGCAAACGGAAAAGAACTCGTGACGGGAGTCCGTCCCGATTTCAGAATTTCCAGACGAATTCTCCATTGGGCAAAGTTGGGGACGACAATGATGGCTCGGCGGGCGATTCTCATCATTTCCATAACCAGTCTTTTCGGGTGCCGCACTTCTTGCAGCGTCTCTGAGAGAATCGCCCATTCAAAACTGTCGTTGGGGATATCTGCCAGATTTTCGTCAAGGTCGATATTGAGCATCGGCAGTCCGCGCCCCAGTCCCGTTTTGAAATTGCCGTCGTCGAGTTCCACACCCAGGACGGAACAGTTCAGGGTGTCACGCAACTTGGTCAGCAGACGTCCATCACCGCACCCCAGGTCGATCACGCGGCTTTCTCGGGGAATTTCCTTCAGAATGATCTCATCGACGATCACCTCAGCAGGATCCGGCATCGCGTAACGGCGTGAGGCAGCCATCTTCAGTCCTCCTCACTGTCGTCGGTGGAGTCATGAGAAGTGGTTGCGGCACTTTGATTGCGGGCTGCATCCGCGAGAGCACGCGCTGCGCGGAGCACATAGGACAATCCGCTCCAGGCGGTGAAAATCGTCACTCCCCAGAGAATGACATTTCTCGCCAGGATGAGATTCGACGCTGACTGCAAAACTTCGGGCAAGGCTAAGAATCCCAAAGCCACAGTCACGGCCACGCATTGTCCAATCATTTTAATTTTACCGACCCAGTTGGCGGAGAAGTCGAGCCCCATTTGTTCGAGTAATCCGCGGAGTGTCGAGACAAACATCTCTCGACCGACCACGATGATGGCCATCCACGCGCTGACTCCCGAAGCGGGTTCGCCGATCAAAAAAATGAACGATCCGCAGACGATGATCTTGTCGACAAACGGATCGAGGATACGTCCCAAAATAGTGATCTGCCCCAGTTTACGAGCGTAGTAGCCATCAAGAAAATCGGTAGAGGCAGCCACGACAAACAGGATCGTCGACGTCAGCCACAAGTCACCCCGGGAGATCAGTCCGAACAGCACGCACGACAATCCCAATCGTGTGAGCGTAATCAGATTGGGGAGATTGAGTGCTTCCCGATCGAGAAAACCGGTGGGGGATTGTGTGAGTGGTGCTTCCGACATCTAGGCAAGTTCCTCGAATTCGAGATGCTCCTCTTCATCGAGGATGGCAGTGGCAATCAAGTCGTAATCGTCAACTCCGACAATCTCCGCGGGGACCATCTGGCCTGTTTGCAGATTCTCGCCATGGAGATAGACGACACCGTCGATCTCGGGAGCATCGGCGAAGGTTCGACCAATCCAGACCCCGGGGTCCTCCGTCGGCTCGTCAACGATCACGTCGAGTTCATAACCAACGAGAGACTCGCCAAACTCAAATGCAATGGTCTGTTGAAGCTCCATCAGACGCTGACGCCGTTCTTCCTTGACCTCTTCGGAAAGGTGTCCGTCCAGTTTGACGGCGGGCGTTCCGGGTTCGACCGAGTAAGAGAAGACTCCCATTCTCTCGAACCGCGTCTCTTCGACGAATCGGCACAGCTCTTCGAACTGCTCTTCAGTTTCTCCTGGAAAACCGGTGATGAATGTGGTTCGCAGAACGAGATTGGGGATACGCTCTCGCAGTTTACTGACGAGTTCTCGTGTTTGTTCCCCGTTGACGCGGCGTTGCATCCGTTTGAGCATCGTGTCGTTGATGTGTTGCAACGGCATATCGAGATAGGGAATGATTTTTGATGATGCCGCGATCGTTTCGATCAGTTCGTCAGTGAAGTTGACCGGGTACAGATACATCAAGCGGATCCAGTCGATGCCTTCGACCTGCTCGAGTTCCTGCAGAAGTTTTACGAGGCGGAGTTCGCCGTAGAGATCGAGGCCGTAGTAAGTGGTGTCCTGGGCTACGAGGATGAGTTCCCGGACGCCGTCCTCCACGAGCTCCTGGGCTTCCTCGATAATCATCTCGATCGGTTTGGTGATATGTTTTCCGCGCATCTTCGGAATAGCGCAGAAGGTACAGGTTCGGTCGCACCCTTCGGAAATCTTAAGATACGCGAAGTGGGGGGGGGTGATCCGCAGACGGGCGCGATCGTCCATCGCCTTGACAGGAGCCGGATTGAAGAGCTCGCGTTGTTCGTTGAGACCTCCGATCAGTCGGTCGGCAACTTTGTTTATTTCGTCCCGGCTAAAGACTCCCAAAATATGATCGATTTCCGGGATTTCCTCTCGCAGGCTTCCCCCCATCCGTTCCGGCAGGCAACCGGCGACAATCACGCCCCGAGTTTTACCCTGGCGTTTCAATTCGAGCATGTCGTGAATGACTGATTTTGATTCCTGCCGAGAGCTTTCAATAAAACCACAGGTATTCACAATAACAAAATCGGCTCCCTCCGGGGCGGAGACCAGCGTGTAGCCATCGAGAGCCAAAGTCCCCAGCATCTTTTCGCTGTCAACCAGATTCTTGGGGCACCCAAGACTGACAAACGCGTACGTTCCTCGGGAATGCTCGGGAGCATCCGGCATTTGCAAAGACGGTTCCGGTGTGTCGGAAATAATAGGGAGTTGCGTCATGGTGGAAATTGGGGTTGGGAGACGATCGATCAGTTCGATATCAATTCTAACTTCTGAAAACAGGGATCGATAGGGAGATGCCGGAATCCATCTTCAAACAAAAAGCCACAAATCGTTTGGTTGATAACTCTCGGTTTTTTGGAACTTGAGCTTTTTGTAAATCCTCAACTTCTCAAGTTCTCAACTTCAGAAATATTCTTAGATAGCAGAATCAGATGAAGGTCCGGTGTTGTGGCTCAAGACCCAAAATGAATGCTCATTCTCAGACAATGTCTGGGAATAAAAGGCTTGATTAAGCTTCAATGAGACTATCTCTGATCTCGTTCATAGCTCTGGTCTTCAATGTCTTCAAGAGCACTCCAGATCACACTCTCACCAATGAAAAAAAGCGTGGCGAAATGCCACGCTTTGGTCGTTTCATTTGTGTCGCACTCACGGCGATTATTTGACCGATCGAGAATCACTCACCATCGTCAACGGTTTCGTGGGCACGACGCGAACCGTCTTTCTCACAATCAGCGGACGACTGGTGGCAACGGCCTGTCGCTGCGGAACGAGCACTGGAGTCGAGCGGTAAGTGATCTTGTGATCGAGGTGACGAGTCGGAGTGTATTCGGCACTGTTTCGCGGAGTAATCGGTTTGGGAATGTCAAAATCGAACTGATCGTTCGGAGCAGCGGCGGGGTTGGCATCCAACGGCACCGTCGGAGCGGACTCATTTGCCGGATTTTCAGTTTCTTCAACGGGCGGTTTGAAACTTTCCATGCCTGGGAAAGTGCCGTTTTCCTCAGAAGATCCTTCCGGGTTACTGGGGCGGAAGTTCGGATCGTCCATCGGAGGAGTATCAGTATCATCGTAGGTCCGGGGAAAATCCTCTTCTTCTGTCATAGGAGGGGTGTCGGGAGTCGGTTTGAGTGGTTGATTCGTCGTCAGACCACAATTTCCACCGGCACAATTACTGGTGGCACAGGGAGAACAACCACATCCAGAAGGGGCGTATCCGGCGGTATAGCCGTATCCGCGAAAGGCTCGGAACAAGCCGAGTCGGGGCCAGGGAGAAGGAACGAGAGGAGCGAACGGATTATTGCCGTATCCGCCACCGTAATAGGTCGTCTGAGTTCCCGTACCACAGCACGCGGAGCCGTAACTCCCGCCACCCCATCCACCGTAGTAAGTGGTCTGCGGAGCGTAATAAGTGGTGTAACCGCCGGAGAACCATTGTGCCTGCGCGGAGTTGTGAGCCAAAGACAGTATTCCGGCTAAAGCCATTAACGACAGGAGTTTGTGATTGGACATGCGTGGCCTCATTGTAGTCAGATCACTGATCGAGATAGAATTGGGAGTCGAGGAATTCTTACTCTATCTGAGCTTGAACAAGCCAATCTGTCAATCATTCCTTCGCGCGCGAAACAATTCGGCGAAAGAGAGTTCCCAGTCATAGCGGTTGTTCTGGTTAGGTAATTCGTTGAAGGAGGGGGCAAAACTTACGGAATCGACAGAAACCTTTTCTCGGGATGAGGAAGTTCGCCTTTCAGGATCGGGAATCGGCTCGAAGAAACGGCAATCGCAGGAAGTGCCTGAAATAAAGGCGATTTCCGCATATTTCTCATCGGGGTGACGTTCGAATCTCTTCCGGTTCTCACTGACAAGAAATCACAAAAAGAGACCCCACCCGTTGCCTACCATTCTGCGCATCGATTTGTAAGATACCAACAGGAAGCCGTGATTATGTCGCGACTTCCGTCGGATAGTGTGATCGCTGATCTCCCTGTGAGCTGTGGTGGTCACCGCTGAGATGAGGCGTTCGATCTCCAGTCCGGCCCCAGCTCTCTGATGAGAGCAAATGCAAGTCACGTCATCACTTACAATTACTCCTCCGTTTCGAAGAGGAATCGGTTCGGAATGCACAGGATCAATAAAGGGCTCAATCTTCCTATTAAGGGGGAGCCCGTTCAAGAGATTGTTGCTGGACCCGACGTCAAGCAGGTGGCTGTCGTCGGCTTCGACTATGTGGGGATGAAGCCGACCATGGAAGTTCAGGTTGGCGACAAGGTGAAAGCTGGCCAGCTTCTTTTCACCGATAAAAAGACCGAAGGCGTTCGATATACTGCGCCCGGATCGGGCGAAGTTATTGCCGTCAATCGTGGACAAAAGCGAGTTTTTCAATCGGTCGTCATTCAGCTCGACGATCAGGAAGAGGCATTGGAGTTCACGAATTATTCAGACAAGAGCTTCGACGAGCTGACGGGTGATCAAGTACGAGAGCTGTTGGTCGAGTCGGGACTTTGGACCTCCTTTCGAACGCGACCCTTCAGCAAAGTTCCCGCAATTGATGCTTTTCCGCATTCGATCTTTGTGACCGCCATCGATACCAATCCACTCGCCGTCAATCCCGAGATTGTGATTCGGGAATCCGGCAAGGATTTCGAATACGGCTTGCAGATCATTCGTCACCTGACCTCCGGTAAAGTCCATTTGTGCAAGGCTCCTGGGGTGATTCTTACCGGCGGTGATTTGCCGTCCGTTGAGGTTCACGAGTTTGAAGGCCCCCATCCGGCGGGGCTTCCGGGAACCCACATCCATATGATCGATCCGGTCGGTCTCAAAAAGTCGGTCTGGCACATCAACTATCAGGATGTGATCGCGATCGCCCGGTTGTTTTTGACGGGAAAACTAGACTTTGAACGGGTGGTCTCTCTGGCAGGGCCGCGAGTGAAATCGCCCAAAGTCATTCGGACCCGAATAGGAGCCAGTCTCGACGATTTAACGGCGGGTGAACTGGACGGGGATCACAATCGCATCATCTCGGGGTCGGTGTTTTCCGGCCGTAATGGTGTGGCGCCGTTTAATTTTCTCGGTCGCTATCATTTACAAATCTCTGTCATCGAGGAAGGGACCGAACGCGAGTTCCTGGGATGGCAGAAGCCGGGTTTCGATAAATTCTCCGTCAAAAAGATTTTCGCCTCGGCCTTCAACGGCAAGGCTGACAAGTTCGATTTCACAACTTCGACCCAGGGCAGCAAGAGGGCGATGGTCCCCATCGGATCCTACGAACAAGTGATGCCGCTCGATATCATTCCAACCTTCCTCTTACGATCCCTGATTGTGGAGGACACCGAACAATCGCAAGCGCTCGGTTGTCTGGAACTGGATGAGGAAGATTTGGCGTTGTGCACCTTTGTGTGCCCCGGCAAATACGAGTATGGCCCCATCCTGCGGAAAAACCTGACACGGATCGAAAAAGAAGGATAACGGGAACAGACCTCCATGAAAATCCTGCGGCGTCTTCTCGACAGTCAACATTCCAAGTTCGCCAAGGGAGGGAAACTCGAGAAGTTTTATCCTCTCTACGAAGCGACCGATACTTTCCTCTACACACCAGGGGAAGTGACGACGAATGCTTCGCACGTGCGCGATGGGATGGATCTCAAACGCATCATGAGCATGGTGATCGTGGCGCTGATCCCCTGCATCGCCATGGCCTTCTGGAACACCGGGTATCAAGCGAATCTGCAGCTCTCTGAGATGTCTTTCGAAGATGCCGTCGCCAATCAGGGGTGGCGTGGTGATCTGTTTGCCTCACTGGGAGGGACTTTTGATGCCAATTCCCTCTGGAGCAACGTGTTGCTCGGTGGATTGTACTTTCTCCCCGCTTACATCGTGACCATGACGGTGGGTGGCTTGTGGGAGGTTCTGTTTGCCACGGTCCGCAAACATGAAGTCAACGAAGGATTTCTCGTTACCGGTATGTTATTCCCTTTGACGTTGCCCCCCTCGATCCCTCTATGGCAAGTGGCCCTGGGGATCAGTTTCGGCGTCGTGATCGGTAAAGAGATCTTCGGCGGGACCGGTCGAAACTTCCTGAATCCTGCTTTGACGGCGCGTGCGTTTCTATATTTTGCTTATCCCGGTCAGATCAGTGGTGAATCGGTCTGGACGGCTGTGGATGGGATGTCGAGTGCCACGGCTTTGACGGCTCTGGGAACTGCTCCCGGCCCTGTCGGCATGGGGGCCGTCGATGTGACCTGGTGGGATTCGTTTCTGGGTACGATCCCCGGTTCGATGGGAGAAACCTCGACGTTGGCCTGTCTGATTGGAGCCGCGATCCTGATTGCGACCGGGATCGGTTCCTGGCGGATCATGTCGGGAGTTGTGATCGGTGCGATGGGACTCGCTACGTTGCTCTGGGGAATTCCCAGTGACACCAATGCCGTCTTCGCCTTACCGGCCTACTGGCATCTGGTAGTGGGAGGGTTTGCTTTCGGTACCGTCTTCATGGCGACCGATCCCGTCTCCGCCTCAATGACCGAAACCGGTAAATGGTTTTATGGAATCCTCATTGGTCTCATGACGATTTTGATTCGCGTCATCAACCCCGCCTTTCCCGAAGGAATCATGTTGGCGATTCTGTTTGGTAACGTGTTTGCCCCGGTCATCGACTATCTCGTCGTTCAGGCCAATGTGAAAAGAAGGATGGCCCGCAATGCCGCGTGAAACACCCACTCGCACCGTGATGGTTGCCACAATTCTATGTGTTGTCTGCTCGTTTGTCGTGAGTGCCGCAGCGGTATCGCTACGAGGCATGCAGGAGGCAAATAAACGTGCGCTGATGCAGCGGGAGATCCTGAAGGCCGCGGGGATCTATGATGATAGTGACGACGCGCCTGCGGTTTCGAAACAATTTGAAGTTGTTGAAACGAAACTGATCGACCTCGATACCGGTTTGGAAGTGGACGAATCGACCGTGGATCCGGATACCTACGATCCGCTGAAAGCAGCTTCCGATCCGGAGATGAGTGAGAATATTCCCGCCGAGGAGGATGTTGCCGGCATCGGTCGTCGGGAAAAATATCAGTTCGTTTACTTTGTCCGAAATGAAAGCGGTGACGGATTCAGTAAAATCGTTCTACCGATTTATGGGAAAGGCCTGTGGTCGACCATGTACGGCTATCTGGCGCTGGAAAATGATCTCAAAACCGTGGCAGGGATCACTTTTTACAAACATGGAGAGACCCCGGGCCTGGGAGGGGAAATCGATAATCCTGCCTGGAAACAATCGTGGGTGGGGAAACAGGCCCGCGAGAAAGAAGACGGCGAACTCGTTCCGGCGATTAATGTCGTGAAAGGTGGGGTGAATGAATCTTCTCCCGAAGCCGAGCACCAGATCGATGCCCTCTCAGGAGCCACGATTACTTCCAACGGTGTGGAAAACACCATTGAGTACTGGCTCGGCGATGATGGATACAAGCTGTTCCTCAACAAGCGTTTGAGTGCTGAAACGGAGGCCCTATAATGGCTGAAGCAAAAACCAAGGAAGTCCTTTTCAATCCTGTTCTGAAGAACAATCCCATTGCGTTACAGATTCTGGGCATCTGTTCGGCTTTGGCCGTGACCACCAAAATGGAAACCGCGTTTACAATGGCGGTTGCCGTGATTTTCGTAACAGCCGTGTCGAGTTTTTTGGTTTCCCTGATTCGGTCCGAGATTCCCGGCAGTATTCGTATCATCGTCCAGATGACGATCATTGCGTCGATGGTGATTCTGGTCGACCAGATACTTCAAGCCTTTCTTCCGGACATCAGCCGTCAGCTCTCGGTTTTCGTCGGGCTTATCATCACCAACTGTATTGTGATGGGACGCGCTGAAGGTTTTGCCATGAAGAACACGCCCAAATTGAGCTTTCTCGACGGTGTCGGGAACGGGCTGGGCTATGGTTTGATTCTGGTGGTTGTCGCGCTCTTTCGCGAAGTGTTCGGCTCCGGGAAATTGTTTGGAGTCGAAATTCTCGCCAATGTCAAAAATGGGGGCTGGTATCAGCCGAACGGTTTGATGCTGCTCGCTCCCTCCGCTTTTTTCCTGATCGGCTTGATCATCTGGGCGATACGAACCGCCTACCCGGAGCAAGTGGAAGAGGAAGGATAAATCATGGAACATTACCTGAGTCTGTTTGTGAAATCGATTTTCGTCGAGAATCTGGCACTCGCCTTTTTCCTGGGGATGTGTACGTTTCTTGCCGTCTCGAAAAATGTGAAAACCGCGTTCGGACTCGGTCTGGCGGTGGTCGTTATTCAGTCCATCACCGTTCCGATGAACAACGTCATCTACCAGAACATCCTGAAAGAAGGGGCCATCATTTCCAACTTTGGCCTCGAATACCTGGGGTTGATCTGCTACATCGGTACGATCGCCGCCATGGTCCAAATTCTGGAAATGACCCTCGACCGATTTTTCCCGGCACTCTACAACAGCCTGGGGATTTTCCTGCCTCTGATTACGGTGAACTGTGCGATTCTGGGAGGAACGTTGTTTATGGTCGAACGTGACTATAATCTTCCGGAATCGTTAGTTTATGGATTCGGTTCGGGTGTGGGTTGGGCGCTGGCGATCGTCGCACTGGCCGGCATTCGAGAGAAAATGAAATACAGCGATGTCCCCGACGGTTTGAAGGGCCTGGGGATTACGTTTATTACCGTGGGGTTGATGGCGCTCGCGTTCATGTCCTTTTCCGGTATCAAACTATGATCGTACGTTCCAACGTCCCAGAATAAGTCAGGACGTCAGGAATTCACGAAAGAGCAATAGAATTATGGAAATCGTTCTCGCAATTCTGGTTTTCACCGGTGTGGTCGTCGGACTCGTACTGATCATTCTGCAAGCCAAAAAAGTTCTGGTCCCTTCCGGGGATGTTCACATCATGGTGAACGATCAGAAAGAGTTGACCGTCCCCGCCGGTGGGAAACTTCTCGGAGCTTTGGCGAATAACGGCATTTTTGTTTCCTCCGCCTGCGGTGGTGGCGGGACGTGTGCCCAGTGCAAAGTGAAAGTCTTTGAAGGGGGAGGCGATATCCTGCCGACCGAAAAAGGGCACATCAATAAAAAAGATGAACGCGCCGGTTGTCGTCTTTCGTGTCAAGTTGCTGTGAAGCAGGACATGAATATCGAAGTGCCGGATGAAGCTTTCGAGACCAAAAAGTGGGAATGCACGGTCAAATCGAATCGCAATGTGGCGACCTTCATCAAAGAACTGGTTCTGGAACTCCCGGAGGGAGAGAACGTCGACTTCCGCTCGGGAGGGTACATCCAGATCGAAGCACCTCCGCACGAGTTGAAATACAGCGACTTTAAGATTGAAGAACGATTTCACGAAGATTGGGACAAGTACAATCTGTGGGAGATCGAATCAAAAGTTGATGAGCCGGTGATCCGAGCCTACTCGATGGCCAATTATCCCGGAGAAAAAGGGATCATCATGCTTAACGTCCGTGTGGCGACTCCGCCTCCTCGGGCTCCCAAGGGGACACCTCCGGGAAAAATGTCTTCCTATATTTTTGATCTCAAAGCAGGTGACAAGGTCACCATCTCCGGACCTTATGGGGAATTCTTCATCAAGGATACCGACGCCGAAATGGTTTACATCGGCGGCGGTGCGGGAATGGCTCCATTGCGGTCTCACATCTTCGATCTGTTCAAGCTCCGCAATACCGATCGCAAGGTCAGTTACTGGTACGGCGGTCGGAGTAGCCGCGAACTGTTCTATCTGGATGAGTTCGAAAAGCTCGAGGAAGAGAATCCGAACTTCAGCCTGCATATTGCGTTGTCGGATCCTCTGCCTGAAGACAACTGGCAAGGACCGCAGGGATTCATTCATCAGGTGTTGCTCGATGAATATCTAAGTAAGCACCCCGCTCCTGAGGATTGTGAGTACTATATCTGTGGTCCTCCGATGATGTTGCAGGCGGTCCTGAACATGTTGGACAATCTCGGTGTCGAACCGGAAAATATTGCCTTCGACGACTTCGGTGGATGATATGCCTTTGGCGTTTCGCATAACACGACGACGGACACCCTCGGGTGTCCGTTTTTTATGGTGGATGGGGCTCGTCTGCGCCTTCTGCTGTGTTGGATGCGAGTCCTCTTCAGCCCCTCCCGAGAGAGTCCGGATCACCGGTCAAACGATGGGGACGACCTACTCGATTACCATCATCGATCCCCCCGAAGGAGAAGATCCGGAAGCTCTTTCCGCCGGCATTTTTGAGGTTCTGAAAAACGTCAATCAACAAATGTCGAACTGGATTGAGGATTCCGAAGTCAGTCGATTCAATGCGAGCGAATCGACTGACTGGTTTGAAGTCTCACCTGAGACTGCGAAGGTACTTCAGGAGTCGATTCGCATTCACCAACTGTCCGGCGGAGCGTTTGATGTGACTGTTGCCCCGTTGATCGATGCCTGGGGTTTTGGGCCGGCGGGACGCGATAAGGAACCGCCGACAGAAGACGAACTCAATGAACTCGCAAAACTGATCGGTTCCGAAAAAATAACCACTCGCTTGGAGCCTCCGGGTCTCAAAAAATCGGTCACGGGGTTGAGTGTCAATCTCTCGGCGATTGCCAAAGGGTTCGGGGTGGACGCTGTTTCCGAGTATTTGGGATCCCGGGGGGTGAAGTCCTATCTGGTCGAAATTGGTGGAGAAGTGCGAGTGGCCGGGCGTAAGGAGAATGGAGCTCGCTGGCGAATCGGTATCGAACGTCCTGAATCCTCTCGCCGCACGTTACAGACATCTGTGGCGCTCGACGATCAGGCGATGGCGACATCCGGCGACTATCGAAATTACATCGAACGGGACGGTCAGAAATACTCGCATACCATCGATCCTCGGACCCTGAAACCAATCACTCACACCCTGGCTTCGGTGAGCGTTGTTGCGGAAACGTGTCTGGAAGCGGATGCCTTGGCGACCGCTTTGATGGTGATGGGACCCGATAACGGGTATAATTGGGCAGAAGCCCAAAATCTCGCGGCATTGATGTTGATTCATGCCGATGAAGGATTTGAGGAAAGAGCGACTTCCGTTTGGAAACAGGGTCGGGGAGAGAAACAATGATTACTTATCTCATCTCAGCTGGAATCTTTCTGCTCGCTGTCGCTGGTATGTCGATAGGAGTGATCCTCTCGAATCGTCGCATTCAGGGGTCTTGCGGCGGGTTGGCGAACATGAAAGACTCTGACGGCAAGACCATGTGCGAAATGTGTACGAAGCCGTCCCCCGATTGTTCCGGCGACCCGCAATTGGAAGATTGTCCTCCCGAACTGCTCTCGGAAGATCGTCATTCCTCCTCAGTCTCTTAATCATTCACTCCGCTTCGTAATTTCCCATGTCGACCAACAACCCTTCGACACCGCTTTATGATGTTGCCATCGTGGGGGGAGGGATCGTCGGACTGGCGACGGCATGGCAATTCCAGCAGAAATACCCCGGCCGTTCGATCGTTCTGTTCGAAAAAGAGTCCGAGGTCGCGTTTCATCAGACCGGACGAAATTCGGGTGTGCTCCATAGTGGGATCTACTACAAACCCGGTTCGCTACGGGCAGTTACCTGTCGCACGGGAAAACTTGCGATGGAGCGATTTTGCACGGAGCACGACGTTCCATACGACTTGTGCGGTAAAGTCATTGTGGCTGTGGACGAGTCCGAAGTTTTGCGATTGGAGAATATTTACGAACGTGGTCAGCAGAATGGTGTTTCCTGCGAGATGATTTCTGCAGATCGTCTGCGAGAGATCGAGCCGCACGTTGCCGGCGTCCAAGCAATTCACGTACCGGAGTCGGGGATCGTGGACTACAAAGCAGTTTGCGTGAAGCTGGCGGGGTTGTTGACCGAACAAGGAGCCGAACTGAAATTCAACGCGAAAGTGACGGAGATCAAAGATAGTGCGAATGAGTGCGTCGTGGAAAGCAGCGCAGGAGCGGTTCGTGCGAAGCAGCTCATCACCTGCGCAGGGCTTTACTCCGACCGTGTGGCCAAACTCTCCGGACGAAATCCTGACACGAAAATCGTGCCCTTTCGCGGAGAATATTATGAGCTGGTCCCAGAATCGGAGTCGTTGGTGAACGGATTGATCTATCCGACTCCCGACCCCAGATTTCCATTTCTTGGCGTTCATTTTACTCGCATGATCCACGGCGGTGTCGAATGCGGACCGAACGCCGTGCTGGCGTTTGCTCGGGAAGGCTACCGTCTGCGAGATGTAAACCTCTACGATTTGTTCGACGCGGTGACGTATCCCGGTTTTTTGCGGCTGGCCTGCAAATATTGGCAAACCGGGCTCGGCGAGATGTGGCGTTCTATTAGCAAACAGGCGTTTGTGAAAGCTCTACAGCGGTTGATTCCCATGATTACCGCCGAGGATATGCACTCCTCTCCGGCGGGAGTTCGTGCGCAGGCGTTACAACGTGACGGTCAACTGGCGGATGATTTCCTGATCGATCAATCAGAGCGAGTGATCAACGTCTTGAACGCACCATCGCCTGCTGCAACGGCAGCCCTCGACATCGGCAAGCAGATCGTCGAAAAACTGGAAGGCCGCCGTTAGGCTGTCATCCCTCATTTTAGAACCCGGCCCAGCTCGGGAGCAGCTGAGCGTCAAGTACGATACGGTAAGAAAATATATATGCTTCGGATGGGCGATTGACTTAATCGTCGAAGTCGTATTCAAACTTCGTGGTGCCGTTCCACCAACTCGTGCGATAGGTGTATTTGTGCGTTCCGTACGGCGTATCGATTCGATAACGAAGTTTGTCTCGATGCCCCAAAGGCCACAGCGTTGCGCGGTAACGGACCTTCGTTACACGATGAGGGGATGGTTGCGGAACAGGAATCACTTGAGGTGTTTGCACAACGTGTGATTGAAGGACAGGAGTCTCCACAAAAACAGGCTGCGGGACTGTCACAGGATAAGCAACATACACCGGACGCTGCACCACTACGGTCGTCGGAGCAGCAAATACCGGACGGTAGGCGACTGTTCTGACCGACGAATAAGTCGCAAGCGGGCGATACGAGTGGTAAGAATAAATCTGATGATGTCCCCAGGGATGCCCGGCTTGGGTGACTGTGGTTCCAAAGACAAAGATCAATCCAGCGGTCAGGAGCAGATTTCTGATCATGAGAGGCCTCACATGCATGACTGGTCGTTGGGGGGTTACAATAACTAAAAACGCTCAGGGTTGCCCACCTTTCTCATATTACCTGCAAGGAGGCCTGTTTCCACCCTCTGTTTTTGAAAAACAAGCCTGGTGGCGAGCAATTCGCGTCAGGGTAGCTTCAGTAAAGACTGGGCTTCTTCCCGCAGTTCGACGTCACGATCGGGATTCAGAAAGCGGTTAATGACTGTTTTCATTTCGGAACAGGATCTTTTGATGCGTGCCACCGCAGCTCGATTCCTGGCAGCTTCAGCTTCCCGGACTCCAATCGTTTCGATCAGAGAGAGTTTTGAGAGATAAAACGCGCGTCCTGGCAGGTCATTATGGGCGGCCAGACGACGTGAAACCTGATCTTCGTCTTTCGTGGAAGCCGCTTGTAGAACGCGAATGCGGCTAATTGCCCGCCGAGAGACATCGGCGATCAACTCGGCACGCAGTCGTTCGAGTTCTCCTTCGACACGGAGACGCTCGGCATCATCGGGAAGGGAGAGTGATTCCCGATCGGACCAGCCGGGAACAAATGGGACACGGGCGAGCAGCGCTTCTCCACTCCAGACGTAGAGCCACACCAGTTGTTGTTCGTCGATGGCAGAGATCTGAACGATGCCGAGTCGATCGCTGAGAAGTTCAACAGGCTCTCCCGCGGCCTCATCTTTCAAGTATCGCTTGGGTTGAACGACGACTCGGTGCCCCATTAAGACCTGAGAAGGATCTGTCTGGAGGACGAGTTTGACGGAGGTGGATTGGGGAGCGGGATTGCCTCCCAGCCCCCAGATTTCGACACGCTTGGAACGACCGCTCCCCAGAGGAGCAGGAAATGCGGAAATCAGTCGAGCGGAAATACGCCCTCGTTCTCGGGATTCGAGAGAGAGGTAGGTAAGCGGCAGCATCTGGATTTCCTGGATTTCATTATCCCGATTTCGATAAATCAGGGCCGGACGTGCGAGGCCGTGTGGTCTAAAACAGGAAAAGAGTGATTCGGGAAGCGTCCATTCACCCGCCAACGCGATCATCTCGATCTGTGTCCGTTCGATTTGAGTGATGCGATAGAGTGGCTGAAAAGCTTGTCCGATCAAACGGTGTAGCATCGTCGCCAGATAGCGGTCGTGCTGGATCGTTCCATGATAAACGTGACCCCATTGGCGGGTTGTGTGATCTCCCTCCCGGACCCCGAGGACTGTTTCTCCATTTCGAGATTCAATGGTTATCAAGAAAGTCTTCGTGCCGAGTTGTTGAGAGAGAGGGCCGTCCCAGTTTCTGAGAGTCGCAAGATCGGCCTGTGGCAGGGGACCTTGTTGTTGGATTTCGAATTTCCAGGATCCGGAGACTGATGCTTGCAGGTGTTGACGAAGTTGTTTCGTCAGAGCGTCTTTTTGCTGTTCGGTCCTGCGGACAGAGCGTTCCCAATGAAGCTGGAGTTTGACATCGTATCGGAGAGGAGCCAGATCGCGATAGAGAAGATCGTCTTCGTCGGCACGGACAGCATTTCCCTGGCTGATGGAGAAACCTACCAGTATGCAGAGAACCTGGATGACTGTTGCGAGGGCTTTCATGGGATGGATTGATCGTACCAGGGGTTCACGACCCAGCGATTGACCTGTTGATAGGGAGTGAGCGGGGCGTCGGGGATGCCGGTCAAATGGCGACGCGCCATGGAAAACCTTTCCAGTTCCCACAACGGTAGATAAAAGACTTCGCTCCAGAGCGCCTGGTGAAGCTTATGTAGTTGTTGTCGAGCGTCATTCCAATTTGTCGCGAGTTCTAACTGAATCAATTCCTGGCGAAGCCAGCCGGGTAATATTTGCAGGTCGGCCACACGCGAATGACGTTTCATCGTAAGAAATGGCCACAGTTGAGAGAGCGGCTCAGAAAGTGAGACCACTCGGTAGGCCAAGTCCCAGTTCTCCGGTTCTTGATCGTCCGAAGAAATGACTTCGACCGTGATGCCGACCCGTTTCCAATCGTCGATCATTTGTTTGAGCACCGGTTGCAGATTCGAATCGTGAGGAGCCGCCAGTCGGAAGACCGGCAATTTTCCCCCGGCGGTTTTTTGAGCGGCCAAAGTGAGTGACCGAGCGACCAAGGGATCTGGAGAGATATCGGAGACCAGTGGATTAAATGCCCGACTTTTCTGAGGGAAGACGGAGGTTGTTAATCGACCGAATTCAGCAGGAGCCTCGCGTAGCACCTTCTCAGCGAGAAGCTGTTTGCGGTCGATTGCAAACAAGAGAGCTCGTCGCAATTCGTTGCTTTGTCCGAGCAGGGAGGTTGTGTGGAATTGGAGAACGTGAGTTTCGGGAATCTGATAGCGGCGAACCCACCAGTGATCCTTGTTATCCACGGCGGCCGCGTGGTGGACTGGAAGGTCGGGAATGTAGTCGATTTCGCCCCGAAACATCGCCCGTAGAATTTCCTCTCGGTTGGGATAGGCTTGCTCGCGTATTTCCGTAACATGCCGTTGGGGGACCTCCTGAGGTTCGGGGATCGATCGTCGAAAAGAAACGTCGCTCGCGGAACGCGAGATTTCCTGGAACCAGTTTGAGTCGGGATTGGAACCACTCAGTTCGAGTGACAAAACCGCTTCGGGGCTGAGAGGGGTGCGGCGAAACTCAATTTCCAGACGATAAGGTTCGAGAACCTGAACACGTTTCACAAATCCGCTCAAACGTTCGTTGTAATCAGGGCTACCGGCAGCAAGTTGACGGTGGAACTGTTCGGCTAATTCGATGGCTGTCAGCGGTCGTTGGGAACTCCAGTAACGAAAAGCTGTTTTTAGCCTGATATCGAGGTTTCGTCCCAGTTCTGTGGGCTCCCATTGTTCGACCAGCGACGCTCGATAATGAGCACTGTCGTCAAAACTTTGAACTTCAAATAATTTGCGAGATTTGAGGTATTCGGCACGCAAATCAGAACGTGTTGGAAAGGGGTTCGCATGAGAGACGCCAGCGGGGTGTAGAACGCCGACTCGCAATATTTGATAATTTTCAGCGAAAGTGTCAAAAGTCTCCCGCACACGACGCGACTTGGGCCAGACGGTCGCCGCTTCTCTGGCGAATAAAACAGCTGCCCTTTGGTCTCCTGATTCCGAGGCCCCTATTGCTTCATTCAAGAGAGATTCAGAGAGTGTTTGGAAACGTTCGGTGAGTGATTGAATGGCTGGTGCTGAGGGGACGAGGGATTGCAATCGATGCAGGAAATGACGCGATTTTCGATACTCTTTGTGTTCTATTGAATCGTCGATGATGATTGAAGCCGCGATCGTGAGTTTTTCCGAGAGTTCCGGATAGTCGGGATCGAGAGAATGCAGTTGTCCCCATTGAGTGAAAGCGGCCTGAGCCTCTCCCGTTTCAAGCAGTTGCGAGGCGTTCAGGAAAATGAGCCGGTGATGAGCTTCGGCTAGCCCGGGCCAATCGGAATCAATATTTTGCAGAGTAAACAGAAGTTCGTAAGCTTCAGGATATTTTTTCTGATCCATCAGAATATCGGCACGCCTCAACAGCAGATCTTCGTGGTGCCAGATTTTATCAATCCGACTCGTCAGAATCATGAATTCGGGAGCTTCGACGGCATCGATGAATCCTCCCCGGATGCGTCTTAGCTCATAAATCTGTTCTTCGAAAGCTTCGCGCTTAGCTGGATTGCCGGGGATGCCGGCGGTACGAAGTTCAAAGAGTTTTTCAGCCTGAATTTCGAGGGTGCGCGGACGGGGTTTGATGGGACGCGAGACGACAACGCGTTGATTGTCAAGAATGATCCAGTCGACTTTCTGACCGGTCAGTAATTCCGAGGCAGACGGGATCTGCATCTCTTCCAATAGAGGCAGGTCGGTGACTCTCGAAGTATCCTCTTCGCCCTCCGCTTTCATATTGGGGGTGAGAGGTATCTCATTGTCTGATGGCTCTTGTTGCGAATCCGGAGATTCCGGCGGCGAGTTCTCTTGCGGCAACTTTGGTTGCGCAAAAAGACTCGAAATGAACCAGAACAGAATCAGAACTGAGAAGAGGAGGCGTGCCATCTATTTTTCCTCGGTTTCAGACGCGACGTGGAAATATAGAGAGCCGTCAGTCAGAGGGAAAGCGATGGAATCATCCAGTCTGACGGGATCCCCGTCACAATGACCTGGCACCGGAACCGTGTCAATGACTCGTCCCGTCTCAACCTCTAATTGAATGAATCCTGTTTCCGATGTGGGAACGAGCCAGGAGTCACCATCAATTAGTGGAGTACCGGTACAGGAGGCATTCGCCAGGGAAACTTTCCACTTAAGCGTGGCGTTTTCATCATCCTGCAGGCATAACAGAGTGTGGTCCTTCAACTCCAGAAAAAAATGGTCATTCGTAATCCAGGGATCATGGACAGGGAAGTCGGGCAACTTTTGAGAACTGATGATTTGCAGGGAGTCGGGATCAAGAACGTGTAACTGTTTATTGCTGTCGGCGAAGACGATGTGTCCCGAACGGGTTCGCATCGGATGAGTGACTGAGGGGTGATCGAGAGTGATTTCCTGATTCAGTGAGAAGTGGGGAATCGGTTGTGGCTGGTATTCGATCTTGCGAAGCGTTTGCTCAGCGTCTAGCGTTAAGAGGTGGGTTCCGTCGAGGCGGGTGAACGCTTCCCAGGCGACTTGCTTTCCTTCCTCGACGGGCAGGAGATAGTCTTCGACTTGCGTACCGTTACGATGCACGAGATGAACACGTCCCGGCAGCCCGATCGCGGTTCCGGCCTCCAGATCGACGGGGGGCGTGACGGGCTTATCTGGAAGTGCATTATTTTTTTCCACCAGACCAGTCGTTCTGACCGTCACAAGCGTCGGTTCTTCGCCTCCCCAGGCGACTCCAAACCGCCCATCGCTAAACTGATTCATGAAAACTTCTGTTGTCAGCGTCCGTGGAATGGGGATCGTAAAATTTTGTTTGAGCTTGAATCCGCGATCATTGAATTCATTCGGACGGATGCGAAAGACTTCTCCCGAATCCTGCAAGGTGATGAGCTCGCCGTTGGAGTTGAGATGCAGAGCGTGAAACCGGTCCCCCAGTTTGAGACTCCAGTAGCCATCGAAAGTATTTCGATCGTAGCGCGAAATGAAAACCGTGGACGAATAAAATGGATGTCGGGCCGCGTAGAGACTCTCCCCCAACATCTGAAGTGGCTGAGTGGCGAGTCCCGCCGCGACTTCATCCGTCGACGGTTCGAGAGCTTCGCTCCGTAATTGAAGTTGTCGTAATGCGGCTGAGGCGGTCCACAGTAATCCGTCCGGTCCCGCGGAGAGCCAGGCGGGAGTGAATCGAGGATTGACGGCTTGATAGCTGCTGGTTTTTGCCATTTCGGGAGCATTTTTTTCTGCAGAGATCGTATAGGCGGTGACTCGTTCGGGAGTCGTCGGGACGAACAGGAGGTTCCCTCGCAGCTCAAGAGGATCGAGCGCGTTTCCGGGAAGCTCTTCCAGATGAATTTCGGTCAGGTGTGCTCCCTCCGGGCGTGAATCGAACAAACGTAAACGGCAAGTGTTACTATCGTGATTTTCGGCTATCAACAGGTACGGGTTCATTTCGACGGGAGCCGTTTGAATTGTTCCGGGGCGATGTCCGAGATAAATGACTTCGGAAATCTCAAAAGGGTTCAACGAGACCACATACAATACATCCCGATTCCCGACACAAATTAAATGAGATTTGTCGGGAGAGAGTGACGGCCCTGTGGCAATCGGCTGCGTCAATTGGATATTCGCCAATACTTGGCCGCTTGATAAATCCAACTTGAGCAACCGGCCTTGTTGCGTGGTCAAATAAGCATCGTTGCGAAGAACGAGTGGGCTTCCGGAGATTTCATCACCACACGATTGTCGCCAATTCAAATCACCGGTATCGCGATTCAGAAAATGAAGTTCATGTGTCTCCGAATCATAACTTAATATTCCCGGATTCCCGGTTGTGATTTCGAGAGGGAAAAACGGGAGTTGAGTGCCCACGGGATGTCGCCAGATTGGAATCCCGACATCCGAATCCACACCGTAGAGGCAATCTGCGGCATGCACGATGACGGCCCGATTGGAAGGCAGTTCATCTTTGACGATCTGATTGGCTTGGGAGAGTGTGAGGACCGGTGACAACTTGACGGCATCTACGGGGAGAGGTTGTTGTATTTCTTCCTGGATCGTGGCGGCTGATTGTTCAACTTGAAGTGCTTCTTCAAGCAGTTTGATCACACGAGGATCGGTTTCTGCCGAGGCATACTGAGAAATCAGATGACGACGCAGTTCCATCACTTGGGCCGGTTCTTTGGCTTCGAGTGCGGATTTCATGTCTGCCAGAAATTCATCAAACTTGTCCAGGCGCAGGATGGTGCTTTCCGCCGTTTTGCGTGCTTCTCGCACTTCCGTTTGGATTTGTGCGAGTCGTTCTTCGTCGGCGGTGTAGAGATTGACCAGCTTCAAGGCTCGTTCGGATAGATTGAACAGTTCGCGGTCTCGATCCTCGGCCGCTTGCTGACAGGCATCCAGAGCGATTTGTCGGGCGTATCGACTGATTTGTTCGTGAAGTTCGTTGAAGGTTTTCTCATTGCGATGTCGATCAATCAGTTCTTCCAGTTCTCGGAGTCCGGCAGCGAGATCTGGAACGCCGATGTCGAGCTGCGAACGGACGCGAGTGAGGCTGAGCTCGCGAGAGGCGTTTTTTTGCTCGGAGTCAGAGGGGAATTTGATGAGAAACTGTTCGTAGTTTTCGATGGCTTGTTGGAACTTTCTTTGTTCCGCCTGTTCTCGGGCTTGGGCCAGATAGCGATCGGCTTCTTCAAGATCGATGAGTGACCACAGAATCACCGAACCAATCAACAGAAAAACTCCCAGCAGTGTCAGCCCCATAATGAGTGGGGATCGGAAAATCTCTTTTTCACCGGGACGCTGTCGAGACGCGTACAGAGACTCACGCAATCCGCTGGAGGTCGGCTTGACCGCTTGGGAACCTGACGAGGAGTCTGTCCTTCCCGACCGAGAAAGAGTCGTTTTCACGACCTCTTCTTGCTCTTCCGGCTCTTCTTCTAAGGCCTGCTCGAAAAATGCCTGGTTGTCCATGTCTTCGAACTCGGTCTCTTGGGGAACACTTTTGGGTTCCTTTTTCTCAGAGGATGAGTCCGGTTTGGCCGTTTTTCGAGGGGCGGAAGGCTGAGACTGCTTTTCCCAAGTGGAAATTTCTTCCGAGATCGGTTGGAG
>JABURQ010000105.1 GCA_014762625.1 Planctomycetaceae bacterium | reverse complement strand
TATAAGAGGAAACCTTCAAAGACCCTGTTTCATTCTCCCCTGAAAATGAGGTATAAAGGAGTATGGCCTTGGGCCGTCCCGCCTTACGCAAACCCCACACAGATCACGTCTGATGAGGTCGACCATCGTGCGATTGACTCTCTCCTGTTTATTGTTGCTTTTCCCGGCTCTCGATGCGATCGCCGCCGATGACGATGGTCTGGAGTTCTTCGAGAAGAAGATCCGTCCTGTCTTGGTCAAGCATTGTTACGAATGTCACTCGGGTGAGAGTAAAGCACTGAAAGGAAGTTTGCTGGTTGATTCGGCGCCCGGCTTGATGAAGGGAGGAGATTCTGGACCTTCTCTCGTAAAAGGTAAGCCGGAACAGAGTCTCTTACTGGAGGCAATGAAGTACGAGTCATTCGAAATGCCGCCGGCCGGTAAGCTGCCCAATGAAATTATCGCCGACTTCGAAAAGTGGATCGCCCTGGGGGCTCCCGATCCTCGCGATGAAATGATTCATCACAAGGACGCGGAAGCGGGGATCGATATCGAAGCTGGCAAGCAGTTTTGGGCCTTTCAGCCGCCGGAAGAACATACGGTCCCCTCGGTCCAACAAACTGCCTGGCCGAAGAACTGGATCGATCGTTTTATTCTCGCGAAACTCGAAGAGAACAACCTCTCGCCAACCGCCCCCGCTGATCGCGCGACCTTATTACGACGCATCGCTTACGACCTGACCGGCTTGCCACCTTCGCCGGAAGAGATCGAACAATATGCCTATAGTGACGATCCGCAGGAGATCGTGAACTACGTCGATCGACTGCTCGACACACAACAGTTCGGTGAGCATTGGGGGCGTCACTGGCTCGATGTCGCCCGTTACGCCGACTCCAACGGCGGCGACTTTAATGCCACCTTTCACAATGCCTGGCGGTATCGGAATTACGTAATCAATACGTTCAACCAGGATCGATCTTACAACGATTTTGTCGTCGAGCAGATTGCCGGCGACTTGCTCGATTCGTCTACCATAGAGGAGCGAGAACGGAACCTGGTGGCGACTGGATTTTTGATGTTCGGCGCTAAAATGCTCAGCGAGCGGGATAAGGAAAAGCTCCGCATGGATGTCGTTGACGAGCAAATCACCTCAGTCGGCAAAGCCTTCATGGGAATGACGCTCGGATGTGCCCGCTGTCACGATCACAAGTTCGATCCGATTCCCACCACCGATTATTACGCCCTCGCGGGAATCTTCCGCAGCACACAGACCCTCGACGGCGAGATTCAGAAGTATGTTTCCAACTGGACACGGCAACCGTTGCCGATGACTGATGAACACAAAACCGCGCTCGCTGAATACCAAGAACTGACCGGTGATTTGAAACAGAAAATCAAAGAGGGGGAAGCCCGACTCAAGTCTCTCGATTCGATGTCGTCCAAGGCTCAGATTTTGAAGCAGGGAATTCTGCTCGACGATGAAGTGGCTGAAAAAGTCGGTTACTGGAAGGCCTCTACCTTTTCCAAAAACTACATCGGTAAAGGGTACATCCACGACGACAAACAGGAGCTCGGCAAGAAGAAAGTCATCTTCAAAACGAAGGTTCCCAAAACCGAAAAATACGAAATTCGCCTCGCGTTTCCCGGCTCGGGCGGACGGGCGTCGAACGTTCCGGTGACGATCACGCAGGGGGACTTCCGCAAGACAATCAACGTGGACGAAACGAAACAGGCACCCATCCTGACGATGCTCAAACCGTTGGGACAATTTGAGTTGAACGCCGATCAGGAAGTCGTGGTCGAGATCGCCAATAACGATACCAACGGTTACGTCATCGTTGATGCCTTGCAGATTGTCTCGGTTGAGGAGTTAAAGGAAGAAGCCGAAACCGATAACAGCGGGGTGCTGGCGGAAATCGAAACACTCAAGAAAGAAATCGACAGTCTCAAGTCGAAACTGAAAGACGCCGAGCAGAACGCGCCTCCTCCCGCTCCATTGGCCTTGGCCGTTAAGGAGCGGGAAACACCGGGCGACTACTTTGTCTGTATTCGGGGCGAACACCAGAATCTGGGAGACAGGGTTTCCCGCGGTTTTCTGACCGTGGCGAACTACGAAGGCGCCCCGCAAGTCTCCAAAGACGAAAGCGGTCGTCTGGAACTGGCTGAGTGGATCGCCGATGCTCGTCATCCACTGACGGCGAGAGTTTATGTCAATCGTGTCTGGCATCACCTGATGGGAGCGGGCATCGTGCGTAGTGTCGATAACTTCGGCAAACTCGGCGAGCGTCCCACTCATCCGCTGCTACTCGATCAACTCGCCGTCGAATTTATTGAGCATGACTGGTCCACCAAATGGTTGGTGCGGGAAATTGTCCTCAGCCAGACCTACCAACAATCCACAAAACACGATGATGACAAGTGGCAGGCCGACCCGGAAAACCGACTGCTCTGGCGAATGCATCGCAAGCCGCTTCCGGCGGAAGCGATCCGCGACACGATGTTGCTGGCGACGGGGGAGCTCAGCTTCGAACAGGGAGGCCCGCCGGTCGATAATCTGGGGACGCTGGTGACTCAAAATAATCCCAACGACAAAGGCGTGACGTTGGAGTCGACCAACATCCGCACGATGTATCAGCCGATCATTCGAAATGAATTGCCGACACTGATGCGGGTCTTCGATTTCGCCGACCCCGATTTTGTGACCGGAAAGCGTCCCGAAACGACGGTCCCTTCGCAAGCACTCTGGATGCTCAATAGTCCGTTTATGGCGGAACAGGCGATGAAGGTGAGCCGCCGGGTGCTCGTCAAACAGTTTTCGACCGAGAGCGAGTCTCTCGAATATTTATATCTGATCACGATCGGTCGTCCTCCGACCGAGAAGGAAATCGAACTCGCCACCCATTTCCTGCAAGCAAATGACACGGGCCCGGCAGCGAACTGGGCCGATCTGGCGCACGCCTTGTTAGCGTCAACCGCGTCACGCATGTTGGACTAACCGAAATATTGATGACCTCCTCACCCCTTCCTCTGGTTACGAGCAGGAATGGATGGGATGCCATCTATGAAAGTTGAAAGTGATGATGATCAATCGACGCGAACATCTGAGACAACTCGCTCTGGGGGGAGTCGGACTTTCAATGGCGGGGCTGACCGGACGGACTCTCGAAGCCGCCGGCTCCTCCGACGCTCGGATTTTGCATCACTCCCCCACCGCCAAACGGGTGATCTTTCTATTCATGCACGGCGGACCGAGTCACGTCGATACGTTCGACTTCAAGCCGGAATTGCACAAGCGGGACGGCGGCGAATTGCCGTTCGAGACACCCGCAAATATCGACGCCAAACGAAAACTGATGAAGTCGCCTTGGAAGTTCGCTCAACACGGGGAATCGGGACAATGGGTGTCCGAGTTATTGCCTAAGATTGCCGAGCATGCAGATGATTTGTGCGTGATCAAGTCGATGCACTCTCGCGGACAGTCCCACGGTCAAGCCGTGTCGATGCTCCATACCGGGAGCGATAACCTCGTCCGTCCCTCCGTCGGTGCCTGGGTTTCGTACGGACTCGGCAAGGAAAACAACGACCTCCCGGCGTTTGTCTCAATTGGTCCTTCCAGCGGGCATGGCGGACCTCGGAACTACGGCTCCGCATTTCTACCCGCCGAGCATCAGGGAACAACCATTGGACGCCAGGGAAAGATCGGTGACGGAAAAATCGACTTTCTCAATCCCAAAGAGAAACAACCGGAACGCGAAGAGCGACGATTGTCCTTGATTCAGTCGTTCAATCAATCGCATCTGGATCGTCTCGGTCCCGATAAGCGGATCAAAGGGATGATGGAAGCCTACGATCTCGCCAGCCGGATGCAGCGCGTCGCGCCGGAAGTGCTCGATCTCTCGAAGGAAACGGACGAAACTCAAAAGCTGTACGGTATCGGCGCCAAAGAGACCGATAACTTCGGACGACAATGTCTGCTCGGTCGTCGGTTACTCGAAGCGGGGGTTCGATTCGTCGAACTCTCGACGGGAAACGTTTGGGATCAGCACGGCGGATTGCGAGAAGGTCACACCCGGAATTCCCTCGCGACCGATCAGCCGATTGCCGGGTTGTTATCGGATCTGAAAGCGCGCGGTTTGCTCGAAGACACACTCGTCGTCTGGACGGGCGAATTCGGTCGGACGCCGACGGTGCAGGGATCCAACGGACGCGATCACAATCCGCAAGGCTTCTGTTGCTGGCTCGCGGGGGGCGGCGTGAAACCGGGCATTTCCTACGGTGCGACTGACGATTTTGGCTATCACGCGGCGGTGGATCGTGTCCACATGCACGACCTGCACGCCACGATTCTGCACACGCTGGGCATCGATCATGA
>JABURQ010000065.1 GCA_014762625.1 Planctomycetaceae bacterium | reverse complement strand
CAAACCAACATGTCCGCTTTTTTGGAAACCTACGTACGCTAGAACTCGAAGAACCGGAAAATTGTTCAGAATCTGATCGAAATCGTTTGCTTCACTTGCGTCTATCTCTTTGGCCTGTTTATTGAGATTGCTGCGATGTTGGGCAGCGGTCGCTTTTTTTTCGTTCTCGATCTGCTGGAGTTTTGCCACCGCTTTCTGTTGATATTCCCTGTTATATGTTTCCATTATTAAAATAATAAGGATCCTATCAACCAAAATGCGCTTTCTTTTTTTCCCTCCTGTACGTCCTATTTCATTGAGACAGCTACGAACCTGTTGCTTCACACTCTCTAATAGCTCGTCTTCGGTGATGCCCTTTTTGCCAGCGCGAGCGCGTTCATAGTTCTTGAGTTCCGTCACCACATTTTCAATGAAACCATCGTCGAAACGATCGTCTTTAAGAACATGTTTTCCGAGCAAATTCAGCCCATTACTGACGGTTCGTTTCCATTCCTTGAGCGTTCCCCCCTTCTCGGCTTCAGCTCTCTTGTCATAAGTGATCCAGTTCACGACATCACTGACAAGTTGCGTTTTAAGATTGTCTACTCGGTGCTCCTTATCCTCTTTTGATTCAGTAGTTCGTGGCTTCCAGCCTTTGAGACGTCTCTCGAAACGTTCCTTCCTATCCAAGGCACACTCTTTTCGCATTTTGACAACGGCTTTTGGTTCACCCTCGCCGGAACCTGCTTTAACATCGCGATTTGCTAGCTGCGTTGCTTGGTCGCCACCCGGCAGAGGTTGATCGTTTTGCTGCTGCGGATCGAGACTCTGTTTGTTAGCGGCATTGTTTATGCTCATGGTGACTCTGCTTCACTCGTGACGATGATTGGGAAATCGCATCACAAGGTACGCCGCCAGCGGCAGATTCTTACACAACTTTTTTTGGCGATGAGCCGGCGAGCTTGCCCGGTCAATCGAAGCCGATCAGAACAGGTTCCAGGCTTTGGCGTCGAACTCCCGTTCGAGTTCGGGGTCCTGTGCCCGCGAGAGGAGGTCGTAGTACGCGTAGGGATACTTGAAGACGTGCCCCAATCCGAGCGTCTTGTCTCCTCGTTTTTCCCAGTATTCGGCGTCATCCGGTCGGAGCTTGCTGAAGGGATGATCTTTGATTTTTCGGTCGTCCGGCTGCGGCCCCATGCGGGTGACGGTGACATACTTGCGGAAGGCCACGCGACAACTCTCCGCCCACTCGACATCTCCCATCGCGGCCATCTCAACCAGCGACTGGCCGAAGGTGAGCATATGCCCGGCAAATCCCTGCCCGAAGCCCTTAAACCGGTCGATGGCGTCACTCGCTTCCTGGAGAATGAATTTGGAGGCGGCTTGTGCATCGTCGAACGGCGGCGGATCGATCTCGGGAGCGGGTTTCACGTCGCGCCAGGGTTTGAACGCGCGAATCATCGCACAAACGCCCGCCACGCGTTCCTTCGTCGCCGTTTCGGGGAGCAAGCGAAATGCCTTGATCGCGTGCATGGCAAAAATCGCATCGTGTCCGACCTGCCTCAGAACACCACTGCCGTCTGCCAGGGCCTCCCCCACCTGTTTGCAGGCATCCGGGACCGGATCGCCTTCGGGAAACGGCCGGCATAATTTTGAGGAAGCCCAGTTCAGATCGAACAGTTCGACGATGCGGCTCGTCGCCTCGTCATCGAAATGATTGTTCTCGCACATCAGATGCGCGGAAATCATGGAAGCTCCGCGGTGCCCGTCCGCGAAATAATTCATCTCGGCAGAACGGGCCAGCGCATTAATCCCTAACTGAACCAACCTCTTTTCGGTCAGTTCTTTCACCTCCGCGTCGGCCCGGTCTCCCGTCGGCAGGAGCAGTCCCCCGAGAAATGCCGCGCTGGAGATCGTGAAAGTACGCCGCTCGATGTTTCCAGACATCTGTTGTCCTCGTCGAATGAATGACTGCCCGTGATGAATTGTACGCATTCAGAATGGGCCAGTCTACGAAGCCCTGAACGACCTTGGGTTCAGAACTCGCACCGGCAAAGTCTGGCGGCATCCTCAGCAGATCGTGAAGTTGCTGCGATCATTCGTCGTCAAGCCCAACGAGCTTCAATGACATGCTGACCGCATCACCTTTGTAACCGCAATTCACCAGAACTGAGGCAATCACCTTTGACAAGCGGGAGAGTTCAGCTTCGGCAGCAGAGACCGCATGACCGAGTTCATCCGGCTTCACTGCCCATCGCTCAACAGGATCGTTGGATTCATGAAGGTCGCTGAGCAGTAACCATGGTTGCCGAAACTTCATTGACAACCACGGATGCCCGATCCACAGCGTCTCCCAATGTTCGCCCTCAAAAGCCACTGCTGCTTTCCAGTTTGCAATGTCACCGAGATCGCTACAACAAGTCGGTTCGACAATCACGCCGCTGTCCTTTGAGCATAGAGCAAGGCCACCGTTCAACACCGGCCTTGAGTCTCGATTATCCAAGCTCGATAAGCCACCCCAATCATCGACAATGACACCAAGATATTTTTCGAGGTTGAACGTCGAAAACTCAGCCGTTGCAATGTGCCAAGAACCGGGAAAGATTGGGTTGATTTCTGTGATCCCAGAGTCAGCCATAGATGCTCTCCAGTAGTGATCCCACGCATCGGGCATATCTCTGAATGATCCTTGGGGAGAAGTGCGATTCTCCGTGGAGAAAGAAGAGGGTTCTAATTCAACGACAGGCTTGAGTTCGATCCCGTGCAGCTCAATGATACTGGACATTTCTATCCACCGATCACTTTCACCAGTATCCGCTTCCTTCGCCGACCGTCGAACTCGTAATAGAAAATGTGTTCCCACGGGCCGAGGTGCAGTTTGCCGTCGGTGATCGCTACCACGACTTCACGGCCCATGATCTGTCGTTTGTGATGCGCGTCGGCGTTATCTTCTCCCGTACGGTTATGCAGATAGCCGCCGGTCGCCGGGTCGGTTCCCGCATCGAACGGGACCAGTTCTTCCAGCCAGCGTTCGTAGTCGGCGTGGAGTCCCGATTCGTTGTCGTTGATGAAGACCGACGCGGTGATGTGCATGGCGTTCACCAGACAGAGGCCGTCCTGAACACCACTCTCGGCGACACATTTTTCGACCTCACGGTGAATGGAAACGATGGCCCGACGTTCGGGAACTTCCATCCAGAGTTCTTCGGTGTGTGATTTCATGGGTTTAGGAATCAGGATTTAGGAGTTAGGAATTCGTCGTAATTGGTTGGCTGGGCGCTTCACTTGAGCGAAAGCCCCCGTGAGAAACATTCAACATCGCTCATGCCGACAGAGGACTGTCGGCCTACATGAACGTTATTCCCGATGACTTCAGGAGTCGATATCCTCATTGGACCACTCGGGGCGGAAAATGTCACGTTGATATCGGTTGATCGAGTTACCCGCGGTGAAATTTTCGTTTGAAAGCAGCAAACAGAGGTTCCCGGTTGCCTTTCGAGGCACGATGAACCACAATTTTGAGACACACATTTTTCCCGAATTTTCCCGTTCGAGTTTGATCATGAAACTGACCGCACGTTTGACCTGTCTTGGCCTGGCTCTGATGTTCGCCCTGTTTGTCTTTCAAGGCGACCTGCTCTCGCAAAACAAAAAGAAACCGGCTCCCCGAAAACGCCGCTCGCAAACCGTCGGACCGGCCATCGGCGCCAACAAAGCCACCCCCGTCGATCGCATCAGCGCGGCGAAGGGGTTCAAGGTCGAGTTGTTGTACTCGGTTCCCGGTGAGGATCAGGGATCGTGGGTTAATCTTTGTACTGACGACAAAGGACGGCTGCTGGTCAGCGATCAGTTCGGCGGACTGTACCGTATTACTCCCCCGGATCCAGGTGAGACACTCCAGCAGGAAGAGATCGAAACGGTCCCCGCCGACATTCGGGCGGTCAACGGGATAGTGTGGTGGAAAGACGCGTTGTACGTCGGCGTGAATGATTACGAACAGAAGATTTCCTCGGGCGTGTATCGCATCACCGACAGCAACGGCGACGATCAACTCGACAAGGTGGAATTGCTGCGAGCGATGCAATCCCGGAGCGATCACGGCACTCATGCCCTGGTGCCTACGCCGGACGGCGAATCGCTCTACCTGATCACCGGCAACAACACGATGTTGACCGATATCGAACCGACCTCTCCCGTCGTGCCGGTCTGGGGGGAAGATCATCTCCTGCCGAGTATGCCCGACGGTCGCGGACACAACCGGGGCGTGCTGGCTCCCGGCGGCATCATTTACCGCATCTCGCCCGACGGCAAGAAGTTTGAGGCGGTCGCCTCCGGATTTCGAAACATCTTCGACGCCGCCGTCAATCGCGACGGCGAACTGTTCACGTACGACGCCGACATGGAATACGACTTCAACACGCCTTGGTATCGTCCGACGCGGATTTGTCTGGTGACGAGCGGTGCAGAATTCGGCTGGCGAAACGGCGCCGGTAAACGCCCCATCTTCTACGAAGACAATCTCCCCGGCATTCTCGACATCGGCCCCGGTTCGCCGACCGGCGTCACCTTCGGGTATGGAGCCAAGTTCCCGGCCAAGTATCAGAATGCGTTGTACGCACTCGACTGGAGCTGGGGGAAGTTGTACGCCGTCCATCTGAAACCGGAGGGATCGGGGTACACCGCCACCAAAGAGGAATTTGTCACGGGGGCTCCGTTGCCGATTACCGATGCCATCATTCATCCCGGCGACGGCGCGATGTATTTCACGATCGGCGGACGTCGCGTGCAATCGGGACTGTATCGAGTGACTTATGTGGGTGACGAATCGACCGCACCGGTGGAACAGAGTCCGCAGAAGAATCCCGCTCGCGAACTGCGTCATCAACTGGAAGCCTTTCACGGTCATCACGATCCCCGCGCAATCGACGTCGCGTGGCCCCATCTGAATCACGAAGATCGATTCATCCGCTTCGCGGCTCGAACCGCGGTCGAGCATCAACCGCTGGAGACCTGGGCTGGGAAGGCCTTGAACGAATCCGATCCCTCGAAACAGGTGACGGCGTTGTTGGCGCTGGCACGCGTGGGGGGAGTCTGTCCACAACATCGCACGAAAGAGACACCGCCGGTCGATATCGAACTGCGCGGCAAACTGCTCGACGCGGTGGTTTCGATCGATCTCTCCCCACTCGATTTGACTGAGCGACTCACACTGCACCGGGCGTTGCAGATTATTCTGAATCGCTTCGGAGCCCCTTCAGATGCGACACGAGACCAACTGATCGCCAAGTTCGATCCGCTGTTTCCTTCGGAATCGCCGGACGAGAACTGGCTGCTGTGTGAGACGCTGGCATACCTGCAATCGCCGACGGTTGCAGAAAAGGCAATCGCCTTGATCGAAGCGGCCCCCACTCAGGAAGAACAGATGCAGTACGCCCGTTCGATTCGTTTTCTGAAAGCGGGTTGGACTCCCGAATTACAGACGGCTTACTTCGAATGGTTCCTGAAGGCGGCCAACTATCGCGGCGGAGCGAGCTTCGCCAAGTTCATCGAATTTATTCGCAATGATGCCGTCGCGTCGCTCAGCGATGCGGACAAGAAGAACTTGGCGGAAGTGCTCGCCAGGAAGCCGGAGAGGAAATCGGCGTTGGAGAACCTCGGGAAAATCTTCGAGGGACGAACGCCGCACAAATGGTCGCTGGAGGAACTGGCGACAGCAACCCAAACGGGTTTGAAAAATCGCGATTTTGCCAACGGACAGAAGATGTTTGCCGCGGCGGGCTGTTACGCCTGTCACCGCTTCGACAACCAGGGAGGGATGACCGGTCCCGATCTGACATCCGCGGGACGTCGCTATTCAGCCCGTGACCTGCTCGATCAAGTGGTCAACCCGAGTAAGGTGATCAACGACCAGTTTTCCGCGGTGATCGTGGTCACGGAGGAGGGGCTCGTCCATACGGGGGTTGTGGTGAATCTGAACGGCGACAGCATGACGCTCAATACCGACCTCACCGATCCGAATAAACGGGTCAACATCGATCGCAAGAAAGTCGATGAGTTGACTGTCTCGAAGGTCTCACCGATGCCGGTCGGTCTGTTCGACCGCATGACGGAAGAGGAGATTCTCGACCTGGTGGCGTATCTGATCAGCGGAGGCGACTCGGAGAACGAGATGTTCCAGTAAGCGATCGCGGCAGAGATTTCACCGCGCTCATTGGGGAAATTTTCTGTCAGGACGATGATATCCGACGAACGAACTTTATCAGAAACTCAATCTCTCCGATGATTAAAAGTGATACCGAGCGGGAAATCAGTCAGGCGATTATTCGCTTTGAAAAAGAGTACATGGGACGCGGTCCTTTACAGGCCAAGGTCTTCATCATCGAAGACATGGTGCTGGTCCGATTGAAGAACGTCCTCACGCCGGCGGAACTGAAACTCTCCGAAACCGAAACCAGTGACCGCGGTCGGCATCTCATTAAGGAAGTGCGTCAGGAACTGATCGAAAAAGCGCGGCCTCTACTGGATAAAGTGATCAAGGACATCACCGGCATCGAAGTGGTCAGCCTGCATACCGATATCAGTTCGAAAACCGGCGAGCGAATCATCGTCTTCACACTGCAGGAAGAACCCCGTTTCGCGGCGTCGTCATGAGAGTCCCACCCATCATTCGATCAGAGCAATACCGTCTATCGAGATTTTCTATCGGTTTAGACTTGGAAATTGTTAAAACCATTCCTATAGTTTTGCCGATGGATTCAGAGAACTGATCTGAAAGTCGCAAACCGGCAGTCCGGTTAGTTCGCTGAAAGAAGAAACGAGCTTTCGTTACGCGGAACGATGCGTTCGCGTGAAAAGGCCGGAAGATTGCACCCGCAGTCTCCCGGTCTTTTTTTTTGCTCGGAACCAATCGAAATCTTTGAATTGAACTGCGAGAAATTTACGCGCAGAGGGAGAACAGAGCCCATGCCGATCCTCAACGGGTTATTGAACCTCTGGAACAAATTCAAAGAGCGGCTGGATGAAAACCCGGTCAGCGAGCCGATCGATTACGGCGGCGACCCGACCGACATTTATCTGGCATAGACAAAATAATTGAAGATTCGCGTTTACCTGGCCAGAGACTGCTTGACGGTGTGAGTCACGCGAATCCAACGAGACTCACAGACAATTCATTTCCAACGACCGATGTCGGACCGGATGTCACGCCGGACCGGACAGGCCGATGAAGGACATGTCACCTCATGTCCTCCATCGGCTTTTTTTATGGACTTTTTCAACCGACGGGAGACCGACATGATTTCAAATGTGAAAGAACAGGCATCCAAAAACGCTTACATTCAGAAATTGCGGGAATCACTCATCGCTCGCGAACTCGACTCCGCCGACTGCCTGATTTTGGCTCATCAGGACGACGTTTTAGCCAAGCGACTCGCCCCGATTTCGAAATACCATCGCACTCTGGCGATTCATGAATCCCAGGCCGAGTGGCATTTCGATGAGTCCGAACTCGCAGCGGCAATCGGTTGGGCCTTACGAGAGGGTGGAATTCGTAGTTTATACATCTGCGGGCATACGTTTGGGTTTTCGAAAAATCCTTTGCTGTCTGATGATCGGTTTTCAGAGTACTCGGACCTCGAAAAAAACAAGGACGAGATCGCCGACCGCCTCTGGATGCTGGGGCGGCTGATGGGCAATCAGAAGCGTCTTCAAAATGCCAAAAATCATTTTGCGGACCAGGTTCATCAGATACTTGAACTCCCCGTTGTGCAACGTGCAATCCAACGAGGGAATTTGAAGATTCACGCGCTCTTTTTCCTGGCCCAAGCGGGAACCTTCATGTCCTTCGACCCCAACTCCGGAGAGTTCTCACCGTTAATTCCCAGCGACGATCGCCTCTGAAACCTCGCCGTCCTCTCAAGCGTTCATCGACACTCAAAACAAAAGGGAACGACAAAGATGTCAACCACGACTCCATTTATCGAAAATCAGTCGGACAAGATTCCCAATCCTGCTGCGACGCCGATCACCGTCGCCCGTGGTGACGGCATCGGTCCGGAAATCATGGACGCAACTCTGCAAATCCTGAACGCCGCCGGAGCCGCTCTCGACATTCACGAAATTGAAATCGGTGCTCAGGTTTACGAACAGGGACACACATCGGGGATCGCTCCCGAGGCCTGGGATTCGCTCCGGAAAAATAAGGTCTTCCTCAAAGCTCCGATCACCACGCCGCAGGGAGGAGGCTATAAAAGTCTCAACGTGACCGTCCGCAAAACACTGGGGCTGTTCGCCAACGTTCGCCCCTGTGTGGCCCACGACCCGTTTGTGGAGAACCTGCATCCCGAGATGGATGTCGTCATCGTTCGGGAGAACGAAGAAGACACCTACGGCGGTATCGAACACCAGCAGACGGACGAAGTCGCCCAGTGTCTCAAATTGATTACGCGACCGGGTAGCGAACGAATCTGCCGCTACGCGTTCGAGTACGCAGTCGCCAACAATCGCAAGAAAGTCAGCTGCTTCACCAAAGACAACATCATGAAACTGACTGACGGTCTGTTTCATAAAGTCTTCGAGGAAGTGGCCTCCGAGTATCCCGAGATCGAAAGCGAACACTGGATCATCGACATCGGTGCCGCCAAGCTCTCCACCGCCCCGGAAGAGTTCGACGTGATCGTGACGCCGAATCTGTACGGCGACATCCTCTCCGACATCGCGATTCAGTTGACCGGTTCGGTCGGCATGGGAGGCTCGGCGAATATCGGAGAGGGGATCGCTATGTTCGAGGCGATTCACGGATCGGCCCCTCCGATCGCCGGTAAGAATATTGCCAATCCCTCCGGCTTGCTGAACGCGGCGGTGATGATGCTGGTTCATATCGGGCAAGCCGAGATTGCGGAGAAGATCCAGAACGCCTGGCTGAGAACCATCGAAGACGGCGTTCATACCGAGGATATCTCTTCGGAAAAATTGACCGCGCAACAAGTCGGCACCCAGGATTTTGCGGCGGCTGTCATCGAGCGGCTGGGACAAACACCGCAACAGTTGAAGCCCGCAAAGTTCAACACCGACGGACCGGCGGAACTGAATGTCTCGATCAAACCGACCGTTCCCGCAACGAAGTCGATGGTGGGCGTGGATGTCTTCATCCACTGGCACGACGTCACCCCGGACGATCTGGGAGCGGCGCTGGAAGCGGTCAGCAACGCCGACCTCTGTATCAAGATGATCACCAATCGCGGCGTGAAAGTCTGGCCGAACGGGTTCCCGGAAACCTTCTGTACCGACCACTGGCGGTGCCGATTCAAATCCTCCAACGACCAACCGGTCAGCCATCAGCAGATTATCGACTTACTGACCCGGCTCTCCGCCGCGGGGATCGACTTCATCAAGACGGAGCACCTCTGTCTATTTGACGGCAAACCGGCTTACTCGCTCGGACAGGGCGAGTGAGCGGTCGCTTACAAGACGTTTATTTTTCACGAGTGCAACCCACTCACTCTCGTTTGTAAAGGAACCTCATGGAAACCTCGGTTTTCGACAGTTTACTCAGTCCACCCGTTCTGTTTTTCTTTCTGGGGATGATTGCGACCTGGATCAAATCCGGATTGGAATTACCCGATCAGATCTCGAAGTTTCTGTCCGTGTATCTGTTGATGGCGATCGGCTTTCACGGCGGCATGGAACTCTCTCACAGCGGACTCACCAGTGAAGTCGGCACAGTCATGTTAATGACGGTGATTGCAGCGGCGCTGGTGCCGATCTGGTCGTTCTTTCTCCTGCGTCTCAAACTGGATGTTTATAACTCTGCCGCAATCGCCGCCACTTACGGCTCGATCAGCGCGGTCACCTTCGTGACCGCCGTGAGTGTGTTGCAAAGTCTGGAGATCGAATACAGCGGGTACATGGTCGCCGCGATGGCGTTGATGGAATCCCCCGCGATCATAGTGGGTGTTCTGTTGGCGAGGTATTACGCCCATCCAAACGAAGACTCCACGGTGAAAGCTTCGATGGACTGGAAAAGCCTGTTGAAAGAAGCACTCGGCAGCGGGCCTGTCGTGTTGCTGGCGGGATCGCTGGTGATCGGTCTGGCGACCGGCGATAAGGGCTGGGAGAGTGTGAAGCCGGTGCTGGGCGATCCGTTCAAAGGGGTCCTCGCCCTGTTTCTGCTGGATATGGGAGTGAACGCCGCCAAACATCTCAGCAAGCTGCCCGAATCGAGTTTCTTCCTGTGCGGGTTTGCGATCCTCGCGGCTCTCGTGCATGCGGGACTCGGAATCGGCACCGGTTTCGTGCTCGACGTCGGCAAGGGAGACGCCTTGTTGCTGGCGGTCCTGTTCGGAAGTGCCAGTTATATCGCGGTTCCGGCGGCGGCAAAACTGGCCTTGCCGCAGGCAAATCCGGGTATCTATGTGCCGATGTCGCTGGGGATCACATTTCCGTTTAACGTGGTGGTCGGTATCCCGATCTACCTGTCGATGATCAACTTTCTCTGGCCGTAAGATTCGATAACCCTGGTTCCTGACGAAACTCAGGAGCCGGGTTTGGCCGAACGCGGTTCGACGATGTCGCGAGCCAGTCCGAACGCTTTCAAAATCCGAATCGTCGTGTACGTGAGGTCGATCTCCCACCAGCGGTGGCCGTGAGCGGCACTTCGCTGGTCGGCGTGATGGTTGTTATGCCAACCTTCTCCCCAGGTGACCAGAGCGACCAGCCAGTTGTTTCGGCTGTCGTCGCGTGTCTCGTAATTACGATAGCCCCAAACGTGAGCGAGCGAGTTCACCGACCAGGTGAAGTGCCATGTGACGACCACTCGCATCACGACTCCCCACAAAAATGCTCCGGTGCCTGTCTTCGTCGCAGCGACCAGATTTCCGGTTTGAGACCACCCCATCAGAAAACCAGCAAGAAAGAAGAGAGCGGCATGCGTGACGAAGATCCACACCCAGACGTTTCCTTTTTCGACGAACTGATAGAAGCGTTGAGACATCAAATCGGGCGCATAGCGCTGGATCACTTCGCTACGGTGGTAACCATGGTCGGTCCGTTTGGTTAACAACCAGCCCACGTGCGACCAGAACAGACTCTTTCGTGGAGAGTGGGGATCGTCGTCGTGATCGGAATGTTTGTGATGGAGCCTGTGGATGGCAACCCAGTGAGCGGGGGAATCCTGCAGGCTACAGATACCAAAAATCGCAAACGTGTATTCGAGCCATTTGGGAAGTTTCACACTGCCGTGAGTCAGGATGCGGTGATAACAGAGACAAATACCGACCGACCCGAACAGATAATTCCCCCAGACGACCGATGCCACTCCCGCCCACGAAAAGAACCACGGCAAAAACGCCACCGGGATCAGCAGGTGAAAGAGAGTGAACGCCCCGGTGGTCTGGCGACGCAGGGCGCGAATCGGAACCGAAGAATCTAACGCCGCGGTGGTACACTCGGGAGGAACAACTGCAACTTGTTTGGGATCGAGAGAAGAGATGCTCATCAGACGGTCTGTTTCACTCTGGAAGATGACGGCGTTGAACGCCGTGAGTGATAGCAGAATTGAAAAATCACGACAATAGTGGTGGTTATTCAGTAGGATTTCACTGCTGAGTCATCGGGATTCGCGAATTCACCGACTTCGATCACTGTCTTATGGAATGAGAGCTTGGAGACTTCTCAAACTCGATCTTGCAATCGGGGAGTGCCTCTTGCAACCTCTCAACTCCCGATGCGGTCACATTGGTGTTTTGGAGAGAAAGTTCGATCCGATTTCTGAACGTTTTCAGATGAACGAGTCCGGCGTCCGTAACTGACGTGTTGCTGAGATCTAAAAGAATTAAATGATTCAGTTCTTTGATAGACACCAAACCGGTATCTGTGACTTGAGTGCTCCCGAGGTCAAGCCTATACAATTCGGTCAAGCTTTCGATATGAACCAAACCATCATCCGCAATCTGTGTATGATTGAGATATAGATCAGATAGGTTGGTCAGTTTTTTTATATGAACGAGACCGTTCTCTTTGATCATAGTGTTGCTGAGATCAAGAGAGACCAAATTGTTGAGATCCTTGAGGTGAATCAGTCCTGCGTCTGTGATTTTGGTATTTCCGAGGGAAAGAATACCCATTTCGGACGAGTTATTGAGATGAGCCAGTCCCTCATCAGTGATTTCAGTATTGTCGAGATAAAGAACACCTAAACTAGCGAACTCTTTGAGCCGAACCAAACCAGCATCTGAGATTTGAGTGCTTTCCAGATCTAATCCCCAGAGCTTCTGTAGATTTGAGAGTCTGGAAAAGTCATCATCTGTAACGGGAGCGCCATTCGCATGGATCGATGTAATATCATCGAAAGCGCGCATTCGTTCTTCGCCCAACAGGTTGCGTAACCACTCCGGACCGACAGGTTCAAATTGAAAGTGGACACCCAATGCCTCCAGTCGTGCGATGACGCGAATTTGCCGATAATAGGGATACAAAACACTAAACGCGACAGCAAAGAATAACACGACGACTGCAAACAGGAACCACCCGTTGCGATGTCTAACAGGTTTGTCTGGTATGACCTGTTTCTGGCTTGGTGGCGTGTCGTTCATAAGAAAACTCTGATCAGAGTCCCGTTCATTGTAATACAGATGCTGTGATAGCCCTACCGTAAACCGAACGCTTCCCGGAGATCGCCGAGGAATGATTCAAGTTTTCAATTTGTGGAGGAACAAATATGCCGATATACTGATATGACTCGCCCCTAATCACCCAGAGGCCCCCATGACCAGCCAGCCCTGCGAATATCACCGCCAGTTCAATCGACGCGAAATGCTTCAGATCGGCGGTTCCTCGGCGCTCGGTCTCGGGTTGACTTCGGTCCTGGGGCAACAGGCCGGCGCGGCGGCTCCCATTCCGGCGAAAGCCAAATCGGTCATCATCATTCATCAGACCGGAGCGTGCAGTCATCACGACACGTTCGACATGAAGCCGGAAGCACCGAAAGAAATTCGGGGCGAATTCGAACCGATCGATACCGCGACCCCCGGCTATCAGATTTGCGAGCACTTACCGAATCTCGCCCAGCGGACCGATAAGTTCGCGATCCTGCGGACACTGTCGCATAACGACAATAATCACCTGATGTCGACGCATCATATTCTCACCGGCACCAAACAGCCGGGAGGCTTCTTCGACAAAATCGCGTCGCGCGACGACTGGCCCGCTTACTCGGCGGGACTGGCGTTCCTCAAGCCGCGTCACGACGGCCTGCCGACCGGCGTGAATCTTCCCACCTATCTGATGCAGGGCCCTTTGCTCTGGCCCGGTCAGCACGCCGGTTTCCTGGGACCGAAGTATGATCCCTGGCAGATCAAGGGAGATCCCAACAGCAAGGATTTTCGCGTGGACAGCCTGACGCTCTCCGAGGGAATTTCCGTCAGCCGACTCAAGAATCGGCAGGCGTTGCTCGGGGAACTCAATCAACAGCGGGCGACATTGGACCGGATGGCGGAGACGAAAGGGCTCGGCAACGATCAGCAACTCGCCTTCTCACTCCTCACTTCGAGCAAACTCGCCCAGGCGTTCCAGATGCAACGTGAGTCCGATGAGGTCCGCGATCGCTACGGGCGTCATATGACGGGGCAGTCGCTGCTACTCGCCAAACGGCTCATCAAAACGGGAATCCCCGTCGTGCAGGTGAATGTCGGCGGCGCGCAAACGTGGGACAACCACGGCAATCTCTTCAACACGCTCAAGGATCGCTTGTTGCCGCCGTTGGATCAGGGACTCGCCGCATTGCTGGATGATCTCGAGAACGAGGGGTTGCTCGACGAAACTCTCGTCTATATGGGCGGCGAGTTTGGACGAACTCCTAAGATCAACGACAAAGCAGGACGCGACCACTGGGGGCCGTGCTTCTTCGGCCTGTTCGCGGGTGCCGGGATCCAGGGAGGCCAGGTGATCGGGACTTCCGACGCCGAGGGGGCCTATCCGGTCACCAAAGCGTACGCTCCCGATGATGTCGGTGCGACGATCTACGAGTCTCTGGGAATCGATCCGTATTCGGTGGTCCGCGACCGTCTCAATCGCCCCGTCCATCTGAATGCAGGCTCTGCCATCACGCCGCTCTTTACGGGTGAGAGTGTGTAGATAGCAGGCGAGTTATTCTTCTTCCGAAAATGAGAAATCCTTCCGAAACTTTCCGAGTGAATCGGGGTTTACGCTGCCAAGAGGCGGGAACAGTCACCGTGCAATCTGCGCGGTCCAACACATTGCGCTCAAAGGAGAAGTTCCATGTTACGTCTCATGATCTGACTGATTTGCTGTTCCCTCTCCGGTGTGGTTTTCGCTCAGGAGTCACAACCTGGAACACCAGAGACTGCCGCAGACATCCAGCTTCTCTCTTATCGAGTCGTGATGCTCGAAACGACTGCGGAGCTTGCTCCTGCCGGGCCTGAACTTTCCAAGGAGGAAATTGCGGCACAGCTCCTCAAAACTCTCCCACAGCATGAAGCGACACAGTATTACCAATCTTTTTCACTCACCTCGGTGGAACAATCGGTCGCGCAAGTTCAGATCGGACAACAGGAATCCGTGATCACTGGGCAATCTCGATCTTTCCCGACCCGCGGCGGGCAGCCGACTCGCTCGAATGTCTACCAAAACCAGCATACCGGCTCGATGCTGACGGTTCAGGGACGTATTCACAAAACCGGACAAATTGCGGTGGAATTGAACTTTACGTCATCGCGGCTGGAAAAAATCGCCGCTCCTCCCAACAACGATCAAGAGGTGACGACTCTCCCTCCAAAAACTCTGACGTTGACCAGTGAGTCGACGGTGATCGTTGAAGAAGGCGTTCCACAAGTCGTATTCCACAGCACCGAGACACGCGACGGGAAGCGCGTTCACAGCCTGTTGATCCTGACGGCTGAGATCCAGGATTAAATCCCCGCGACACGACGACGGCTCGAAGTCAGGTCGGATTGAGCCGCGAACGCAAGCCATGCAGTCAAATGCTGCATTGATGCGGTCAGCAATCTGACTCGCTGTTCGATTAAGGTTCAAGAAGAGGTTTCCTTGGATTTCTATCTTCAAGCGACGCCAGATTGATTCGGCCAGAGTTTCGCTAAAAACAAACAGAGCAGGACTACCACAGGTATCCAGAGGAACCAGAGGCGTTCGATGATGTCGGCTCGGCCAAGCCTGTTCATGGTCTTGGATTCGAGTGATAGATTCCATCCTTCTGGAGAGGCCGTCTCAATTTCCTCTTCAGAGATGGATTCTGGCAGATTTCCAGATTCCCACTCCTGCCTCAGCGAAGCGCGGAATTCAACCAGAAACTGTTGTCGACAACTTTGGGCGTAGTAAAACAGTGCTGCAATGACAGCGGCTGCAAAGAGGCATGCGACGAAATACTTCATTTCTACTCACATCCTTAACGTCTGTTCTCACCCCAGTGCCGACTTTGAACGTTCCAGCAACGGCGTGTCCTGCTGGCGAGTGTTTTTCAGGTTGAGAACGTTGGCGGCGAGGTAGGCGTTTCGCCAGTCGGGCGAGACGTGATAGAAATCCTCCAGGACCGCCGAACTGAATTTGTAATCGTGCGCGTCCCGGCTCTTGCGATAAATGAGGACGCGTGCCGCGTCGAGGAAATCTCGGGGCGAACCGCCGCTCGCCAGATAGGAGTACGTTTTCCCGGCGGCCGAAACAGGATTGGAACCGAGTTCATCGAACAAGTGATCGAGGTCCGACGACTCCGGTTTGTCATTTCCCATCAACGACTGCACGGTCAATTGGCGAACGTTGCCGCGGGATTTCATATTCTCCCGGAACATCGGGAGGAACGCCGCATTCTGCAACATCATCAGACGCCGCGTTTCATCATTCGCACTGGTGCGATAGGCGTAGCCGAGGGCGTTGGTGGTGGTGTTGGCGTGAATGGCGATGATGCCCGGTTGCTGCAGGATCATTTCTCCCGCCACAACGTACATCGCGTCCCAGATGGATTGCGGAGAAACACCGGAGTTCAATAACTGGACCACGTCATCACAAGCATCGTCGCTCGATCCGGTCCGTAAAGTTTGCAGAAAGGATTCGGTCGCTTTGCTGTCGATGTTGCCATCCCGCCAATCGTCGCGGATCGATCTGGCGAGTTCCTGATTCCGTCGCCAGGGTCGGTCGGCGGGATCGTTCCGATCTCGGGGATTACCGTCCTCGTGCATCAGCAAGGCGTAAGCGAGAGATCTTAAAATCGGTTCGGCGTGTTTCCAACCGATGCACTGAATCGTGCGGTAGCTGTTGGCGACGAAGATCGCTTTGTGGCCGATGGACCGGAAGTCGCGCGCTCCAAAGCGGAACATCTCCTCGTAAACTTCGTGAGCGCCGGCGGATCGAGCGAGCGAGGCGATGGCGGTATCGGCTTTCGATTCATCCCAGTCGTGCATTGCTTCGCGGAACTGCTCCAGAGCCTGATGCGGTTTGGGGACTTTCGATTCCTCGACGGGAGCCATCGTCCAGTCGCCGCGCTCGCGGACGTCGCGCTCGGCGGCTGCCTTGAAATAGTCGAGCGCCCAGAAGATCGGGAGCCAACGATGTTCGGGAGGCGATGCCAGAGAAGCCAAATGCGTCGAGTTTACAACGAGGACGGTATGAAATTTGAATCCAACCGACGGTCGCGGCTCGACGTTTCGCACACCGGCGAGTTGGAGGGCCGCCAGAAGTTCGGTGTAACTGAGTCCCTTCTGGATGCGTCGTCCAATCACTTCCAGCAATTCCGAACGGGGAGTCGTTTCGATAAGTCGCACGATCGGTTCGATTTCCGGACGCAGCATCACCACATCCGACCGCTGCAATTCAGCGGCGGAAACGGGGGGCAACGATTGAAAGAAAGCCAAGTCCCCGAGAGCGAAAGCCGATCCGGCAGCAACACTGGATCCGAGAAAAGCGCGACGATTGAGACCGGTCCGCATAGGACATCTCCTGGAAAAACAGGTGGTACTTCAGTTTCTGTCTGCGACTGGAAACATTGTAACAGATCATCACCCGAGACTTCCAAACTGTTTTTCTGCCAGGGAACGATTTCACTCACGGAGTTGTAAAGACTTCCGAATTCCTCTTTGGCATCAGCAGGCTCTGATGTAAGATGAATCGCATGTCCCATTCCTCCCGACAAATCGGTTGTTACGATTTTCGCCAGAGCATTCAGTTTTCGCGACGTGAAGCGCTTCGTCTGGGAGGGATCTGTGGACTGGGGCTTTCTCTGCCTCAATTGATTCAGCAGCAATCGTTCGCGAAATCGAACTCCCCGACTTTCGGACGCGCGAAGCGAGTCATCATGCTGTTTCTGCACGGCGGTCATCCGCAGCAGGAAACCTTCGATCCGAAACCGAACGGGCCGAGCGCCGTCAAAGGAGAATTCGGGGCGATCGAGACGTCGCTTCCCGGCGTGCAATACTCGGAAGTGTTGCCGCTCACGGCGAAGATCGCTCATAAGCTGACGGTCATCCGCTCGGTGACCCACGACAACTCGAATCATGTGACGGCGTGCCTTCCCGCACAGACCGGTCACAAACATCCTCCCAACACACCGCGGACCGATTTTCCGCCGACGCCGAACGACTTTCCCCCCTTCGGGGCCGTTCTCGATCACCTGCGTCCCACGACCAAACCGTTACCGACCTGGGTGCGGGTGGGACCGCTGATGCGACGCAGTAACGGAACGACACTGCACGGCCAGACGCCGGGATTTCTCGGGACGCGCCATTCGAGTTTCGTCGTCGATCAAAAACTGCGTGATAAAGATGTCGAAGTCAAAGCGGTCCAGCCGGTCGACGAAATGACGACGGTGCGACTTTCCTCTCGTCAGGATCTCTTGCGGCAGTTCGACCAGCAACGTCAGATTATGGAGACTTCGCAATCCGCTCGTTCACTTAATACTTATTACGACCGCGCGTTTCGTCTGTTGACCTCGGACGCGACGCGTCAGGCGTTCGATCTCAAATCCGAACCGGAGAACCTTCGTCAGCGATACGGCGAAACCGAATTTGGACAGCGGTGTTTACTGGCACGTCGGTTGGCCGAAGCGGGTGTGCCGCTGGTGAATGTCAGTTACTGCCATACTCCGAGCGGTTCGTGGGATACGCACAGTCAGAACTTCAAGAAGATGAAGGGGTCGCTCGCGCCGACATTGGACATGGCATTGACGGCGTTGGTCGATGACCTGGAAGAACGAGGAATGCTCGACGACACGCTCGTTGTCGTCAACGCCGAATTCGGACGGACTCCCAAAATCAACGGCAACGCCGGTCGCGATCATTGGCCCTGGGTTTATTCACTGGCGTTCGCGGGAGGCGGTATGAATCCGGGGACCGTCTTCGGAGCTTCCGACAATTCCGCCGCCTATCCCGCCGACCAGCCTCGCGGCCAGGAAGATATCGCTGCTACGATTTATCATCTGCTGGGCATCGATCCGGGGACGATTCTTTACGACGCGGAGAACCGCCCGCATCATCTCGTGATCGGCAAACCGGTTCACGAACTGTTCGCGTAACGCGAAACGCGCTCTAACAGCGGGCCGCTTTTCGTTTTTTGCCAATCGTTCCCCGCTGCTCAACCTTCTGAATGTAGGAGACGGCGTCGGGGACTTTGCAGGCGGTCTCTCCCATATCGACTTCGACCTTGCCGATTTTCTCAGCGGTATTTATCGCGTTCTTGGTTAACGGTGCCACGTAACAGCCGACCGAAATCACGAAATTGTTCATCCAGTATCGCACGCGATCGGGAACTTCGTGAATTGATTTCTCAACACGTTTGAGGAGTTGTTTAACTTCCGGCAGGTCGAGTTCTTCGTCGGGAGTAATCGACAGTAGCGAACAGTAAGTCGCCCAGCCGGCGGCCGCCTGCTGTTCGTTTTTCCTGTCGATCCACTCGACCGCTAACGCGTGACCGTGTTGGCTCTCGGCAGCCAACCAGGGAACCGTGTACTCGAAGAGGGTGGGGCTTTTCGCCTGCTTGAGCCACTTCCGTAGAACCGTTTTCGTCATCTTTCGGCTGTCGGCCATCAATCCGGCCAGGTACATGGCGTCGTAAACGCCGGAATCGAATAACTCCAGCGCCAGCTCGTGATCCTGACCGGTCGTCTTGAGGATCTTTTTCATGTCCTCAATTTTGACGCCGTACAGGGTCTCCACGACGCCATGTTTTTTCATCGTGCTGCAGTAACGATCGTTGCCGAGCGACTTGAGTTGTTTGAGAATGGCGGAAGCCGACGCGTTCATAGACTCATTCCGATCCCGCCGGTAAGCATCGCTGCAGAGTCATCAGCGCAAAAGCCGTCCCGTACGGCTGGTGGTAGTTGTAGAAGGGGTAATCCCACCAACTGCCGTCTTTTTCCTGCCGGTCGAGCATCAGTTTCGCCATGTGCGTTTGAAAGAGCGTGCGATCCTGTTTGTCGGGGACGAGGTAGAAACTTTTGGCCGCGTAGTAATGACCAAAGTAATAGAAATACCCGGCCACCGAGAACCAGGCTTCGTGAGGGATGGGACGTTTGCGTCCGATATCGAGCCAGCCGTTTCGCGCGTACAAACGATTTTGCCAGGCAGTAACGACCTCACCGGTAATATCATCGTCTCCCCATAATCGGAGCGCCAGATTACAGGCCTGCGATCGTCCCAACGATCCTCCCGGACGATTGATGCCGCGTGCGGGTTGGTATTTCAGGTATTCACCATAGAGGTAACTGTAACCGGCGAGTTGCTGACGCTCGGTCGCTTTGATGGCCCGGTTGACCAGTTTTTCCGGAGGGTTATACCCTGCCTGTTTGATCTCGTCGAAGGAGACCAACACCGCCGCGTTCACGAAACTGATAGAACTGCTGGACGGCTTCCTTGTCTGATAGCGGAAGTCGTAATAGCCCCAGCCGCCGTCCACCGATTCGTACTTCTCCAGTTTGAGAAATTGGTCGTCGACCATTTTGCCAATCGTCGCCAGCTTCTCTTTGTCATCGCCGGCGCGGTCGTGCAGTTTGGCGAGCGCCTCCAAGGCGTAACAGTGCGCCCAGACGTTGTACATCGCATCTCCCGTCGCACGACGCACCCGCAGCAGATTGGCGAACAACCAGGCTTCCCCCTTATCGATCGCGTCCTGCACTTTCGGATCGTCGCCTCCCGTCTCGATCAACGCGGAAACACATAACGAAGTCACCGCCGCTCGAAACCCATGATGAGCCCCTGGAATTGGAGCGTAGATATTGAGTCCTTTGGTCCGGGTTGCCGATCCCCACGAACCGTCTTCATTCTGGAAGTCGAGGAGAAAGGCAACCCCTTTGTCGATCGACGACTGCATCTCGGCGCGCGGGATCGGATCGATGGGTTCCGCCTGGGGGACGTCGTCAATCCAATCTGTCCCACGCTGGACAGTTTTTTCGGAGGCCGGTTGTTCCTGTGCCTGCAGGCTCGCGCAGACGACCATCAGCACAGCGCAGCCGAGAAATGGGCCTATTAAATAACGCACCATGGCGATTATTCCTTGTCCTTAAGTTCGATCACAAATTCAGCCGCCATGCCGGGAACCAGACGCTCGGGACGTTGATCGAACATTAATTTCACCTGCCCGTCGAAGGTTCCGGGGCTAATCGGAACCAGCGAGATACTCTCAACCTTCGCGGGGATTTTCAGATCGGGGAAGGCTTTGGGGACGACATGCCCCTCTTGACCGACTGAGAGATCCTTGAGCTTGTCTTCCGGCACATCAACCAACAGCGACATTGGCCCCGGATTCACAATCGACATAATCACCTGATTGGGATTCACACTGCCTCCCGGACGGAGGGCTTTGTCGAGTGTGGCGACCTGCGACCATTTGCCGCGGGTTGCCTGCCCGTAATAAACAAGTCCTCCTATGGGAGCGGTCACGGTCAACAGATTCCGATCCTTGACTAATTCTTCCAACTGTTCCTGAGTGCGATCGAAAGCGATTTGTTGCTGATCGAGATCGTGTTGTTTTCGGCGCAGATTGATTTCCTGTGACACCAGGTCCTTCTCGGCCTGCAGAATGGTTTTTTCTGTGTTCTCCTCAGTTTGGACTTTTTGGCGGGGGATATCGACGTTCAAAGTCCGCTTCGTTCGTTCTTCCGCCCGTTCCACAAACTGCTTCATTTCTTCGACATCACGCTTCGCACGCAACAAAATAATCTCTTCCGTTTCTTCGGTGATGTCGTCTTCCTTGTACATCTTTTGAAGCTGATCGAGTTCTTCCTGCGTGTATTCCAGACGGTATTTGGTATTTTGCAGGGAACGTTCAGCGGACTCTTTCGAGTTCGGCAATGTGACCGTCAAATAATATTCCAGGTCCTCTTTCGCATGTTCGAGAGTACGTTCCGCGATCTTGCGATCCATCGGGAACGTTTTCTCGGCGAACTCCATCTCTTCCTGAGCCAGTTTCAGTGACAAACCGGCCGCGTATTGGGAACGACGAAGATCCTCGATTTTCCGATCGATGTCTTCAGTCTCCAATTGCAGGATGACGTCTTCGGGGCCGACTTTCGTACCGTGAGCCGCCGCTTCTTTGACTTTCAAAGAGGACCAGGCTTCCGGACGTAGAATAATTTCGGTGACATCTTCGGAGACAAACACGCCCGAGAGTTTCAATTCCTTCTTCTCATCTTTTTTCTTCTCTTCGGTTTTGTCTTCTTTCTCCTCAGACTTGGCGTCTTTTTCGTTGGATTCCGCGGCCGGTTTCTCTTTTTTCTGCGCTTCGTCTTTTTCCTGCGCGGGTAAGACCGACACCGCCATCAGCACAGCAAAAATTGTCAAGACATTGAGACACCAGTTGCGAACCATAAGTCACCTGCCAGTCGAAGAGATTTTGGTATTTATTTGAAGCTGCGGCACACTCGTGCGAATAGTCACTTCAAGCTTTCAGTGTGACGAGTTTGATACTGAATTCCAACAGGGATTTTATCGATTCAGCGCAGAACACTGATCCCACGGGCGCGTTGACTCACCACAGCATAATGACGTCATCCACTTCTTTGAGATGCTCGTAGATCTCCAGCACCTGGTCGCTGTTATCGACGAATGGTTCCATCGTCACCGCGATATGTCGACCGCTGGATGTTTCACGGGTGGAATGCTGTACTTCGATAGCGCGACCGATCACAGCGCGGGCGGAATTCAGTACCCGCTCGACAAAATCATTGCGCTGCCACCCCACAACCTTGAACATATAGATTCCGGGGAAGTCGTGTGTCGATTCGAGCAACTCCTGGGCTTGATGATGATCCATAGCGGGCCTTCTTCCTGTAACAGTCCTGGCTGACTTTTCCATTTTAGACATTTCAGCGTCACGCGGAGAGACCTGTTTTGGGTCAGAAGCATGTTTCGCGAAAGAACGGCGTTCCCGTTCGCCCTAACGTTCTTCGGCAATGACAGTTGCAAAAACGTCTCGACTCAGAAATTCTTCAGAGGGATTCAGAGATCCTGTTGGTAACGTCGGACATAGAAGAGTGTCTGATGGTTCCAGGGGGCGAGATCCGAGATCACCCCCAATGAAGAAAGCAAAGAGACCATCGACCGCAAGTCGTAATGATTGCGCCAGCCGTGCTTGACGACCCGAGTCTGAATCTCCGGTAAATAAAGTTTGTCCCTGGACAGAAACCGCAGAGGAACGCAGACGTAAGAAATCAGAAAGTGTTCGTGAAACTGCGAGAGTCGGTCCAGGACTGCCGGCAGATCATTCAGGTATTCGCAAACACCGCTTAACACGCAAACGTCGGTTTTCTCCACAATGAATGATTTCGTATTCAAATCCAGAACCGCGTTGCCGTGTTCCCATTCGCAGAGGTCGTAGGTCGTCACAGCGAAGTCATAGTTGGCAGCCACGACTTTCGTAAACGGAACATAAGGCCCACAGCCGTACTCCGAGAAAGTCCAGCGACGGTCCATCTCCTCCCGTTCCGAGAACATCGATAATAAAGCGTCGCTACGGTCGCTCCATCGTTCCTTGTAGGCATCTTTTGACAGCCAGCGCTCCTTAATCGTCTTGTCTTTCACGGAAAATCCTATTTAATTGATAAAGAGAAGGGGACCCCTCTTATTGAAGGAGACCTGTGTACAAAAAAACGGGGAATTCTGCCAGATGTGATTCCAAAAGCAGCCCAAGAGAAGGATCGTCCAAACGACGTGAAATGGATTCCAAGACAATTTGGGGGCAGACTCTTCGGCCCCCTTGCACCTGGAAATGACGTAATTGCAGGAAGCAAGAGCGTTTAGAAACCGTTCAGAGTTGCCAAAAGATCGCGGATTTGTGGCCTGTGAGACTTCGATTCAAGTGCTATAATCTATTATGATTAAAATCTGGTCGATTTTCTTCGGAAAAATTCGACCCGCTGATTTTGGCCCCGACTACGGGGCTTGCCCAATATTTTGCGACAACAGGAGAGTTTGAAGATGTCCGTAAATGTGAGCGAAAAAGCCGTCGGAGAAATCAAACGCGTCATCACCGAACAAAACATGGGCGAAAACATGTGCCTGCGAATCGGTGTGACGGGCGGAGGTTGCAGCGGTTTTCAATATGCCCTCGGGTTTGATGAAAAAGTGGACGACGTCAACGACCTCGTCACCGAGCAGCATGGTATCAAAGTCATCGTCGATAAGAAGAGCGACCTCTTCCTCGATGGAACGACCATCGACTTCTACGAAGGGCTGGAAAAACGCGGCTTCACGTTCGACAACCCGAACGCCGTCAAAAGCTGCGGCTGCGGAAGTAGTTTCTCCGCGTAACAAAGTTCAGTATGAATCACGCCGCGCTCAGATTATGGGCGCGGCTTTTTTTACGCCCTCTGGAACCGATCATGACGAAGGTCGTCTTGAAATATCTCTGGGCTTTCCCGACCACCAGCGTCGGTTTGTTGCTGGTGATTCCCACGATCTGCTCGGGCGGACGCGGCCAATGGGTCGCAGGAGTTCTGGAACTGCACGGCGGCTTGATCCGCTGGATGCTGGTTCGATTGGTCCCGCTGCCCGGCGGTGCTTCCGCGATGACGCTGGGGCATGTCGTCATCGCTCAGGACAAGGAATCTCACGACCGCACCCGCGATCACGAGCGGGTGCATGTCCGACAGGTCGAACGCTGGGGGCCGTTGTTTCTCCCCGCGTACCTGGGATGCAGTCTCTGGTTGCTGTTGCGAGGAAGGGACGCTTACCGCGAAAATCCGTTTGAAGTTGAGGCTTATCAAATCGCCCCTTGAGGCCTGAGCTGATTTCGTAAAGATCTTCCGAATCTCCCGCAGTTGCTCTGCGGCTCAGCGCGAGCACAGATTATTCCGCTCCCTGCAAATTTTTTTATAGCTCGCGCGGAGACGCGGAGGCGCTGAGATCATCAGTTTGATCTAAAAACAACTGTCACTGAGTAGCTGCCCGTTGAAAAACTCGCTTTTGCGGCGAATGGACTTTTGAGCTGAATCACAACGTTACAAATTCTCGATGAATCCTTCATAGTTAGTCCAAACTGCTTTCAAGTCCTTCTGAATCTCCCTCGGTCTCTCTGCGGCTCAGCGCCTCTGCGCGAGAACAGATTATTCCGCTCCCTCTGCTTCCAGCCAGATTTTGATGGCTCGAGAAAGGGCAATGAAATGCCTGGAATCGGAATAGAGATCGTTGTGTCCGCCGTCCTCAATCGTCACAAATTGTTTCTCGATAGAGTCCGGGGCACTCGCGTATAACTCTCGACCGCAGGCATAAGGAACCACTTCATCCTGATCGCCGTGCAAGTGAAGATACCGACACTTAATATCTCCGATGTTGGCTGCGGAATCGAATCGGTCCCAAACCAGCCATTTCGCCGGCAGAAAGAAAAACTTGCGCTGAGCCACATCGGCCAAGGAATTGAAACTCGATTGGATCACGAGGCCTTCAGGCGGAGCTCCTTTTCGGGATTGAGCGGCTGCAAGCTGAGTTGCCACACCTCCTCCGAGTGACTCCCCGAAGAGAACAATTCGGTCGTGAGGTACGTGCATCTCCTCCGTCACATGCTTCCAGAGCGACATCGCATCATTGACGAATTTCTCCTCGTTTGGAGATCCCGAGTTTTCTCCATAGCCGCGGTAGTCGGCAATCAACACATCACAGCCATAATTTGCCAGCATCTCGCAAGGAGTCACCCGATAGGATCGATTGCCGGCGTTGCCCGGAAAATAGAGGACGACCCGAGGAGAGTCCGACAAATCTTCGGGGTGCGATTCCGAGAGCGCCCGTGAAAAATGCCAACCATGGAGTGTCTCACCATCCTCTCCCGTAAACTCGAAGTCATGGACATCAACGAGAGAAGCGGCGTCTTTCGCCGAAAGTCGATCCGCACGCGTGGGGTGATAGATGAGATCGCGCTGGAAGACCAACAGAATGACAATCAGCAAGACATAACCCAATACCACGGATCGGAGCAGTCGTTTCCAGAGCGAAATGGGTTTCTTTGGGGGTGCTGCTTTCTGCGAAGAGTGACTCATGTTACCAGATTATCACGATTGGATATAAATCGCGGCAGCGAAAAGTGTTAAAGGGAGAAATATCAGAAGCAAAATGTAGAGTAAATGGATCCAGCGAGGAGTCCTGTCGTCTGACGCCCACGACCCCAATCCGAAGATTCCCGATACAAAGAGCCCAGGGAGTATTGAGAGAATGATGATGATCCAGGCCAGTTTGTCCATGGAGCTTTCTGAATGCCGGGAAAACAATGCAAAACCCATCCTATCGGAGTCTCAAATTGCCAGCAAACATTTTCTGTCGCTTGCGATCTTCTGCCACATTGGCAGCAGCTAGGCCTCGGAGACATCGGCAGGAGGTGAGATCCTGGCAGTTGACCGGAATTAGTGATATTCATAAGTAGCTACAAATCATGCACTTACGATTCTCAAAAAGTTTGGTACGCAGTTCGCATAGAGAGAGAATACCACTCGTTGCGCGGGGAGGCCGGGCAACGTCCAGTTTGGCAGAACTATCATCCCGACGCTCAGGCGTCACATCATCATTCATAGAACCAGCGACTCAGGAGTACATCCGAATGGCTAAGAAGAAGTCCAAAGGTCCTCAACTGGTCCCTCTCGGCGATCGCGTCGTTTTGCAACGCGCGGAAGCGGAAGCCACTACTGCCGGAGGCATCGTTCTTCCGGACAGTTCCCAGGACAAACCGCAACGTGGAACCGTCATTTCCGTGGGTGAAGGCCCCGTCAACAACAAAGGGGAACGCATCCCCCTGACCGTTAAAGCAGGTGACGAAGTGATCTTCTCTTCGTACGCCGGCGACGAGATGAAGGTCGGTGACCACGAATACCTGCTGCTGCGGGAAAGTGACATTCTCGCCATTTGCTCGTAATTCTTTCCACATCGTCACTTTTATTTCGTGACGCTGTGAAATTCAGATAACAACACATCATTTAAGAAATCGCGAAAGCGAACAGGAGAACGACATCATGGGTGCGAAGATGATTGCCTTCGACCAAGAAGCCCAGGAAGCGATGCGGCGTGGAGTGAGTAAGCTTGCCAAAGCCGTCAAAGTGACTCTCGGCCCCCGCGGTCGCAACGTCATTCTGGAAAAAAGTTTTGGCTCACCGACCGTCACCAAAGACGGCGTGACCGTGGCCCGCGAAGTGGAACTGTCCGACAAGTTCGAGGACATGGGCGCTCGCATGGTCAAAGAGGTTGCCAGCAAAACCTCCGACATCGCCGGAGACGGAACCACCACCGCGACCATCATGGCCGAAGCCATCTACAACGAAGGCCTCAAAGCCGTTGTCGCCGGTGTCAGCCCGATCGAAATGAAACGCGGCATGGACAAAGCGGTTGCCGACATCACCGAGAAACTTCACGATATGGCCATCGAATGCCGTAACAAGAAGTCCATCTCGCAAGTCGGAACTGTCGCTGCCAACGGCGATAGCGAAATCGGCGAAATCCTCGCCGACGCGATGGAAAAAGTGGGTAAAGACGGCGTGATTACCGTCGAAGAAGGCAAGAGCCTGCACACCGACTTCGAAGTCGTCGAAGGGATGCAGTTCGACAAAGGCTATCTGTCGCCGTACTTCGTGACCGATCCACAGTCGATGGAATGCGTTCTCGAAGACGCTTACGTGCTGATTCACGAGAAGAAAGTCACCAACGTTAAGGACCTGGTGCCGATCCTCGAAAAAGTGGTCAACGACGGCAAGCCGCTGTTGATCATCGCCGAAGACGTCGAAGGGGAAGCCCTCGCGACGCTCGTGATCAACAAGCTCCGCGGAACCTTCAAAATCGCTGCTGTGAAAGCTCCCGGCTACGGCGACCGCCGCAAAGCGATGTTGCAGGACATCGCGACGATGGTCGGCGGAACGGCGATCTTCGAAGACCTCGGGATTCAACTCGAGAACCTGCAACTGTCCGACCTCGGTGTCGCCAAGAAAGTGGTCATCGACAAAGACAATACCACCATTATCGAAGGTGGCGGTAAGACCGCCGACATCAAAGCCCGCATCGATCAGATTCGACGCGAGTTGGAAAACTCCACCAGCGACTATGATCGCGAGAAGCTCGAAGAGCGAATCGCGAAACTGTCCGGCGGTGTGGCCCAGGTGAATGTCGGAGCGGCCACCGAATCGGAAATGAAAGAGAAGAAAGCCCGCGTCGAAGACGCCCTATACGCGACTCGCGCGGCGGTCGAAGAAGGAATTCTTCCGGGTGGCGGCGTCGCTTTGCTGCGTGCCTCCAAGGAAGTCAGTTCCAAAGGACTCTCTCACGAGCAGAAAGTCGGTTACGACATCATCGTTCGTGCCTGTAAAGCTCCGCTGACGCAGATTTCCAATAACGCCGGCGACGACGGCAGCGTGGTCTGCGAGAAAGTCTCCGAACTCGAAGGTAACATGGGCTACAACGCCGCAACCGGAAAGTACGAAGACATGGTCAAAGCCGGAATTATCGATCCGACGAAAGTGACCCGTTCGGCGTTGCAGAACTCGGCTTCGGTGTCAACGCTGCTGCTGACCAGCGATGCGTTGATCGCCGACAAGCCCGAGAAAGGGAAGAAAGGCGGCCACGACGAAGACCTGTACTAGGCCGACTCGTGACAATCAGAAAAGCTCAAGCCTCGTGGAGTTCCGCTCCACGAGGCTTTTTTTGTTGCTGAAATATTAGGTTGCTCAAAATTCTCCAACTTTCCGCGTGACAAACTTTCTCCGATATCGCCTGATGGAAGAGACTTTGTTCCACATCCAGATCAGGCGAAAACGCTATGGAATTCCTGCTTTTCATCACTTTCCTCCTCGCCGTTTTCATCCTGATTCTGATTCTTCAACTGCAGAAAGCGGTCTCGGACCTCAAAGAGGAGTGGAAGGACAAGGATCAACTGACGCAGAAAAAGCTGAAGTTTCTGCACGAGGACATCGAGAAGGCCCAATCACTCATCCGGACCGGGCAACCGCCGCTTTCCACGGCTTCTGCAGAGCCTGACGATGAATCCCAACCGACTCCTGCAGAGCTGCCCGGAGAAAAAACAGCTCCCGAAGCAGACCAGAAAAAGCCGGAATCGCTGGCCGACCTGATCGACTCTCTCGAGCGGAAAAAGAGCGACGAGAAACAGGATCAGCCACTGGAACCGACCTTCGAAGAGGAACAGAGCGACACCGAAGAACCGGTCACCGCCGGAAGTACGTCAGCGGACCAACGCCCCAGTTCCGTCCAACCGGCGCGAAGCATTCCCCGCATTCCCGCACACACGCACGCCCCGACCCGCTTCGAGAAAGCGGCGTCCGAAGTGCTGGAGAAAATCTGGAACTGGATTATTGTGGGTGAGGAACACCGACCGACGAACGTTTCGATGGAATTCGCCATCGCCAGTCAGTGGCTGCTCCGTCTCGGAGTGTTGTTACTGGTGGTGGGGGTCGGCTTCTTTCTGAATTATTCGATCGAGAACGACCTGATCAGTCCCGTCGCACGCGTCGCTCTGGCGACGATCGCCGGCCTGGGTGTGTTGACGGGAGGGGTGCGACTGGCGCACGGCAAGTATCAGTTACTCGGTTACGGCTTGATGGGGACAGGGATTGCCACCCTCTATTTCGCCGCGTTCGCCTCCACGAACTTCTACGAACTCGTTTCTCCCAACACCGCTTTTGCCTGGATGGGGCTGATCACGGTTCTGGCGGGGGGGATCTCAATCAAATTTGACGCGAAGCTGGTGGCGGTTCTGGGAGTCCTCGGTGGCTACGGCACCCCGCTGATGATTGCGACTGAATCGGCCACTTATCTGGGTCTCTTCGGATACTTTACGATTCTCGGAATCGGCGTGTTGTGGATGTGCAGTTACAAACAATGGCCGCTACTGCATTATCTCTCCCTGGTTTGCAATTACTCGTTAGTGATCTACGCCCTGCAACAATACGACCCGGAAGTCCACTTCTGGGAAGTGATGCCGTTCCTGATCGGGTTCTTCGTCATCTATTCGACGATGGTGTTTCTGTACAATCTTCGGACGCAACAAAAGTCGAATCTGCTCGATGTCATCATGCTGTTTCTAAATGCGGCCATTTTCTACGGCCTCAGTTACGACCTGATCACGCAAAGCTTCGAGCAAGAATGGGTGTCGGCGGTCACCTTGGGACTGTCGGCGTTTTACACCGTGCATGTCTGGTACTGTCTGTCGAAAAAAGTTCTCGACCGGGAGTTGATGATCAGTTTCCTCGGGCTGGCATCGTTGTTCCTGGCGATCACTTTCCCGCTGTTATTGTCTTCGGAATGGCTGACCGTCAGTTGGTCGTTGCAGGCTTTGGTTCTGTTGTGGATCGCAGGAAAAATCGACAGCCGCTTTCTCGAACAAGCGTCTTACGTGCTGTACGGCATTGTCATGATCCGTTTGATCTTCATCGACATGCCGTCCCATTACAGAATCGGAACGATCGATCGAGAAATGACGTTGACTGTTTATGCCTGGGGGCTGTTGGAACGTCTGGCCTCTTTCGGTGTTCCAATCGCCACGCTCGGCGGAGCTTGGTATCTCCTCAAGTCGCAACCGGAAAAGAGTCAGCTGGCGGTCTCTGCCGAGAACGATATTCCCGAAATGCTCCCTCAACAGCGCATGATGCGAACCTTTTTCGCCGCGCTCCTCGGCATTTTGCTGGTCTATCTACATCTGGAACTGAACGCCTCGGTCGGATATCTGTTTGCTCCGTTCCGACTCCCTTCGCTCACGCTGTTGTGGATTGTGGCGTGTGGAGCCATCTTGTGGGATTACCGGCGGACGTCGAGCGATGTCTCACTGGCGTTGTTCGGTCTCGGTATGACGGCGGTGCTGTTCAAACTGCTCGTGTGGGACATGCCTTCCTGGGAATTGCATCAATTTCTGTATGAGGGACCTTATTCGTTCTTCGACGCCGGCTTGCGACTGGTTGATTACGGAGTCGTGATCGCGTTCCTGTTCTTTGCGTATTCTCGACTCGGACGGAGCGATGAGGAAATCAAGTTAGGAAAAACGCTGGGGATCGCGGGAATCCTGTCCATTTTCACGTTCACGAGTCTGGAATTGAACACCTTCCTCAATCACTTCATTCCCGGTTTACGAGCGGGTGGGATCACGATTCTCTGGACGGCTTACGCCTTGACGATGATTCTGGTCGGTATTCGCAAGAACCTGAAAATCACGCGTTATCTGGGACTGACGTTGTTCGTCATCGTCGCCTGGAAGGTCTTCTTCGTCGATCTCGCGACACTCGGCCAGATTTACCGTATCGTGGCGTTTATCGTGTTGGGGATTATGGTGCTGGGAGGATCGTTCGCTTATCTCAAATTCCAGGACACTTTCAAACTGGAAGACGACACCAAAGATGAGCCGGAAGAGACCCCGGACGACGAAGAAAAATCTACTGAAGAGAGCGACTCCACACCGGAGGAGGATGAAGAGGACTCATGATCAAAATCATTTCCAGCACATTTCTGATGGTTTTCATTCTCGTGCAATCGGTCTCCGCCGCCTTGCCGCCCAGTTGGAAGAAGGAGATTCAGTTTGATCTGGAGCGCGAAGAGCGGGACGTTTTGACGGCGGTCTCTCTCGACGCAGAAGTTTACCGAAAATCGCAGAACAACTTCGCCGACCTGCGTATTCTGAACGCCGAGGGAGACGACGTCTCTTACAAACTCATCGAGGAGAGCGACACTCGCCGGCAAACTCAAGAACAGCGCTGGTCACCTCAGGAGGTTTCCCTTTCACCCAGCGACGAACAGCTTGAGATTGGGTTCACTCTGAAAGAAGACGATCCCGCGCCGACGCAACTGAAGATCGTGACTCCTCTCCAGAATTTCGAGCAACGCATTCGAGTCTATGGAGTCGGCAAAGCCAACGAACGCCTGCTCGCCGACGATGCGATCTTCGACTACACCCGCTATATGGATATCCGACGGACGGAAGTTTCGTTTCCGGAAACGGAATTCCGTCGCTTTCGGGTCGTCATTGACAATCCGACATCGAAACAGGAATCCCGCCTGAAGCAATTGACCCGACAATTACACGGAGACGACGAAACAGGTCGTCAGGAACGGATCATCATCGAACGGCGCCCGTTTCGTATCGACCGTCTGCAACTCGTCTCCACGGTCGAACGTTACGTCCCCGACCAACGTTTGGTGACCGACTGGAACCTGACGATCAAACAACAGGAAAACGACGACGAAACGGGACTCACACTGATTGAATTCGAAACCCGGCGTCAGCCACTGACACAAATCACCCTCAAAACCGACAGCCGCAATTTTTCCCGTCGCGTCCGGATCGAGAGACCCAACCAAAAAACAGGCAGGACGACTTGGGAAACGCTGGCTGAAGGGCAAGTCTCTCAATTCTCGTTCGGAGACTACGAACAGGCTGATTTCACACTCAAATTCCCCGAAACCCGGCAACGCAAGCTCCGTTTGGTGATTGAGAACCGCGACTCGTCTCCTCTGAATGTGCGGGGACTCGCTGCCGCTGGTCACCGGCACCAGCTTCTGTTTCTCGCTCACGGCGATCAGTCTTATGAACTTCATTACGGCTCGCACGCGGAAACGCCTCCCAACTACGACACCGCGGCCATCGACTTGATGCAGTCTCAGGGGGTGAACCCATTCATCGCAGAACTCGGTCCCGAGATTCAACTTTCAGAAGACGCCGGTGCAGAACCGGGTCGTTTCAAAAAGATCATCAACAACCCGATCGTTCTCGGATCGATCATTTTCGTCATCACGTTGCTGCTGGGTTGGAGCTTGTATCAGGCGACCCGCAAATTAAACGAATCAACTCCAAATGATGATTGAGTTTCTCAGAGGCAACCGATTATCTTAGAAACTTACATTCCTTCACACACTCTGTTCAGAATTGATTCCATCCATGCGTTGCCTGATTGCTGCTCTGCTCCTGCTCCAGATACCGATCTGTTCCGTTCAGGCGGAAGACGACCTGCTCGACCAGGACAATCTTGTCGCCTGGTGCATTGTTCCGTTCGATGCCTCGAAGCGGGGACCGGAAGAACGTGCGGCGATGCTCAAAGAACTCGGCCTGAAAAAGTGTGCGTACGACTGGCGCGCCGAGCACGTCCCGACTTTTGAAGCCGAGATTCTGGCCTACAAAAAACATGGGATCGACTTCTTCGCCTTTTGGTCCGTTCACGAAGAGGCGTTCAAACTGTTTGAAAAACACGACCTTCATCCGCAAATCTGGATCATGATTCCCGGCGTGAAGGGTCCTTCGCAGGAAGAAAAAGTTGCCCAGGCGGTGGAGGCACTCAAACCGCTCGCGGAACGCACGAAAAAAATGGATTGCTCCATGAGTCTTTACAATCACGGTGGCTGGCAGGGTCAGCCGGCGAATATGGTCGCCGTCTGTGAAGGACTGCGTCAAGCGGGATACGACCACGTCGGCATCGTTTACAACTTCCATCACGGCCACGAACAGATCGACCGCTGGGCTGAGAATTTCAAACTCATGCAGCCTTACCTGCACTGCCTCAACATCAACGGCATGAACGACAACGCCCAACCGAAGATTCTGCAACTCGGCCAAGGTCAACACGAACTCGCGATGCTGAAAGTCGTACGGGATGCGGGCTATGACGGCCCGATCGGAATTCTCGACCACCAGGGAAATCGCGACTCGAAAGAAGTCTTGCAGGAGAATCTCGACGGCGTGGAGAAGTTGCGTCCTCAGCTCGAAGTCTCGGACGGTAAAAAAAAACTCCCCTGAATCCTGACTTCTCGGAGGAGTTCGTTGCGCAGACCGTCGAAGACACTCTTCGAGCCGGCATCCTGGAACGGGGAGCCGCTGTCTTCACGAGTCCCAAATTTGCCTGTATCTCGTGTCACAAGGTAGGCGGAAACGGCGGCATCGTCGGCCCCGATCTTTCGAAAATCGGCCGGGAACGCAAGCTGTCGCAACTTGTCGAATCGGTGTTCTGGCCGAAGCGCGAGGTGAAACCGGAGTTTGAAGCGTGGCAGGTGGTGACCTCCGAGGGAAAAGTTCATCGCGGCTATCGAGTCTCTTCTAATGCCCAACAAGTGACCCTGCTCGATCCCACCAAGGACGAGACTCTAACGATTTCTCGGGATGAGATTGAAGACGAAGTGAAAGCCGGGACCTTAATGCCCGACGGACTCACCGCCGCCATGACCCGACAACAGCAACTCGATGTCCTGCGGTTCCTCACCGCTCTCGGCACCGAGATCGATCCCGTCCAACCCGCCTGGAACACGGCTCTCGCTCATCAGCACAGCCACGCCCCGGCAACATTCGACTGGACGCGCGAACCGATTCATCCCGAGGAATGGCCTGCGCACACGCATCCCGTCAATCAATATCGCGTCTACGACTTCTTCACCAAACAGGCCGCACACTTCAAACAGCAGATGCAAGACAATCCTCTCGCGATGCCTCCCTTGCTTGCCGCGCACCCCGGACTCGACGGCGGCGAGTTTGGCCACTGGGGAACTCAAAAAGAGCAGGACTGGGCCGACGACCGGTGGAATGAAACTGATCTCGGAAACCTGCAATGCGGTATCTTTCGCGGTGCGGGAGTCGCCGTCACGCGGGGAATCTGCCTGCGCATCGGCGAGAATCGGGAACTCTCCGTTTGTTTCAATCCCGACACGCTCACCTATGATGCCGTCTGGAAGAACGGTTTCGTGAAGTTTTCCGCCGTCCGTCACGGCTTCATTAACGGCCTGTTGATGGATGGGGAGATGATCTCCAAACGTGTCGGCTCTCCACCGAATGGGCCGATCAAATATCACGGCTATTATCGACATGGCGACCGTGTCGTCTTTGCTTACCGGATTGGAGAGACGGAGTACCTCGATTCCCCCTGGGTGGAAGAGGGACAATTCGTCCGAATTGTCGCCCCGCGCGACGAACATCCTCTGCGACATTTGATCGCGGGTGGCGAACGACAATGGCCGCAGGAACTGATCACCAACATCGTCCCCGGCAAAGGAAATCCGTTCGCCATCGATACCATTGAGCTGCCGACCGACAATCCGTGGAAGGCGCAGATCTTTTGCGGCGGACACGATTTTCTCTCCGACGGCTCGGCTCTCGTCTGCACGATGCAAGGGGATGTCTGGAAAGTGACGGGGCTCGACGGTCCCGTCGATCAACCGGGAAAAGCCACCTGGACTCGATTCGCATCGGGACTGCATCATGCCCTGGGGCTCGTCGTTCATGAGGACGAAATCTATGTCCAATGTCGCGATCAGTTGATGCGTCTGCACGATCTCAACCACGACGGCGAGGCTGATTTCTACGAATGTTTCAGCAAGGCGTTTGTGACATCTCCTGCCGGTCACGATTACATTTGCGGTCTTCAGCGAGACCGGGAAGGCAACTTCTACCTGGCGTCCGGGAATCAGGGACTCGTCCGGATCTCTCCGGACGGCGAACGGGCGGACGTCATCGCCACCGGCTTCCGCAATCCGGACGGACTCGGACTCTATCCGGATGGCACAGTCACGGTCCCCTGCTCCGAAGGAGAATGGACCCCCGCGTCGATGATTTGTGCCGTCAAACCCGATCAGAAGCCGATCCCGCACTTTGGCTATCGCGGCCCCAAAAACGGCCAGCCTCCCAAACTCCCGCTCGTTTACCTGCCACGGGGACTCGATAATTCCAGCGGCGGGCAAGTTTATGTTGATAGCCAAAAGTGGGGACCATTACAGGGACAGCTTCTGCACTTTTCATTTGGGATGGGACGGCAGTTTCTGGTCTTACGCGACGAAGTTGACGGACAGCAGCAGGGAGCCGTTGTGCCGTTGCCGGGCGAATTTCGTTCGGGCGCTCATCGCGGACGTTTCCGTCCACAGGACGGTCATCTCTACGTGAGCGGCATGGACGGGTGGGTCTCGTTCACTCCCGACGACGGCTGTTTCCAGCGCGTGCGTTACACCGGGAAGAACGTCCAAATGCCGACGGGGTTTCATGTGCATGAGAACGGCATTCTGATTCATTTTTCAGAACCACTGGAGACGACGATCGCGCAGAATCCTCGCAACCACTTCGCGCAAGCCTGGAACTACCGCTACTCGCCAGGCTACGGATCGCCGGAACTCTCTCTCAGCCACCCGAACACACCGGGACACGATCCCTTGTGGATTGAGACGGCGAAAGTCGTCCCCGATGGTCGCGCCCTGTTTCTGGAACTTCCCGACTTGCAACCGGCCAGTCAATTGCACCTCAATCTGAAGATGAACGATGGATCGCCGATCGACATGTTTCTCACCGTGCATCAATTGGACGAGCCGTTCGACCAGTATCCGGAATACGTTTTTAGAGAAAAGACGCGCCTGCCTCATCCGATTCTCTCGGACCTCGCACTCATTAAAAATCGCATTCCCAACCGCTGGCAGAAACCGATTGAGGGAGCTCGGGAAATTCGCCTGAAAACCGCCACCAACCTCAGCTACGAACGGAAGACGATCACTGTCAAAGCGGGCGAGCCGATCAAGTTCGTCCTCGTGAATCCGGACGTCGTGCCGCATAACTGGGTGCTGATCAAACCGGGCC
>JABURQ010000085.1 GCA_014762625.1 Planctomycetaceae bacterium | reverse complement strand
TGACAATTTTGCGAGTTGTCATCTTGTCAAGTTGTCATCTTCGAACGAAACCCGAGAGATTTGCTCGGTTTTGGGACCGTGCGACGCGAAATCTGAAATTGCGTCTGTCTGGGAATGGCCCGTTGTGCTGCATTTACAGTCAATTTTGAGACCACATCAGAAGATTGGGGGATGTTAGGAATCAGGATTCAGGAGATAGATATCAGTGATGTGACCTCCTTGTCTTTCTCTAGTTGCTAATTGCCAGTTTCTAGTTTCTGCTTGGCAACTGACCACGAACCACTGACGACTCACAAAAAATCATATTACCAAAGATCGAACTCTCTCTACCTAACGGCAGTTTGTTGTCAGACAGCTGAGCAGACAGTGCGAGAATAGTCTGACCGCGGATAACGCGGATTTCACTGATAGTTGATAAGACTTCACCCTCCACCAGAATGGGGGAGGGTCGGGAACGAGCGCAGCGAGTGACCGGGGAGGGGGAGCAAGACGTGCTGGCTTTGCCAGTGTTTCGAATTGAAACCGCGGAGGACGGAGAGAACGCAGAGAAAAAGAAAAGAAAACTCGCGCAGCGGCGCTGCGGCACAGAGAAAACGATCAACATTCGACGGAAAGTAGGCCGACGTGAAGGAAACGCTTCTTCTCGCGCCCTGGGCCTTACTCCGAGCTCCTCGCTCGGCGGCCTGCGGTTACGCAAGTCGGCATGAGCGATGTTGAATGTTTCTCACGGGCACTTATGAAACACACCATGAGTGCCGACGGGTGTGCGTCAGCACAAGAGGCCAGGCACCGTTCCAAAATCAGAAATCAAAAACCCCAAATTGAGGAACCGCCGATGACGCGGATTTCTCGGACAGAAATTGAAGTATCACCGACCACCATTCAGCGACGAGCAGACTGTGGAGATCACGCGAAGGGAAGCAGTAAGAACACGGATGAAACGGAAACCAACGGAGACCCACGGAAGATTTGGGGATTTCTCCCCCTTTCCAAGGGGGAGATCAAGAGGGGGTAATTTAATAGCATTAGTAACCCCCTGTGGTCCCCCTTGGTAAGGGGGACAAAACTTGATTCACACCTTCCTCGCGCAGAGCTGCGGTGACGCAAAGAAACTGTATTGGGAAGTCTGGTCACAGATCGCACCCGCATGATGGGGAAATAGAAACTACCGCCTTCGGTCTTGAATCCTCGCTATTGCTCGGCGACCTCCGTTGCTCTCCGCCACCCAACCGATCTAACGATCGGTCGGGCCACCCTGCGCGTGATGAACAGCCAGGAACGAAACCAACTGCGAGAGATGAGATTACGACAATAGGAAAATTCGTTCACGGCGTTGCGGGCCACCCTGCTGACTTATTTGACACAACGGGTCACCCATATTACGTGCGTAACCAATCATACCAATCAATACTGCTTACATGCTCAGGTGTCTCTTTTCCGGGGTATTCAAGAGAGAGGAGATGTACATGACCATCAGTTTCAGCACGCATAGCTTGTTGTAAGATTTCATCACAAGAATCATTGAAGGACAGTGTGGCTCCGGGGTACGGTGAAACAAATACCCCAATTCGTATCCCTAGATTAACTTGAAAACAAAGTCCAAGTATGCCATTCCCATCTGCTGCCGTAATAATTGTTAAGTTGGTCACATCAAGGTGTTGCCAATCAGGTACCGGACAGATGATTGAGTCTAGGTCAAATAATCCTACATCGTTCGATAAATTGATCTCATCATCCAAAGTATAATTTTGAAACCGAACGATTTCCGAGCGATCAAGTGATTGAGTAATGCGTAATTGAAGCGATTCATCGGAAGACGAAATTAGCAGATATCTATTTATTTTATTCTCAAACTCAAGTACAAAAACCGGATTAACCCCACCCCATGAACGCGAGATAGTTGAAGCATTATCTTCTTCATCGGAACAGATAGCCACCTGACTTATCCTCTCGATAGGCGATTGAAAAAGTTTTAATAGAGTCTCAGCATTTATATTCGCATTGATGCCCATCAATTCGTCCCATTATTTAGTAGTTCCAGGACTCGCTCAATAGCACGCCCTTGAGAGCCAGGTGACCAGCGGGAAACTAATTTACCATCCTTCGTAAAAAGGTACAAATTACCTCCAAACTCGTAGAAATGATACGAACCATGTACATCGTCTGCATAGCCTAGATAGTTCAGTGTCCCATTTTTTATGAGCTTTTGATATTCCTTCGCTACCAAAGATTTAACGTTTTCACTTTTGGCTTTGAATGGTATCTCAAGCCCAAACTTGTTCTTCAAATCTCCATAGAGCCTAGAGCCATGTTGTCGCCAACTGCGTCCAGTAGGCTCCAGAACAGTCTCTACTCCATTGGTAGAGATGCTTTTTAGCTTTGCTAAAGCTTCCGCACTTCCTTCGGCAGCTTCGTCCTGAAGTTTCGCGATTTGTTCAGCGATGTCATCTGCACTGCCATCAACCATATTGAGTGCAGTACCAACTTGCTTCAACTGCTTTTCACTCAACTCAACCAGAACGGTCTTACCACTGCTGGTCACGAATTTTGTGAACAGCTTACCACCTTTTGCAAAAACCTTGGCGCCTGAACCCCATGGAATGACTGACATCATCCCTTCTTCGACCAGAACCATCGCGATTCCATCGGTCGCTTCGGCAATGAACACCAAGCCGGGTACGAGGCTTGACGCAGGGGAAAGCTTTTGCTGACCTAATTCTGCTGCTCTTTTTCCTAAAGCTCCGATGTGTCTAGGAGTTGGAGTTGTCCAGCCGAATTTAGAAAACTGTTCTTCGTATTCTTCTGTGGTGTTTGGCGTCGTTGATACAAAAGGTATCAAGCCCAAATAGTTTGCCTCCTTTTCAATCTGTGACAATTTCATATAGCGGTTGCCTTTGCCGGGGACATAGCGTTCGACCATCCATTGCCCGCCTGTTCCTCGAACTAACTTCCCGACATACTCAAGTCCAGACCAACCATTGTTGTAATATACAAGAGTTGTTCCGTCTTCACGCACCCAATAGACAATCTTGTCATCGCTATCAGCTAACTCCTGAGGTGGGTCGTTGGGGTTGAAGTCTTGGGACTTGAGTGCATTTGCTTTCGCCGTGGCTTCATCGTCACTGATGCTTGCCATGAAGGTTCCAGTTTGTTGCGCATCCGGATTGGGGGCGCCGGTGTCGTTGCCTTCCTGGCCGATGCTTTCGCCCATCGCCAGCGCACTCCCCATGTCGAACGTCATGTGGTCGCTGTCTTCGTAGTAGATCTCGTTCCCCGCCGCATCGTATTCGGCATACCACCAGTACGAGCCGTCGTCGTAGCTTTCCCAATAGCCGCCGTCATCGAGAGGGCCGGTGTCGTAATAGACGCCCGACGACGAACTTTCGGCTCCCGCGGCGTTGCCGGAGCCCTGACCGGCGAGGGCCATGTCGTCATCGGCGGCGGTGCTCCCCATTTCGGACGCGATTTGCCCCATCAGCGCCAGGCGGAGCGAATTGAACGGATCGAACAGGCCCGGCATGCTGGTGAAGGAATACGGCACGCCGTTCAACTGCTGCGGGTCGGTGGGGTAGTCGTAGCTCGACGTGAAGGAGGAGGGATCGTTGTAGACCCCCTGGTACTTGTCGATCAGGACTTCGTAGGTGGAGGTGACGGTGGTGTTACTGCCGGAGACGAGGGTTTCGGTGGTGGTGCGATCCTTGAAGTGCGAATCTTCCCAGGAGCTGGTGTTTTCGGTTTCGTAGTTGCTGACGTCGGTGATTTTGTAGGTGCCGCCGAGACTGACGCTGCCGCTCGGCTGCCCCTGGAAATCGATCGACTGGTAGAACTCGACAGGGCCGCCCATCGGGGCGCCGAGGATCGAGGAATTGCTGGTGTGGGTGCTGACGGAGAAGGTTTCGCCGCCGGAGAGCGAGATGCTCATATCGATATCGGTGGCGTTACTGCTGCTTTTCTGATACTGGATGGTCCGCAGCGTCATGGTATCGCTGGCGGATTGGCTATGCGATTGATGGGAGTTAGTGTGGCCGGTCAGCGTGTAGGTGGTTCCGTTCCAACCGCCAGTGACGTCGAAATCGACGCTGACACTGCTACTGCCGCTGTTGGAAAATCCGCCGGTGTATTCAGTGACGGTCTCCTTCGTCACATGAAATTCTCCTCCCTCATTTCCCTAAATAGGCGAGAAATCGGGCGGCGGTTTTGGTACAACGGATGTTCCCACCTTATCCACCTACCTGATGCAGGAGTGATCTGATGCTGAGAAGTCTGTTTTCATTGTCCCTGGTTCTGTGTGTGGCGGTTTCGAGTTTCGCCGCGGAAAACACGCCTCCCAAGGGATTTACCGCGTTATTTAACGGCAAGGATTTGACCGGCTGGCACGGCATGCCGCACTTTGATCCGCGGAAACTGGACGCGATGACGGAAACCGAACGTCAGGCCAAAATCGCGGAATGGACCGCGGAAGCGAAAGAGCACTGGAGCGTCGATGACGGCGAACTGGTCAACGACGGCAAAGGTCCGTATCTGACGACCGACAAAGAATACGGCGATATCGAACTGCTGATCGAATATAAAACGGTTGCCAAGGCGGATAGCGGGATCTATCTCCGCGGAACGCCACAGGTTCAGATCTGGGACACGACGGAAGAAGGGGGCAAATGGGATCGCAACGCCGACAAGGGGTCGGGCGGTCTGTTCAATAACTCCAAAGGGGCTTCCGGCCAATTGCCGTCGAAAAACGCCGACAAACCGTTCGGAGAATGGAACAGTTTCCGCATCATTCAGGTCGGCGACAAAACGACCGTCTACTTCAACGATGTGCTGGTCGTCGATCATGCGGTGATGGAAAATTACTGGGATCGCTCGCGGCCGCTGTTCGCGAAGGGGCCGATTCAGTTGCAGACGCACGGCGGAGAGATTCGCTGGCGCAATATCTTCGTTCGTGAAATACCCCACGAGGAAGCGAATGAGATTTTGCAGGCGCACTCGAACTACGATCAGAAACAGTTCACCAGCATCTTCAACGGCAAAGATTTCACCGGCTGGGAAGGCCCGACAGACAACTATCAGATTGTCGATGGCGCGATCATGTGCAAGAAGGGACAAGGGGGACACATTCATACGGCGAAAGAATACGCTGATTTCGTTGTCCGTCTCGAATTTCAACTGCCTCCCGGCGGAAACAACGGGTTGGCGATTCGCTATCCGGGAAGCGGGAATCCGGCTTATGCAGGGATGACCGAATTGCAGGTGCTGGACAGCGAACATCCGAAATACGCCAAACTGGATCCGCGTCAGTATCACGGTTCGGCGTACGGGATGGCGGCCGCCCAGCGAGGATATTTGCGTCCGACGGGCGAATGGAACTATCAGCAGGTGACCGTGAAAGGATCGACGATCAAGGTCGAACTGAACGGCACGACGATTCTGGATACCGATCTCAGTAAGATCACGGAATACATGGCCAATTCGCCGCACCCCGGCAAGATGCTGGAGAAAGGGTACTTCGGATTTGCCGGTCACAATGATCCGGTCAAGTTCCGGAACCTCTGGATCAAGGAACTCTGATCCGACTCATTACTATTGTTTACAAACGGGAGAGGCATCGCCGTGATGTCTGTCCCGTTTTTTTCTCGTTACAGGGAGTCCATTGATGCGCTGCTCGCTCGTTTTCGCTCTGCAGATCTCATTGTTTGTCTCTTCAAATGCCGCTCACTCGGAGGAATATGACGTCGTCGTGTACGGCGGGACCTCGGCTGCGGTGACGGCTGCGGTGCAGGCGAAGAAGATGGGGCACTCCGTGGTGATCGTCTCGCCGGACGCTCATCTCGGCGGGCTGTCGAGCGGGGGACTCGGCTGGACCGATACCGGGAACAAACAGGTGATCGGCGGGTTGTCGCGGGAATTTTATCATCGGGTCTGGAAAGAATATCAGAAACCGGAGGCCTGGAAGCAGCAGAGTCGCGAGTCGTACGGCAACAAAGGGCAGGGGACGGCTGCGATCGACGGCGATCAGCGGACGATGTGGATTTTCGAGCCGCACGTCGCGGAAGCGGTGTTCGATCAATTTGTTGAGGACTACGAGATTCCCGTTTTCCGTGATGAATGGCTGGATCGAGAAAACGGCGTGCAAATGAAAGAGGGGAGGATCACTTCCATTACCACCCTCAGTGGGAAAACGTTTGCCGGTCAGGTCTTTATCGACGCCACCTACGAGGGAGATCTCATGGCGGCTGCCGGTGTTTCCTATCATGTGGGGCGTGAGGCGAAAGACGTTTACGGCGAGGAATGGAACGGCGTGCAGACGGGAGTTCTGCATCACGGACACCATTTCGGCGTTCTCGATGAACCGATCTCGCCGTACAAGATTCCCGGCGATCCGAATAGCGGAGTGTTGCCGCGGATCAGCACGGAAGATCCCGGCGAATACGGATCGGGGGACAACAAGGTGCAGGCGTACTGCTTCCGGATGTGTCTGACCGATGATGACGCCAATCGGGTCCCGTTTCCCAATCCGGACGGCTACGATCCCTCGCAGTACGAACTGTTGTTACGCGTTCTGAATGCCGGTTGGCGGGAAGGGTTTCGCAAATTCGATCCGATCCCCAATCACAAAACCGACACTAACAATCACGGTCCGTTCAGCACCGACAATATCGGCTACAATTACGATTATCCGGAAGCGAGTTACGAACGACGACGCGAGATCATCAAAGAGCATGAAGTGTATCAGAAAGGATTGATGTACTTTCTGGCCAACGATCCTCGTGTGCCCGCCGATGTTCGCGAGAAGTTCAGTCACTGGGGTCTGGCGAAGGATGAATTCACCGATAACGGCAACTGGCCGCATCAGATTTATGTCCGCGAAGCGCGTCGGATGATCGGCGATTACGTGATGACCGAAAACGAGCTTCTCAAGCGTCGGCCTACACCCGAGCCAATCGGGATGGGCTCGTACACAATGGATTCCCACAACGTCCAGCGCTACATCACGCCGGAAGGTTACGTTCAGAACGAGGGAGACATCGGCGTCTCGACGCGGGGGCCGTATTCGATTGCTTTGGGAAGCGTCCTGCCGAAAAAAGAGGAATGCACCAATCTTGTGGTGCCGGTCTGCGTTTCCAGTTCGCATATAGCGTTCGGCAGTATTCGTATGGAGCCGGTCTTTATGATTCTGGGACAGTCCGCCGCCACGGTGGGCGTGATGGCGATTGAGTCAGACTCCGCCGTTCAGGATGTCCCGTACGACACCATCAAGGAGCAGCTTCTTGAAGACGGTCAAATTCTGGAAGGAAATTTCCTGCCGCCGGGAGCGGCTGAGAAAAGTGTCTCCAGTAAGTCGTTAGCCGGGATTGTTGTGGACGACGTGCAGGCGAAGGTTGACGGCCATTGGACGCCGAGTCATTCCAACGCGTTGTGGGTGGATCGCTCCTATCTGCACGACGGCAACAACAATCAGGGTGAACTGTCGGTCCGCTACGAAGCCAAACTTCCCGAGAGCGGCGAGTACGAGGTTCGTATCTCGTATCCGGCGAACAACAACCGCGCCAGCAACGCTCTGGTGATTGTGGAATCGGCAGACGGCAGAAAAGAAGTCCGCGTGAATCAACGGAAGAAACCGCCGATTGACGGACTTTTCGTCTCGGTGGGGACCTTCAAGTTCGACAAAGGGCAGCCTGCGGTCGTGACGATCTCCAACGAAGGTGCGGATGGCTATGTGATCGCGGATGCGGTGCAGTGGGTGAAGAAGTAGTCATTCACTTCACACACTCTCGGCAATCGCCATCATTTTCTCCAGACCAGTCGAGGCGACTTCTTCCGGATTCTGTTCCCACAAGTCGGGGCGGAACAGTTCCAGTGACAGGCAGCGGTCGTAGCCGATCTGCTTCAGGTAACGGCAGTAATTCTTGAGCTCGATGACGCCGTCCCCCGGCATGACCCGGTCGGGATCGTGTTGTGTCTCCCGTGGCGGATCGTCGGGAGCATCGTTGAAGTGCGAGATGGCGATCTGCTCCGGCTTGAGGTCTTTGATGCCGTCGATGCCGCCTCCGCCTCGAAAACAGTGGAAGGGATCGACGACCATCGACGCATCGGGATGGCCGCTTTCTTCGATGATCTGTTTGGCGATTTCGATCGTGTTGACCTGCTGAGCGAAGCCGAGATACTCGAAGACCGGCTTCACGCCGAACTCTTTGCCAACCTCCAGCAGTTTGGCGTATTGTTTCGCGCCGTGTGAGAAATCGACTTCTCCCTGGGGCGGTCCGGCGATGGCGTGCGTAGCGCCGACAATTTCGGCCTGGGCGAGTCGTCGTTTGATTTCATCCATCTTCTCGATGTATGCGTCCCCCTCGGTATCCCACCAGCCTTTGAGGAAGATCGTCGTGGGAACCAGGAGGCCCGCGTCATCGACGGCTTTCCGGATGTCTTGGATCTGGCCTCCCTCCGCGATGTACTTATCGATGTCGTCGTGCCAGAGTTCGATCGCTTTGTAGCCGACTTTGGCGGCGATACGGATTTTGTCCAGAATCGGAGTCGGCTTGATGGTGCTGGAGTTCAGAGAGTAGATAAAATTGACCATAACTGTCTCAAAATGAAGCGTGGGAGGGTGTGAAAGCGACTATCAGAGCAGAGTCGCCGGGGGGAAGCAAGGATTTCAGTTTCCGATCCGAAAAAGCCCTCTCCCTTCGTATCAAAAGACTGTTATAATTGAATTCCTGCCTGAAGAATCCTCCCACACACTATTGAAGCACACCATGCGATATTTCCTCCTCTTGTTGATGCCCATTTTCGTACTGAGTGCGAATGGCGTTTATGCCGACGAGATCGACTTCAATCGCGATGTGCGTCCGATCCTGTCGAAGAACTGTCTCGCCTGTCACGGTCCCGATCCCGAACATCGTGAAGGGGGATTGCATCTCACGGATGAGAAGTCTGCGAAATCGGAACTCGACAGCGGTATGACCGCGATCGTTCCCGGAAAACCGGGTGAGAGCGAAATGGTTGCGCGAATTACGACCGATGATGAGTTCTCCCTGATGCCGCCTGCCGATTCCGGACACGAATTGACCCAGGACGAAATCGAGACACTGAAACAATGGGTGGCGGAAGGGGCCAACTATTCGCGTCACTGGTCTTTCGTGAAACCGGAACGCCCACCCGTTCCGGAAGTCGACCGGGCGGGGTGGCGAGAGAATCCGATTGACACATTCGTGCTTTCCAAAATGCACGAGAAGGGATTGTCTCCCAACGACCAGGCGGATCGCTTTACACTCATTCGACGGCTCAGCTTCGATCTACGAGGATTGCCTCCGACACCTGAAGAAGTCGAACAGTTCGTGTCTGACGATTCCGAGGAAGCGTACGAGAATCTGGTCGATCGTTTTCTGGCCGATACGGCTTATGGAGAACGATGGGCGCGAGTCTGGCTCGATCTCGCCCGCTATGCCGATTCTCGCGGGTATGGTTCCGATCCGTTGCGTCCAAATATCTGGCGATATCGGGACTGGGTGATTGGGGCGTTTAACCGTAATCTGCCGTACGACGAATTTACGATCGAGCAACTGGCGGGGGATCTGTTGCCGGAAGCCACGCTCGATCAAAAAGTGGCGACCGCCTTCCATCGCAATACGATGACGAACACCGAAGGCGGGACCGACGACGAAGAGTTTCGCGTCGCTGCCGTGAAGGATCGAGTCGATACGACGATTCAGGTTTGGATGGGGCTGACGATGGGATGTGCGAAATGCCATTCTCACAAATACGATCCGATCTCACAGGAAGAGTATTACCGCTTTTACAGTCTCTTCAATCAGACAGCCGATCGCGATTTGCCCAATGAGGCCCCCACGATTGAGGCCCCGACCGAGGAGTGGAAACATCAGGTCGCGGCGATCGATTCACAAATTGATGAGCTTAAAGAGCAGCTACAAACCAACACGCCGGAATTACAGACACGTCGCGATCAATGGATCCAGAAGACGCGTGAGGCGATTCAATCGGAGGCGGAACCGGTTAGGGCTCGGTTTGTGCGGATCGAACTGCCCGGTCAGGGAAAAATGCTGTCGCTCGCTGAGGTGCAGGTTTTCTCTGGAGAAGAAAACATCGCCTTAAAAGGGACGGCAAGTCAGTCGAGTACGGATTACGACGGACCGGCCAAACTCGCTATCGACGGCAACACCGACGGACACTATTTCGACGCCAAGTCCACAACACATACGAAATCGAGTAACGATCCCTGGTGGGAAGTTGATTTGGGATCGGAGCGTGAGATCGACAAGGTTGTCGTCTGGAACCGGACCGATGGTTCGGTTTACAGCCGTCTGAACAATTTTCGCATTCTGCTGATCAACGAACAACAGAAAGAGGGCAAAGCGGTTCGCGAAACCGTCTGGACCCAGGAAGTCAAAGAAGCTCCCAAAGTGTCGGCGGAATACGCTGTGGACAGCCGATTGACAGTTCCCGAGGATGTGCTCGCCATCCTGAAGAAGGAACGGGAAGCCTGGGGCGACAAAGAAACACAGAGAATCGCCACCTATTATCGAACGCTCGATCCCGAGTTGCAGAAATTGAAACAACGAATTGCTTCGCTGCAGAAATCGAAACCGGCAGTCCCGACGGTTCCCGTGATGCAGGAATTGCCTCCCGAGGAACAACGTGAAACTTTCGTCCAAATTCGCGGTAATTTTCTGAGTCCGGGGGAGAAAGTGAATCCGGGTTTGCCGCACGAGTTCCACCAGTTGGACGGTGAGGCCAAATCTCGTCTCGATGCGGCGAAGTGGCTCGTCCATCCCGATAATCCGCTCACTTCACGTGTGGCCGTGAATCGGATCTGGGCGAAGATCTTCGGGCGCGGACTGGTGGTGACCGAGGAGGATTTCGGTTCGCAGGGAGAAATGCCCAGTCATCCGAAACTGTTGGACTGGCTGGCGGTGGAATTTCAGCAGGATTGGGATATCAAGCGTTTGCTGAAATTGATGGTCACCTCGGCCACCTATCGACAGTCGGCGGAAGCCTCCTCGCAGCAACTTGAAATCGATCCCGATAACACCTGGCTCTCACGCGGTCCTCGATTCCGTCTGGAAGCGGAAATGGTCCGGGATCAGGCATTGGCCTTAAGCGGTCTTTTGAGTCGCAAGATTGGCGGACCGTCCGTTTATCCTCCGCAACCGCCGGGACTCTGGCGGGCGGCGTTCAACGGACAACGGACCTGGCCCGAGAGCAAAGGGGACGACAAGTATCGACGCGGTCTTTATACCTTCTGGAGACGTTCGGTTCCCTATCCGTCGATGGCGACGTTCGACGCCCCGAGTCGGGAAATCTGCAACGTTCGACGTATTCGCACTAATACTCCTTTGCAGGTGTTCGTGACTCTCAATGATCCTGTGTATGTGGAGGCGGCTCAGGCGCTCGCTCGAAGGATCATCCGGGAAGGCGGGGGCTCTCTCGAAGATCGTGCTCGCTGGGTCTTGAAGCTGGTGCTGGTAAAGCCTCCGACTTCCAAAGAATTGCAAACCATCAAAGGTCTGTATCAGTCGGAGCGGACTTACTATCAGCAACACATCGAGGAAGCCAAACTTCTGGCGACCGATCCGTTGGGGCCGTTACCCGAAGAGATGGAACCTGCTGATGCGGCGGCCTGGACCGTGGTTGCCAATGTGCTTCTCAACCTTGATGCAGTTCTCAGTAAATAACCGAAAAGTCTGACGATGAATATTCAACAACAATATCTGCAATCGACCACCCGCCGTCATTTTCTCGGACAGGGGGGATACGGACTGGGTGGGGTCGCACTGGCGTCTCTCATGGGTCAAACGACGAGTGCGAAAGGGCCTTCGCCCGGTTTGCCAAATCGTCCCGCCAAAGTGAAACGGGTGATCTATCTGCATATGGCGGGTTCTCCGCCGCAGCATGATATGTTCGATTACAAGCCAAAACTGGTCGAACACAATATGCAGCCGTGTCCCGATGAATTGCTGGAAGTCCTCAAAAAGGAACGTCTGGCGTTTATCAACTTGAAGCAGGGGCGTCCGAAGCTGTTAGGAACGCCGCACAAGTTTGCCAAACATGGCGAAAGCGGACAGGAATTCTCCGAACTCCTTCCCAATCTGGCCAAACATGCCGACGACCTGTGCATCGTCAAGTCGATGTGGACCGATCAATTCAATCACGCTCCCGCTCAACTGTTTCTTTACACCGGATCACCGCGCTTCGGCGGCGCGTCGATGGGTTCGTGGATCACGTACGGGCTCGGTTCTGAAAATGAAAACCTGCCCGGTTTCGTGGTGTTGATCAGCGGCGGAACCGATCCTTCGGGAGGTAAGAGTTTGTGGGGGAGCGGATTCTTGCCCTCAGTCTATCAGGGTGTTCAATGCCGAACGGTCGGTGAACCGATTTTGTATGTTTCCGATCCGAAAGGGATGCCGAGGGATGTACGCCGGCGAAGTCTCGACGCCATTCGCAAATTGAATCAGGAAGAACTCGAACGACTCGGAGATCCCGAAACGGAAGCCCGGATCAGTCAGTACGAACTGGCCTTTCGCATGCAGATGGCGGTTCCGGAAGTGATGGATATGGCCCAGGAGCCGAAACACGTTCACGAAGCTTACGGGACTGAACCCGGTCAAGAGTCATTTGCCAACAATTGTCTGCTCGCACGTCGGATGGTTGAGTCGGGCGTGCGTTATGTGCAACTCTTTCATTACGGCTGGGATATGCACGGCACGAATGCCTCCAACGATATCGCCCAGGGACTCCCTGGGAAATGCAAAGAGATCGATCGACCGATCTCGGCACTTCTGAACGATCTCAAGGAACGGGGCATGCTCGACGAGACGCTGGTGATCTGGTCGGGAGAATTCGGGAGGACGCCTCTCAACGAAGAGCGGAATAAATCCAAGTTTCTCGGACGCGACCATCATCCACATTGCTTCACGATCTGGATGGCAGGAGGAGGCGTCAAAGCAGGTTACACACACGGCCAGACTGACGACCTGGGTTATTTCGTCACTGACGGCAAGGTGACCGTTCACGATCTGCAAGCCACCATGCTGAATCAAATGGGGATTGACCCTTATCAATTGAAATTCCCCTATCAGGGACTCGACCAGCGACTGATCGGCCCCAGTAACGATCCCATTATTCAGCAGGATCTGCTGGCCTAACAATTCTCGATGAATCATGGGATTCACCGGCGAATTTCTTTCTTGTGCTCATCTCAAATCCCTGAATCTCGCGGACAAATCCGTTTTCATCTCGCTGCTGAGAGTGACCTTGTCGCTCGATCGCTCAGGATCTATGATTCGCGTCGATAATTTGACCAGTTCGATCAAGGAAGATCGGTATGCGACATCTCAGAAAGATCCCCCGACGATTGCTGTGCGGACTGCTGGCAACCGTGCTACTCGTGCAGTCCGTGTCGTGTGGAACGCTGTTATATCCCGAGCGAATCGGACAAACTCGTGGCCCGCTCGATCCCGCGGTGGTCGCTTTGGATACCGTCGGACTGCTTCTATTCGTTGTTCCGGGAGCGATTGCCTTCGCAGTCGATTTTTATAACGGAACGATTTATCTGCCCACGAATACCTATCGCGGACAGTCACCCGATCTTGTGGCCGAGTCTGAGTGGGAATCGGTCAAACTTCCCGCAGAGGTCGATACTCAGGAAGAATTGCAGGATCTGCTGAAAAGTCGTACGGGGCATCCTGTGGTGATGAAACCCGAGTCGGTTGATGTTTACGAACTCGAGAAAGCACCGACGGAAGCCCCTGTCGAATTATCGAGAAAGCAGGACAAGACGTTCTTCCAGAAGATCGACTGGAAGAAGATGCTGACTTTGGGAATACACAAAGAAAAAGCCTCGGAACTAAACTGAACCGAGGCTTGTAAGAACTGTTATTCTCGTCGCTTATCCCAACGGCATCGGTTCGGGAACCAGCGTGAAGGGGAAGACCTTGATCGGCTCGCCGATCGGATAGTCTTCCTTGTAAGTCAACTGGGCAGCACGATCCGCTGCAAACTGCAATTCGGTAAATCGTAACCCGCAGAAGACATCCTGCTCGGTTTCCGCAGCCACATCGGCAAACACCTCACCCGCGGAAGCGGCGTGACGACGAACTCCGTGAATGCTGTACTCACGAACTTTCATGCCGGCGGCGGAAAGTTTGACCAAGCCTTTGAGGAAGCGTCCCACAGGAGAATCGGGCACGCTCACTCGCTGCAACCGGTCCCACTCTTCGTGAGATTCCCAGTAATATCCGTGATTAAACAAGTCGATCGCCGCCAGATAACTGCGGTTTTCCGCCCATTCATCGGCCACGAGCGGCTTCATGTTCTTGAATTTCCGACCGTGACTGTGACCTTTCGGGTCGCGAAACGGATGAGGAGTCGTGGTGTGGAGAATGTGGGCGTAGTCAGGCAGGGCTGCTGACGGCAACAAACGAGGCACTTTTTCTATATCTACCATCTCTTCGCAATTCAAACAGAATGACCGTAAACAATCCTCATTACGCAAAATATGCACAGACGGTCACTGTGGCGGCAAGAAATCTGCATTTCGGTCGTAATGATCCTGAGCTACTAGGATAGTCAAAAGAAAATATTTTCACAGATGCAATCGGAAGAAAAAACCGAGCTTTTTCGTGAAAACAGCCTGATTATGCAGTCTTTCAGTCTAACGCTGATCTTAAATCATGTTTAATTTTCGCCATCATCCCTCGGACACCTTGTTGACGGGTCATCCCAAGTGCGTTTTCGAGACCGAATACAGGTAACAGGTCATCCGGAAGTTCCAGAACTTCCTGCGGGTCTGATTGATCGATTCCCTCCACGATTAGCGAAACGAGTCCGCGAACGGTCGGGGATTTTCGCGGCACATCGGCTTCGATGAAGGTTTTTCCATCTTCGATTCCGACATGCATGAAGACAGGCGTCTGGCATTCCTGAACACGGCAGGCTTCGTTCCCAAAGAGAGGGGCGTGTTTCCCGGATTCCTCCGGCAGCGTTTCCGCAAATTCAACCAACACCTGAAGACGTTCTTGATCGTCCAGGCCTTCGAATTCTTCGACGAGATCGTACAGTTTCAAAGTCATATCAAGCAGGTTTCACAAAGCTCATGTGGAGTTCAGAATGTCTCAGATGTAATTGTAGCCATTCTTCGGGGGTGAGTTTTCCAAAGACCGGGTGTTCGGCGTGCGGCTCTTCGCGTTCGAAGCGGGAGATGGCCTGTTTCAGATTGGCCAGGGCATCGTCGACGGGTGTCTCTTGTGACGGGAGCTTCGCTTCCGCTTTCTTCGGCAGTTTATAGCCGGATGACATTTTCTCTCGAAGAAATTTCTGTTTGAAAAACGTACGAACTATCCATCGGATCACGAACGGTGCCTTGAAGTCAAACCCATCGAAAGAACTGTTATAGGAATTGGCTAGATGTTGCAGAATTTTGCCGTAACTCCATTGCCCCACCGTCTGATGCGGATGCGAAGCGAAGAACTGAGCATCTTCAAGGACGGCGGAGAGCGATTGATAGCTCACCGGACGCCGTTCTCCATCGACTGTTGCCGTGGGATCGGAATTTTCAGGCCGGTCGTTTGTCTTCATTCGGGACCTCGATGCTAGGCAGGGTTCTCTATTTTTTGGGGAATCTGTGAAGTTTGCAAGTCCTCTCGCGGGTCTCTTTTTCGAGTCCCCACGATCCGGTATGATGATTTCACCCATAAAAAACGACTCTCATAATTTAGCAGGACCATTCCCATGGCGCTACACGGATTGACGGAAAAGCAACTCGCCGATTTAGCTTCATTTGATACGCCGACGGTTTGTAATGCGATTGAGTTGTTTGATGTGCGTCCCCGGAACGTCGGCTTCATGAATGAGACGATCAAGGCATGCTTTCCCAAGATGCCGCCGATGGTGGGATATGCGTTGACTTCAACTTTCCGAAGCATGTCTCCTCCCCGCGACGGCGATGTTTACGCCAGTATGTCGAAGCAGGTGGAAGCCTATGACTCACTGCCCGGTCCTCCCGTCATTACGTTCCAGGATCTGGACGAACCGGTGAAATCCGCCACATTCGGCGAGGTGATGTGTACCACGTATCAAGCGTTCGGTGCCAAAGGGTTGATTACTTCGGGAGCGGGACGCGATCTCGATCAGGTGGAAGCGATCGGGTTTCCCGCGTTTACGAACGGCGCGATCTGCGCCCACGGCTACTGCCATATTCTGTCAGTCGGGGTCCCGGTGAGCGTCGGAGGGATTACGGTCTATCAGGGGGATCTGTTGCACGGTGATCTGAACGGGGTGACGACGATCCCACATGAAATCGCCGGTCAGGTGGCAGATGCCTGCCGAGGATTGATGGATGCTGAGGAAGTCGTTCTGAATTACGTACGCGGTGAGAACATTACCCCGGAGGGCCTCAATGATGCTCGCGCCGAGTGTGCCGCCCTCATGAAGAAGTTGAGCGAAGAACTGCGTGCTTGAGCGTCAGAGTCTTCCGCCAAGGATGCGGTATGGAGGAGCCAAACGAGAGAGGGGATCATCCGCGGGGAGATTCTGCGTCGAGACGATTGAGTCGTTTTGCTCCTTTCGATCGCGTCCTCAAATCGTTACCGGCGAAGCGACGTCCCGGTCTGTACTATGAGACGCTCGCCAATCTCGGTTCGGGGGGCATCGTTCGGCTGTTTCCCGTGACGCTGGTGATTTTGGAAACGATCCTCGATGCGGATCTTGTTTACCAGATGATCATCGCTTCGGTTTTCTATGGAGCGAATCTGACCAGTCCATTTTTTACCTGGCTGTCCGGACATCTGCGCGTGCGATGGTTGGTGATCGGGCCGCTCTTCCTGATGGCGGCGGCTTTGTTCGCGATCATCATCAATCCGCAGTCCCCCCTGTTTCTGACAATTCTGGTGAGTCTGGTGCTCGGACTGCGTGTCTCTGCGCGCGTCGGGGAAATGAATATGTTCCGGCTGCTTTACCCGGACGAGCACGTCTCCACGGCGGTTGGATGGACGAGATCGATGGCGGCGATGTCGGGACTCATTTTGACGCTGGCCGCCTGGGCCTGGCTGGAATGGGCTCCCGAGTATTATTGGGGGCTGCTGTGGTTTGCGGGGGTGGGGATGTTGTTTGGCGGTTGGGCTTATACCCGAATTCCCACCCATCGGAAAAACTTCTATTCCGGCACGAGATCACGATCGCCATTCCCTGCATTTTTTCGCGGAATGAAAGAATTCTGGGGCGACAAACGATTCCTGCGCTACGAGCTTGCGTTCTTCATCGTCGGCATCGGAAATCAGATGGCGATGTATCTGGTTCCGAATGTCCTGAACGAACAAATGGGAGTCAGTCGTACGCATATCAACCTGATCGCGGTCGTCATCCCCAGCGTGACGATCATTCTCACAGCACCACTGTGGGGGCGGTTTCTGGCGAATCAGACACCGATGCTGGCGCGTGGTGTGTTTAGCGTGATGCAGACCTTCACGTTTTCGCTCTACGCTTACGGAGGCGTGACTCAATCGCTGTGGCCGTTCTATCTCGGCACTCTCATTCATGCCTGTAGCGTTGCCGGGGGATCGATCAACTGGCTGACCGGAAGTTTCTATTTTGCGGGGCCGGAGCGTTCTGCTCTCTACAGCGGAATTCACGTGTTTTTAACGGGCATCCGCGGGGTGATGGTCCCCATTATAGGACGTATGATTTACATCGACGGACCAACCGGTTTCGGATTCGACGGACTGGGGCAGGGGGCCTGGATTTTTACGATCTGCGTGGGATTCAGTGTCGTCGCGGCGGCGATCTTCTTTTATGCCCAGATTCTGGAGTTGAAGCTTCGTCCGAGCAGGTCGTCTGTCTGAAATCTTGTCAAAATCGTTTTGATCTTTTCCGCTTCTCACTAGATAATCAGACCGGACTCTTCTGAATCCTTTCTATAAGGGCATTCGCCATGAAACGACTCTTCCTCCTGTGTCTTGTCGCCTCTTCTCTCGGTTTGGGGACGGTGATTGCCTTCAATCGACCTCCTGAAACTCAAAAAACCTCCTACCAGCCTATCGTCTCTCAGTCGTTGGAAGAAATTTTGCCGGCCGATCCGTTCCTCTATCTCAACTGGGATGGATTCAAACTTCACGCCGACGAATGGAAAGAGACTGTGGCGTACGAGTCTCTCGTCGAATCGGGTCTCACTCCGGCGCTTCTGAAAGTGATCCAGTCACTCTCGGTGCTCGGCGGTCCGCGGGCGCAAGAGGCGGTGGATATGGTTTTGAATCAAGGGTTACAGCGAGGCTTTTCGACTTGCGTTGTATTGCAGCCGACAGAAGGGATGCCTCCGCTTCCCGCTCTCTATCTGGGCCTGAGAGAGGGGGATGAATATTTGCCTCTCATCTCGGAGCTGATGGTGGAAGGTTACCGCGATCAAGTTCAACAAGGGGAGGTTAATGGCGTCTCCTATCAGAGGGTATTGATTCCCGATTCCCCAGGAGTTTCTCTGGGATTGTGGAAACAAGGCGGACATCTCCTGATGACGATCGGGCTCGATGTTGAGAAGAACATTGCGACAGTTTCGTCTCCTGACTCAAAGCATCTCTCACAATCCAGCCAGTGGACAGCGATGTCTTCCGCAGAGGATTTCCAAGTATGCAGTACCGTCTGGTTCGATTTTTCCATGCTCGCAGACACCTATGGCCCGATGCCGTTACCGATTCCCACCGCGGACGGGAATCCTCTGACGGTCGCCAATGTGCTGGAACAAGTGGGTCTGGCGAATCTGAAGACCATCAGTTCAAAGTCTGGCCTGCAAGGCGAGGCTCTCTGGTCGGAGTCCGAAATAGTGGCTCCGGGAGAGCGAACTGGATTACTGTCAGGTTTGACGGGCACACCGATGACGCTGGACGACATCCCCCCGATGCCGGAATCGAGTGGGTATTTCTATGTTGGACAGTCCGATTGGTCGGGAGCCTGGCAAAGTGCTCTCGATCTCTATGAGTCGGTCAGCAAACTGGCTCCTCCCGGGTCGGTTCCTCCGGCGGAGTCGGGAAAAGAACTACTCGGCAATCTTCTGGGCTTCGACATCCAAGCCGATTTACTCGCGACGCTCGGAAAACGATATGCGGTCTTTATCGATAATTCGCAAGCATCATTCATGTTGCCGAGCCTGGGGATGATTTTTGAGGTGCAAGATTCGCAAAATCTGCTGACAACAATGGCACTCTGCGTCGATAAAATTCGCGAACTCGCCCCTCCCAACGCGGTAACGGTGCAGATTACCGAAAAACAGGGACGCCCATTCGGGATATTGAATATTGCTAACGGGATGTTTTCGATATCCATTGCTCAGGATCAGGATTGGCTGGTAGTGGGATTGTCGCCGCAAATCGTCGAAGCGACTTTGTTACGAATTGACGGGAAATTACCGACTTGGAAGCCGACAGAAGAATGGCTGGCCTCGTTCGAGAAGCTCCCTTCCGAGTTTGTCAGTATCAGCACTTTGGATGTCAGGCAGGGGTATCAGGCGATAGCCTCAGTCCTGCCGGCATTACTCGGTTTCGGGCAGGGGATGCTCAAACAGGCCTCTCAATTCGGCGGGGGACCGGAAGTGCCGATGAACGTTTCGGTGGCTGACTTTCCGCCAGCGGCACTGGTGACCCAGAAACTCTTCCCGTCAATCGGTGTCGCGACCGTCAGCGAAAAGGGGATGAAGTGGACCTCTCGATCTTCCGCTCCCGGCGTTTCTGCTTCCAATGCAGGTTCTCTGGCAGCGGCACCGGTTTTGGTCGCATTATTGCTGCCGGCCGTCCAACAGGCACGAACTGCGGCTCGTAGATCACAATCCAAGAATAATCTGAAACAACTAGGTTTGGCCATTCACAATTATCACGACACTTACCAGAAACTGCCGACCGGCACGGGAGCTTCCAACCCACAAAGTCAGGAGGCACAGTTAAAACTCAAGCCGGAAGAGAGACTCAGTTTCTTCGCTCAACTGCTTCCTTATTACGATCAAGCTAATATTTATAATAATCTCGACCATAGTCAGGGTTGGAAAGCAAAAGCCAACGTTCAATGGACGTCTCCCGACATTGAAACTCTCCTGAACCCCGGTTGGCCAAAGCCGCGTGGGGAGTTTGGGGTGACTCACTATGTCGGTATCGCCGGCATCGGGAAAGATGCTCCGATGCTGAAGTTACCACACAAACGAGCCGGTATGTTTGGATACGAGCGAGAAACACGATTTCGCGATGTTCGTGATGGATTGTCCAACACGATGATGATGACGGAAGCGAGCGCTCCCTTCGGACCGTGGGCTCAGGGAGGACCATCCACGCTCCGGTCATTGACGCAGAAACCGTACATCAACGGGCCTGACGGCATTGGCGGTCCTTACACAGGCGGTCTGAATGTCCTGATGGGGGATGGCTCAGTCCGATTTGTCTCGGAAAACATCGATCCCAGCGTGTTTGAAGCGATGTCCACGATCGCCGGTGGAGAGGCAATCGGTAACATTCCGTGAACAAGGCTCATATCTCTGATCCATAAGGAGGTAGTACCCGCCTCAATCCATGTATCAGTACTACAACGAGAAATAAGAGATTACGGATCAGTCGAAACAACCAAAACGGCACTTGAACTTTCTGCCCGTCCTGTGGTTCAGCAAGCGCTGAACCCAATTTCTCTATCCATGAAACAGAGATCGGCCAGTCCTTCAAACTGTTTAAATGATGTTCTGGAAGGCCGCTTCTCTCAACTTGTGAACCGAAAATTCCTCCAGTGATGGCTGCGACGGTATCAGTATCTCCTCCACATCGAATGACGCTCTCTATCGCTGCCTGAAAGTCGTCATGAGAGAGCCACGCATGCAGAGCAACCGGAACCGTGTGATACGTGTATCCGGTCACTCCCCTCGAAAGGCCGAGTTTCCGAGCAAATTCCTCAGTCTTTTCATCGGCTTGAACACTTTCAGAAACCGAGGTCATCAACGAAAGAAACTCCTCGGAGCCTTCACCGAGCAAATGGCCCAACTCTCGAATAAAAATATCAGGAGAAGTAGGTGTTTCAAAAGATGCCAGACGTGTTGCCAGAGCGACTGCTAAGGCTCCATATTCCGCTTTAGGATCGGTATGGGTGATACGAGATGATAATGAAACGAGTATTTTCATCTGCTCAAGATCTTCAGAAATAAGACCGATGACAGCAGATCGCATCGACGGACCATTGCCGGCCGAATAAACACCGCTTTGAGATGGCGGATATCCGACGAGCAATTTAACCAGTGATACTGCGGTTGCTCGACCTACTCCGGCAGGCAGAGCCAGTATCCACAGTCGTAACTGTCGAGCCAGAATCGCCTGGAAGCGTGAGGGATCGCCTTGAGACTTGAGCAAGGCATAGGCAACAAGACAGGAATGTTCGGTATCGTCAGAGACCATTCCCCTTCTCAGGAAAAAACGATATCGATCAGGTGGACCAAGGATCTTTTGAGCACGAACAGGCGAGAGCCCTTCGTAAGGGAGACCTAAAGCATCTCCGATAGCCGTTCCAAGCAAACAGCCAAGGATTGCTTCTTTCCGTTGACTCGTAGAGGGAATGTCCATAGTCACTCACGCCGGTTCCGCGGCGAAACGGAAAGGATCCGATCCAATTTCGTAACCCGGATGCAGGGAGACATTCACCAACAAGCCGATGGCGAACGAGGTCGATAACAGGCTCGAACCTCCGTAGCTGACCAGTGGCAATGTAAGACCTGTGATCGGCATCAGGCCGACGGTCATCCCCGTATTGATGAGGGTTTGCGCGGCGAGCATCGACACCACGCCGACGCATAAGAGCCGCCCGTACGGTTCCCGAGTTGACGCCGAGATTTTCAGTCCTTGCCAGAACAGCAGGAAATAAAACAGGAGGGTCAGCAAACATCCGGCCAACCCCCAACGTTCGGAAATCAATGAGAAGATAAAATCGGTCCTACCCGCCGGTAGATGGTATGCGATCGGATCGTCGACCGGCATCCCTCCCATTTCGCTTCCCGCCAATCCGCCCAGAGCGATCACCTGCTTGGACTGGTAGAGGTGGTAGCCGTCGCCGGTCGGCATCTCGCCGCCATCCTGTTGAAGGAATAATGTCACGACGCGCGATTTCTGTTCGGCGCTCATTCCGACCCAGAGTGCGGGGAGGGTGCAGACTCCGAGGAAGACGATCAGAATCAAATGCCGCACCCGCGCTCCCGCGGCAAACAGCATTGCAAAGAGAATCGGCAGGAAGACCAGGGACGTTCCCAGATCGGGTTCTTTCAGAATCAATCCGACCGGAATCATCGTCAGCACAAAGGGGGCGATCAATCCGGTCAACCGCCGGTAATTGCTGCGATACATCAAGTAATGCGACAACGCCATGATATAGGTCAGCTTGGCGAATTCTGACGGTTGGACGTTAAGAAACCCCAGCGGGATCCAGCGATGCGAACCGTTTCTGGCCGGCATCAAGAACACGAACACCAGAAGTCCCAAACTCACCACAAACAGAGGAATGCTGATGTGTCGCAACTCGCGATAAGGATACCGCGTTGCGACATACATCGTCGGTACAGCCAGCATGATCCAGAACATTTGACGGGAATGATGGTCGCTGCCGATGAGCAAGTCGCTCCGTTCGATTCCCGTCAGACCGATCATCATCAATCCGATCGCGGAGGCGATCAGCAACCAGGGAGTTCGTGTTGCCCAGTGAGCGTAAGAATTCATCAGCCCGTCATCCAAAAAAGGGTCGGAGGAATTCTAGAAGGAAAAGAATTTCGCGAACAGGCCGGTTTTCATCGATAAAAGCAGCACTATTCACGTTTCACGACGCGATGGAAATGAAGCTCCACCTCGCGGTCAACGACACGCTTGAGTCCTTTCACCAGGCATCGTGGTTCGTTCTCGGCTTCCCCTGTTCTTTTAATCTCTTCGAGAGATGTCCCCGGTGAAACAGTGAAGGTTCCCTGGTGGAGAATTTGGTTGCCTGCATCGAGTTCCGGGATAATGAAGTGGACGGTCGCTCCGTAGGTTAACATGCGATGGCTGAAGGCGTCTTCGTAAGGCCGAAAACCGGGAAATGAGGGAAGTAATCCGTGGTGGAGGTTAATGATGCGGCCCCCCGCAAATCGCCAACATGTCCCCGCCGGTAACACGCGCATGTAGCGAGCCAGAATGATGTAATCGACCTGGTACTGGTCGAAAAGAGCCACCATTTTCTCGTTGTCAGGGTTTCCCTGCGGGTCACCAATCAGATGCCAATCAACTCCCGCCTCGTCGGCCAATGCTTTTCCCGCGGGGCGGTTCCCGAGAACCACCGCGACCTCGCAATCAAGTTCGCCTCGATTGATGGCATCGAGAATCGCCTGTGCGGGCTCCAAGCGGTACGTCGTACAGATTGCGATCCGTGGTTTGACTGGGGACTCATCGCGAGACCAGACTCGAATCGAGAGACCGGTCTGTTGTTCGATCTCCGCAAAACGGAGACGCAACTCCTTCAAGTCTTCCGCGGATGTCTCCAGTTCGATCCGCACCAGCATCGCGAACAGTCGCTCCTGATCGTGGTCGTACATCTGGATCTCATAGATATTCGCTCCCAGGCTGGTAACGAAATGGACGATCGGATCGGCGAGCCCACGATTATCCGGGCCGACAGCCGTGATGGTTACTTGCACGTCGTTAACTTTCCAGCAAGAAATATTGTGTGAAACAGGGAGCGAGAATGTATGAGTTCCCGCTCAGCTGGTTTTTGTTTTTTTCGATTCATTTTCCGAGCGAGATTTCACGCTTTGCTCTCGGTCGAAACGGGCATTCAAGGAGTCCCAGTCGATCACTACACCACCGCCGAGAGATTCGTGTTGCTTCCCCCAGTTTCGCAACAGATCGAGGCAGGCATGATCGATGTAATCGAGATTCTGAAAGTCGACTCGGAGTTCAAACCCTTTGGGAACCCTTTCGAGTTCTTCAGCCAGAATTGGAAGCCGTAAAAATGTGGCGGCTCCGTTCAGTTTAAGAAATGCCAGTTTCTGTTCGGTGTCTACGCTCAGGTCGGTTTTCAGATGGCTGAATGTGTAGAGTAATTTGAGAGCCGATAAGCCCACGCCGGCGAGAACTCCCGAGAGTAAATCGACGGATACAATCGTTGAGACGGTGACGACGTAAATTACGACTTCACCAGAACCGTATTTCCACAGGTCGCGAAGATTTTTAGGAAAGTTCATCAGTTTGACGCCGGTATAAACCAGCATCGCAGCGAGACAGGCCGTGGGAATCGACCGCAGCAGCCATCCCAGGAGAGCCACAAACAATAACAACCAGAGACCGTGCATCACGGCGGACCATCTTGATTTTCCTCCCGCTTGGACGTTGGCAGCCGAGCGAACAATCACTCCCGTCATTGGTAAGGCGCCGATGAATCCGCAGACCATATTTCCGACACCCTGAGCGGCGAGTTCGCGGTCATATTTCGTGCGTGGACCGGAATGCATCTGATCGACCGCCACCGCACAGAGGAGCGTTTCCGCACTGGCGACGACCGCAATCAGCAAACCGCTTTGAATGAGTGTTTTCCATTCCACGAGCGGGGTGTTTTTGAGCACAATCCAGGAAGGAAAGTGGATCTCGGAAAACAAACTATCGGGGACTTCGACGTAAAAGACAGGCAGGCTGAGGAGTGTGGCAAGAACGGTTGCTCCCGCGACGGCAACCAAAGGTGGTGGGATGATGCGAAACTTTTTGGGAGTCATGCTCCCCCAGATCAGGATCAATCCAATGGTGAAGAGCCCCACCTTAGCGGCCCAGCGATGATTTTTCAGACTCGCCATCAGTGCGGCGAGTGTCTCGGCGGCACGTTCCTGGTCCTCTCTGACGTCTTCGAGTTTCGACTCGTCCGTTAAATCATCGCGGGCTGTTTGACTCGCCTGGAGCGCTGATTCCATTCTCTTATCGAGTTCAACCTGTTTCTGTTTGCTGGAATGCGTCAGTTCATAATTGGTAACTTCCTGCTCTAGTTTTTCGAGTTCTTGAGTAATCGCGGCCTGTTGCTCGGCGATAGACTCGAATTCTGCCAGTTCGCGTTCGATATCTGTTTCATCGGGATGTTCGACCGCCTGCTCGGCGACTCGCTCGTAAAGTTGAACCTGACGTTCGTGGAGGTCTCCGAACGCAATCAGGTGTTCCTTGCGGATTTGCCGCTCTTCCTCGTCCGTCCATTGCGGCATCGGAAGTCCTTTTTCAATCGCCTCGGGGATACTGAGGAGATTATTCAGACCTCCTTCTTTCGGCTTGTCGTCCACCATGACATGAAACTGACTGGCAAAGATGAGCACGCCAATTCCAGAAAGCATCCCCTTAATGACCGCGGGTGAAACCGCACGAAACCATTGGCCGAGCTTGAAGATTCCGGCAATCAGCTGAAAGAGTCCTCCAATCAGCACGACAGTTCCCAGCATCTCCAGACCATGGTCCTGGACGACTGAGTACACAATCACCGTTAAACCGGCGGCAGGGCCGGAGACTTGAAGCGGTGCCCCCGCAAGAAAACCCACAATCAGACCGCCGACGATCCCCGTTAGCAATCCAGCCGAGACCGGTACTCCCGACGCGATCGCGATCCCCATACACAACGGCAACGCCACCAGGAATACCACAACAGAAGCTGGAAAATCATGCTTTATCCTGGAGAGGATACTTTCTGGCTGGACTCTTTCTTGAGGTGAATTCATACGACCAGATCCGGGAGCACGAGAAAGGAAGAATGGCACATCTCGATCACGATAAATCGTATCTTAAAGAATTGTTATCTTTTGAGAACCGCAATCTATGGAGCCCCTGAGAATTACAGTTTAGTCACCGCGCAGGTTCGACAGTACCGGTGTCCTGATGGCCTGAATAACGGCCACCAATGAAGAAACCATCCCCACCAGAAACACACCAAGCAGCAGGGTGAACAGGGACTGCCAAGGGACATCGGCGCCGACAGATAACAAATGCGGCAGCATGGAGAGCAACGCCGCAGTTGCACCACTTAATAAGCCCCATGTGAGGAGAAATGCATTTTCCAGCAACACCAATCTTCCCACCTGTCGGTTTCTGAATCCAACCGCTCGCAGCAAGGAGAGTTCTCCCCCCCGTTCCATGACATTTCTGAGCATGACGGTCCCCAGGCCGACGGTTCCCAACAACAGCCCCAAACCTCCCAGAGTCTGGAAAGTCTTCAGATAGGTATTCTGAACCGTCAGAAACGCATCCAGTCGATTTTGAACACGATTCACATCAAACCCGTACTGATTCAGTCCGGTTTCGAGATAATCCTCGACCTTCTCGGCATCACTGCTGGTAAACTCATCGATGGATTCTTTGGGGCCGCCAATCAAAAACCACGAATACCCTTCTTCATCCGGATAAAGGGCCAGAAAGTTTTCTTCTGAGGCAACGAGGACTCCTTGAAAGATGGAGCCGGTATACGTCCCGACGATTTCCAGCCACGCGCGTGGGTTTTCCTGATTGGGAACAGGAATCCGGTCACCGATTGCCTTGTGAAGAGAGTACTGCAACGTATTCAAATCCCCGAAAACCGGATAGACGGGTAAGCCTTCGTCGTCATTGGGGATTTCCTGATCGAGTAACAACCACGGTTTCTCAGCACTCACCCCGGAAAACGTAAATCCTCCCCGTTCCCGCATGAGAGACGTGGCCCCGAGCACTGTCGGCAAGGTTGTTTGATAGGGATTCAGGCAACTGGCATCTTCACCCGGTTTGCGACGGAACGGCACGATTTCCGTGCGATCCAGAAGTTGTTTCATTTCCTCAGAGTCTTCGAGTTCCGGCTGATTAAGAAATTCTAAGGCTTCTTTGCGTCCCGCCTCGGTATTGAGGTTGGGCAAAATCGGTTGAGAGGACTCCGCCACCAGTCGAAATCCGCCGTTACCGGAATATAAGTCGGGCCCCTCCGCTGCCGGGTCTTTCTGGCCGGCTGCAACGGCAGCGATGACAAAAGTCGCGGAACTAATCAATCCCGTCGTCAGAACGGTGCGGGATCGATTACGCGAGGCGTTCCGGATCGAGAGACGGGCCAACGCGGTTTCTCCGGTCCCCTGAACGGACAATTCTTCGTCCCGTGAGATCCAGGCGGACATCGATAGCAGTGAACAGGACAAGCCGAGCATACCGACCACAAAAAACATCACGGCCTTGACAGACAGTCCGGCGAATGCCTCGACGTCAGGAACAACCCCCAGCACGGTTAAGACGAGTAAGAGCGACGCGAGGAAGCCCGTACCGATCGCCCAATATTTCGAAGAAGAGGAAGAGGCATTGCGCGCAACTTCTGTTTGAGTACCACTCAACATCGCACGATAGGAGAGTCCCTTGAATTGACGAAGAGACCAGATGACCGCTCCGAGAGCCACAATAATTGAAATGGCGGAACCAATGATCAAGCTCAACGGACGTAATGACAACGCCAGTTCGCTCGTCCCGATCGCTCCCACCCACCGTGTCGTCAGGGCGTAGATCATCGCGTCTGCATAGAGAACCGCCGCATAAGCCCCAACTCCTGTCCCCAGCAGAATAACGATCAGCGATTCGACAACGATGTGTCGTTTGACCATCGAATCTGTCCATCCGACCGAATGCAGAATGCCTAGCTCAAACAGTCGTTGCTCAATTCCCAGACGAAATAACAGGCCAATCAGAATCATTGCCGACAGGATTAGAAAGAAGCTGAAAGAAATGAAAAGAGCACTGAAATCGGTGGTCCCCTGCGCGGCTTGAAGCCCTGATGCCTTGACCGGTCGAAATGCCAGGCCGGCGTTCTGAGGCTCGTACGCTTTCAGGACTTCCGCCGTGACCCGTTGACCGAATTCCTCCAAAGAGAGTTCGTCTGTTTGAGGAGCGAAGCGATAGGAAGTCAGGTCGCCATAGCGGCTGTTCCACAGTTTCTGTGCCGTTTTCAGCGACACAAAAGCTTTCGGAGTGGCTCGGTAGGCTTTCGTCTCGTTGGTCCCTTCCCAATAATCTTCATCTCTTTGGGTGAGTCGATTGAGATCCATGTCGAAGGGTTGGTCCCATTCGTCGTAGGTGTCAACATCCGTGATTCCTTTGAGCTGAGGGGTGAGTCCCAGGTCATCCATCGGGCCGGAGAGATCGACGATGCCCATGACCTCAAACTCGTGCTCGACTTCCGGAAGTTCGCCGTGGGATCCCACCACATGCCAGCGGACGTCAATCATCTCGCCCGGCGAGATTTGGAGATCGTTGGCGAGCCAACTGTTCAGAACGATCTGATGGTCTCCCATTTCCGCCGGCCACGCGCCCGATTTCAGAGGCGGAGGGCCAAACGGTGGTGAGTCGAGAGAGGAGCGATCGAGCCCCGCAATAACGGAGTAGAGTGAATAATTCTCAGGTTTGTTTTGATTGAGGAATTCATTGGCCAGATAGACCAGGACCGGTGAAGTCGTGCAATCGAGCTCTTTGGCGGCTTGTTTCGCGGCCGACTCTGCGGACTGATCGAGGATCATCTGCCGACTTTCGAGCGTCACATACGATTTGTCCTCAATCATTCGCAACTTAAGTTGTAGATCGTCAAAATTAAGCGAGTCTTTCAGGTGTTGATTGAGTGAACTCGAGTCGCTTTCGGACTTTTGAAGATCGCCGTCATTACGAGTGTCGGATTTGACCAGCAGCGAATTGACGCGAGCCGGTCTGCCCTGTGGGTAATCCGGTGAAGGGCGGCTGGCGGCGAGATCGAGTGCGACCTGTAGTTCTTCGAGAGAAACGTAGGCGTTGAAGGTTAGTTTTTGCGAGGGATTGAGTTGAAACCGGTCGGCGGTGGTCCTGCCGTCGAGGATCTGCGAAACACTGAAAACCAGTTCCTGCGATACCTCATCCCGTTCTCCGAGCAGTGAACCACGGGGGATGGTGGCCGGCAGTTCGACGAACAGAGAAATTTCATCTCCGAGTTTCGCCTGGAGGGTGTCCGCGGTTTGTCGGGAGAGGATGATTTCACGATCGACGGGTGCAGGGATCTCTTCCGGTGCGATCATCGACCAGAATTCCTGTTCGACTCCCCACAGTCCTACCTGATTGGCGCGATGGGTCTGCTTTGTAGACTCTTCCTCGTATTGCAGCGCGGAAGAGAGCGACAGAGCGGGAGCAATTATGAGCTCCGACTGAGAGCCGGTTTCTATTTCATCGGCGAGTTCTTCCCGGAAAAAACGGGGACTTTCGAGAGCATAATCAACGTCTCCCAAACGTTTGAGGGTGAGTTGTCTCAGGCTTTCGCGGACGGAATCACCGACAACCAAAGCACCGCCGATCACGGCGGCTCCCGCCACCACTCCCAGCAGGACGGCGAAATTGGTTTTCCAGTAATACAGGAGGCTTTTCAGGATTAGTCGAAATGCACTCATGAGGAACTCACATCAACCAGTTTCCCGTCTTGTAAATCAAGACGCTTGCTGAACCGGTTCGCCAGATCGATCGAATGTGTGACACATAACAGCATCGTTTGCTGCTCTCCGGCCAATTCGAGCAGTAAATCCCCGACGCCATCCGCCGTTTCGGGATCGAGACTTCCTGTCGGCTCATCCGCCAGGAGTAACGCAGGTTCGTTAATTAATGCGCGGCAGACTGCAACCCGCTGACGTTCGCCGCCGGAAAGCTGCCCGGGCCGATGATTGAGCCTTTCGCTCATCCCCACTTTTTCCAACAGTGATTCCGCTCGTCCTTTTTTCTCGGCCGGATCGAGCGAGGCGGGAATCGTGGGGATCAGGACATTCTCGAGCACGGTACACTGCGGCAGGAGGTGGTGTTCCTGGAAGATGAAACCAATCTCTTTGTTGCGGATGTCGGCCTGTTTATCCTGGGAGAGCCCGGAGACTGATTCCTCCAACAAAGTGTAGGTCCCCGAGGTGGGGGTATCGAGTAAACCCAGGATGTAGAGCAGGGTGCTTTTACCGCAGCCGCTCGGTCCGGTCACCGAGACGGAATCGCCGCTGGTCATCTCCAGATCGATTCCCTTGAGGATTTCCAAATCTCCGGTGGCCGTGGAAAAGGTTTTCGTCAGCTTTTGAACGGAAAGCGTGTTCACGACGGTTCACCTCACTCGGTCTCGTGGGAGTAATCTTCTCGTATCCTGGTCGCGTAAAGATCGGGAATCTCGATGGACTTCATTTTCTCGCCCCGCTGAAAATAGCAGCAGACTGTTTTCATTGTACCACGAACCAGTCGCGTATCGTCGCGCCAGAACTCGAAATTGTAAGTGATCGATTTCACGCCCTTGCGATAAACGGCGAGTCGAATTTCCAGCAAATCTTCGAAACAGGCGGGAGCTTCAAAATTGCAGGAGGCAGAGACACGCGGCCATCCGATGATGGAACCGTCCTCCTCGTGGTGCATGATCGTCAGCCCCAGTGAGCGGAAGAATTCGTGTTCCGTTTCTTCCATGTATTTGTAGAACTGAGAAAAATGCACGATCCCCGCCATATCCGTCTCCGCGAACTGAACGCGTCGGTGATGGACAAACTGGGGAGTCTCCGGAAATGGTTCTTTCACGATCGCCCTGGTCTCTATTTTCTCGGCTGCTAGGCAGTCGGTTTGTCGGGGAAGAACTTCTGTAATGTCTCTTCGCTCGGGGGTTTAGTCACGAGCGAGACCAGGATCATGGCGATCGCTGTGAGGAAGAACATCGTCATCACCGGCATGGTCTCGTACCCTCCGTAGGTGACCATGAATTTGTCATCGAGACCAAACTTGGATTCTCTGAAGAAGTAGATCCAGCTTGCCGCACAAGTAATCACGGCTGCGTAAGCGCCAGGCTTGGTCAGTTTTTTCCAGTACAACGATGCAAACACCAGCGGGAAGAGGCTGGCGAAGCCACTGAAGCACCAGATTCCCAAGGTGAAGACGCGACGTGGCTCGAACAGGCTGAAGACGTACACAACCAGTACGATCGCGATGATAAACGAACGTGCGATCAGAATGACTTGCTTCTCGCTGTAGCGACCTTTGCCGCCGTAATGCACGACGATATCTTCCGTAAACATCGTTCCGAGACAGAGAAACTGGCTATCCAGCGAAGACATAATCGCCGCCAGAACTCCCGCGGACAATAGCCCCGTCATCACATCACCGTTCAGCTTGTTGACCATAAAGGGCAGAATCGCATTCGGGTTACCCGCCACAGGCGGAGGCAGTTTGATCAAGTCGGTCGTTGCCCAGAGTCCGATCAGAATACAGGGAGACCAGACCAGCATAATAAAGAACGGATGAGCGACGACCGGTAATTTGAAAGAGCTGGCACTCTTGGCCGTCAGCCAGTGCTGGAACAGGTGCGGAAACATCCCGACGGACAGCGGCACGAAGAAATAAGTCGCAAATTGTGTCTTGGACATATGCGAACGTGTTAACTTCTCGGCATCGATGGCGTTACTGGCATGCTTGAGACTGGCCATCAAAGAACCTTGATCGCCCAGTTTCATCGCGATCACATAGAAGGTGACAATTCCCAGAACCATAAACACACAAGTCTGGAACGTGTTGGCCCAGGCGGTACCACGCATCCCACCAAAGAAGACGTAAATCAGAACGACCACACAAATCGCGAACGATGCCACCGATTTAGGGACACCGCCGTTCATTCCTTCTTCCAGAAATCCCGGAAACGTCCCGGCTTCAAAAGTCCCTCGCGTGACGGCATTGATAAACGTTCCGGAAGCCATCACCCCGATCAGCAAATAGGGGATGACCATACCGACCAGAATCGGAAACAGAATAACGCCAATTTTGTCGCTATTTAGCCGATCGCGGAAATATTGAATCTGAGTCGTATAGCCGTACTTTTTCCCCAGGGACCACAGCTTGACACCGAGGATGAAAAAGCAGAGCGAATGAATAATCCCCGACGAAGAAGCTAGCAATCCATACACTCCCGCCCCTTCGACGTACGCTTCACCGGTCGAACCGACGAGGGCGAAGGCGGTCATCGTCGTACCGAAGAGCGACATCAGCAGCATGAACGGACCGATCGAGTGACTGGCCAGCATGTAATCCTGACTGGTTCCCTTGAACAAGAGACTCGAAAACAGTCCCAGAAACAGTAACAGGCAGATATAGGCGGCAATGATACCCAGAACAATCACGCGTCACCCCCTTTCTCGGGAGCATCCGATATTTCAGCCAGCACTTTTTCCTCCAGTTCGTCCGGCCAAGCAATCTTGGTCGCGAGGAACCAGACTGCTGAAGCCCCGATGGAAATACACATCTGATAGAACAAGGTGACCGGGATGAATCCAAAGACCAGATTGGAGTTTTCCCAATTCCAGTTGTCCTGGTGCAAAATGATCAGCAGGATCACCAAACCGGCGATGATGAGCCGGCCTTGCTTCAAAGTAAGATTCGACATGTGAACGTCCGAAGGTAAGGTGTGTTGTCTGTCAGACTAAGGCAGGGCTCGAAGACTTGCAGCCCGTTGAAAAACTCGATTTTGCTGCGAATGGATTTTTGAGCTGATTCACATCGTCACAAATTCTCGATGAATCCCAGCATGGCTGGCTTGTTGATTCGAGACCGCACCACTAATGTCGGCGAACACTTTGAAGCTGACATGATATTGATCGGCGGAACCGGAAAGATTCACCTGCGAATTTCTTCCTTGTGCTCATCTCATAATTCTCATTCTCGCGGACAAATCCGTTTCTTAACACGCTGCTAGAGGCCTTCAAGTGCAAACAGTGTAACAACTTCCTTTTTCCCAAGAAACGATCAAATGGTTCATATTTTGACTTGGAAAAATCAGGCTCGAATTCGATCCGAACGGGGGGATCGGCGAGAACAGGGATCCTGACCGTAGAACTTCTGTAGAGTTCGATAGACGTCAGGATAATCTTCCAACAGTTTCTCAGGAGACGCGAAGAAGACTTCGGTACTGACCGCGAAAAATTCCGCTGGATTGGTGAGCGCGTAGCGTCTCAGAACGGATGGTTGGCCAGTTCGGAAACGGCGTTTCAGCTCCTCGTACCCCTCGGTCATGGTTTGCGACCATTGGCGATAATCCTCCTCGGACTCCAAAGGAGGAGTGCCGTCCACGAAGCGACCGTTCAGCATATCGATCTGATGGGCGAATTCGTGACAAACCAGGTTTTCCGAATCCAGGTTTCGAGCCCCATCCAGCGAATGTCGCCAGGACAGAATGACGGGGCCCTGCCACCAGGCTTCTCCCATACGAGCGGAACCCCGGTCGTCGATAATTCCCATTTGGTTTTTGATCGAATTCGGAGCCCGATAGGCGTCGGGATACACCAAAATTGACAACACGTGATCGAAGTAACAGTCGGTCAGACCGAGAACCATGAGTCCGACCTGGGCGGAAATAAGCACTTTGACGCGCTCCGTAATCTCCAATCCCCCGCAGCCTTCCCAGTTTTTCTCTCTTATGAAAACCTGCAGATATTCACGGATAAATTGGCGTTCTGTCTCTTCGATTCGATGCCAGTCGGCGAAATCAATGGTCAGACAGTCTTCCCATTCTGCTGGAAACGGGAGCGATCGCTGCTTGCGTCGCCGTCTTGTTTTCCACCAGTGCCACATTCTTTTACTCCAGAAATTTCGCATCAACAGGCGTGGATCTACCGAGGATCATCGGATTTTTGAGCGAGAGTTCTCCACGGGATCTGACGTTATAGCACCTAAACATAAACATGCTATGCGATTACAGCAATAAAGACCACTTCCTTCACGCGCGAAGAAAATGGCGAATTCTGTCGATTTTTCCGAAAGTGAGAGCCAGGAATGGTCGATAGGATCTGTGTCAGAGGGCATGGTTCCGGCTGGCTCGTGAATCGGTCCATACCCTAGGTTAGTTTACTCGAACTCAGTCAAGGATGACGACATGAAACTCAAATCATTGGCCTTGTGCGTTTGTCTGTTTGGTACCAGTCTACTGACCGGGTGCGGATCGGCTCCTTACGGTGCGATCCCCTTTGGTTACACAGCCCTCGTCGGTGGTATGCAGACCAATATGGGCGGCCAAACTCTTCCTTCCGCTTATTACCTTCGTGATGACGTTCAGTACTATCCGGCTGGTCCTGAAGAACAGTTGACCAACCAGAAACGCGCTCTGCGTCAGTACAAACTGGAACAAGAAGGCCAGTAATCACTGAACCTGCTTGGCGAGCCGTTTGGCCAACCGCCCGAGTGCCGGGCTGATGTCGTGTGGCTCCAGGTGGACATTCAGCAAACTGAAAGCGTCCTGGTGTGCCAGCGATGCATTCAGTGCCTGATCCAGATCTCCTTCGGTGAACACTTCGAAACCCCAGCCGCCTCCCAACAGGTCCGGCATTCGATGGTATTTCCAGTTAGGAATATCGTTGAAGGGTCCCTCCTGAATAAAACGTTCCGTCGTATAACCCTTGTTGTTCAGAACGATGACAATCGGGTTGAAACCGTGACGTAATGAAGTCGAGAGTTCGAGACAGGTCATCTGGAAGGCTCCGTCTCCCACGAGCACAAGGGGGCGGAGATCCTTCCGGGCGACCTGAACTCCGAGCGAGGCGGGGATCGCGAATCCCATCGAGGTGTAATAAGCGGGACTGAGGAACTCCGTGTGCTGGGAGATCCTCAAATCGCTTGCTCCGAACAGGCAATCGCCGACGTCGGCCACGACCACCATTTCTTCATCCAGCAATTCGTTCACGCGCTGGAAGAGACGTTTCGATCGAACCGGCTTCTCCGGATCCACCACAAATTTTTCCAACTCGGGTTGGAGCTCCGCGTCAATTTTCCGTTTGGCGACTTTCATCGATGTTTTGACCAGTCCTTTGATGAAATCCTCCAACAACACATCGTGGAAGTGGTGATGACTGATTCGCAGTTTCTCACTGGTGACGTAGACGCAGCGTCCCGGATCCAGTTTCGCGGTGTAAATCCCGAGATTGATATCCGTCATAAATGTCCCCAGCAGGATCACGCAGTCGCTTTCCTCGACGTACTTGCGAACCCCTTCTTTTCCCATCGCTCCTTCATACACACCGATGTAGAGCGGATGCTTCTCGCTGATCACCGATTTTCCCAATAACGTCGCCGCGATCGGCAGGTCGTGCTTCTCGGCGAATTTGAGCACTTGCTCCCGCAGGCCGAAACGGTGAATCTCCACGCCCGCCAGGATGACCGGCTTCTTCGCGGCCTGAATCATCTCCGCCGCTTCCTCCAACGACTCCTTGAGGGCGTCCTGGTGACTTTTGATTTTCGTCTCGACCGGCGTATGCGGATAGGTGGCTTCGGCGTTGACCATGTCTCGGGGAATTTCCAAATAAACCGGACGCTTGAACCGCACCGCCGCTTCGAGACAACGATCGATTTCCCGAAACGCCGTCAGGGGATCGTCCAGCGCGGCGGAGGCGATCGTGATTTTCTCGAACACTTCCCGCTGCGTCTGAAAGTCCCGGACTCTATGATGCAGCAGAGGATCCGATTCCCGTTCGCTCATGCCGGGAGATCCACTGATCACAATCACCGGCGATTTTTCCGCGAACGCTCCCGCGATGGAGTTACAAGTGGAAAGTCCGCCGACGCAATACGTCACGCAGACCGCACCAATTCCATTCACCCGGGCATATGCATCGGCCGCGTAACCGGCGGAGTCTTCGCGCGTCGTGCCGATGACCCGAATCGGACTCTCTTCCAACATGCCGTAGAATCCTAGGACGAAGTCTCCCGGAATCCCGAAAATATCTTCGAGGCCATAATCCATCAGACGCTTGATGAGATAGCCGCCGATGGTGTTGGTGTTCAACGCCGAATCGGGAGTTCGCTTCCTGACGGCGGTCTTTCTGGTCTCTGTGGTGTCTTGCGTCGCCATTGCCTGCCTCCTCTCGTGGCTGAATGTCGAACTTCTCACGTCCTCACGTATTATACCGGCAGTCGGTTCAGTGAGACAAACAGGCCTTTTGAAATATTGATGTAAGTCATTTGTCGTTCGTGAGATGCGTTTGCTCTCCGCATTGGACAGTGATTGTCTTTCGCGTTTGGAAGAAATTTCATTGTCTGATGGATAAACCGCGAGGTTTTCAAAGGTGAGCTTTTTGAAAGGCCTCAACTTCAAAAGTTCAAAACTTCGAACGAAACCCGATGGTTGTTTGCAGTTTTGGGACCGTCCGCCGAGAAATCTGAATTCGCGCCTGTTTGGGAATGGCCCGTTGTGCTGCGTTTACAGTCAATTGTGAGACCACATCA
>JABURQ010000007.1 GCA_014762625.1 Planctomycetaceae bacterium | reverse complement strand
CCACTCGCCGCCGCGACCGGAAGTCCGGCGAGACGATCACTTCCGGCGTCGCCTGAGCACCAGCCGCCGTCACCACCGGCTCATCCACCGTCACCGCACAGACCGACTCATCCGCCAGGATCTGATGCAACTGCGACAGAATCGGACTATCGACCGTCACGGAAAAACTCGACTCGTTCGGCGTGATTTCATGCACCTGAGAGATCGACGGCTCATCGGCTGTAACGGCACAGGCTGATTCATCGGGCGTGATGGTCACCCCTTCCGCCACGCTCGGTTCGTCCGTCGTGACGGAACACGCGGACTCGTTCGGTGTGATCTCGTGGACCTGGGTGATCCCAGGCTCGTCGGTCGTCACACCGCATGCCGACTCATCCGGCGTCACGACGTGCGTTTGTGTAATTGCCGGTTCGTCGCTGGAAACAGAGCAGCTTGACTCGTTGGGAGTCACCTCGTGTTGCTGGGTGATCGTCGGTTGATCGGTGGAGACCGCACACGTCGATTCGTTGGGAGTGATCTCGTGAGTCTGCGTGATGGTCGGCTCGTCCACGAAGACGCCGCTGAAGACATCATTGGGCGTGATCGTCGCCGCCTCATCAACGGTCGGTTGATCCACGGCCACCGCCGTGAAGACATCGTTGGGAGCAATCTCGTGCGTCTGGCTGATCGCTGGTTGATCGACAAACACGCCGGTAAACGGCCCGGTCGGTGTGATCTGATGCGTCTGGGTAATCGTCGGTTGATCGACGGCAACTGTGGTGGCTACGTCGTTGGGGGTGATCGTAACCGCCCCACCACCACCCACAACCACTGCCGGATAGAATCGACGTTGCCGATTGAGTAAAGTCGGGTAGCCTTGTAGGGATTCGGTGTAGAGTTGGCAGACTTCGGTGGGGGAGAGGGCACGGAGATGTAAAGACGGATTCGCAATATTCCCTTTGAAGACATCGGTTACAGATGACGGCTTCCTGATTCCAATTCTGAAATCTTCGCTGTCTCCGAAACTCCCTGACACATCAGACCTCGATGCAACATTCACGTCATTTATGTAACAATCTAAATTAGCACCATCACGAACAAAGGATACCATCGCCCATGTGTTTTCGTAGGCAGAGTAACTCGGATTTAAGTCCTTGAATCCCGAAGAAGTCCTGCATCTAGCCTCCAGTGTTGAAGATGTGAGCCACGCGAAGTGAAAGTCGCAATCTCCGTCATCTCGTATTCCTATGATGTTCTGGTTGGTTCCGGTTGGAACCAAATATACCCAACAGCTCAGGCTAACGGCCAATTCCCCGTTAATAATCCCGCTTGTACCATGGAATCTTACATAATCATTAAACCCATCAAACTCTAAACTCCCAAACCCGCCCGGATGACTCTGCCCGCTCCACGTTGACCCGTTTGCGAGTGTGCCGTGGTTGTGTCTCCCGCTGATATCGTAGAGCTTGCTTGAACCATAGCCAACACCACCCGAAAGCCAGAGGCCGGCCAGCCCTTGAGCCAAGTTTGACTCCGGGCTGACCGGCTGTTCCCAGTCCACATCTTGCAGACCGAATTTTGAGTTGGGCAGTATTAGGTTAGACATTATTGAACTTCAGGGGCAAAGCCACGAATGTAGATTTTATGCGGTGAACTCGTACCATCAAGTGCTTCGTCAGTGTTGTTGTAGACATACAACTGCGAACCGTTGCCTGGGTTGAAAACCTTGAACGCCCCAGTGATGATTTCTGATGCGTTCTCGTTCGCACCGAACAAATGGACCGGACCACCCAGCGAAGCAATCATTAGCTCTACATCCGCAGCCGTTGCTTCTACACCCGATGATGTAAGCGTGTTCGATCCCGTCAAGCTGGCATTCTCAGCGGCTCGCAGGTTTGTACCCGCACGCCCCCAATAGAACTCAACAGAACCGGCTGGAGACGTTGCACCAAGTTTGATCTGGAAAAAGATTTCAGCCCATGCCGCGTCATCCCACGCTGCTGCGGACAACGGATCAGACCAAGTGAGATCGCCAGCCGGAAGCGAATCGATATTGGCAAACGCTGTACCGAACACCATCTCAGCTTCAGCGACGATAATCTTATTGTGTATTTCATTCGCCATCGTGTTTTACCTTACGCTGTGAGTTCAAGAGCCTGATCGATATTACTGAGATCCACTTGACCTTCTACGACAAGATCGCCCGGACTTCCAGTGCTGGGAGTACCGTCAGAATTCAGTTCCGTACATTCTGTTCCTGTTCCAGTAGCAAAGAGAGATTCCGCAAGAGTCGCCAGTCTTTGCCAAGCCGAGAGGACAGCCGGTCGGGTCTCATTCCCCGCTGCACCTGAAAAAACATCCTCAAAAAATGCCCGATGGTCTTCTCGGCTTCCGTGAAACTCACCACCATTGGAATTGACGATTGCAAATGCTCCCGTCAGTCTTTCAATGTTTGCGGAAGTCAAGTTTCCGACGTTCGACAGATCAAAGACTTCACCAAGTTCACCAGCCGGAACATTTTCACGCCAGACAAAAAACGACGAGTCGGCATTGTAAGCGTCGATGATTGCCCCGATGTTTCCGAGATTTCCGTTGACATCGGTGTTTGCTCGAATGTGATTTCCGAGAGTTGTCAGTTGTGGAATTGTTAGGTTCATATCTACTCCTCAATAATCGTTTGAATGCGGTTCAGTTTGTCTCGACTTCGGACTACTCAGCCGACCCTACTCCACCTTCTCCACAAACTCCGTCTCCGGGTCTTTATGATCCAGACTCCCACGATCGCCAGTCGGAACGATCTCATCCAGGTCGGACGCCCAGCCGTTGCCGACGTAGAACTTGCCGTGATGATCGGCGACAACTCGGACTTCGCCGAATTGCATGTGGCCGTACGGTTCTGTTTTGATGCCGCCTTCTTCGAGGATTTCGATTTTCATGATTTTGTCCTGAATGTGGGAAAAGTTAAAAAGTGGGAAAGGTGCGAAGAGTCAAAATGTCGGCTTTCGGCTTTCCGAGTTCCGCTTTGGAATCACGCCGCCGCTGGGTCTCTCTGCTCGTACAAGTCATAAGACCCAATATTGACATCGTTACCGCTGGTCAACGCCTGGGACGTATGCTCGCCAACTCCGAGCAATTTACTGTTCGCGACGTCCAAGAATGCGATATGCGTAGATGTTCCCGTTGAGTCAACGGGGATCGTGTTCTGCGCCGCTAGAGTCAACTTGCGACCACTCACATCTCCAGCAGCGTTCGTAAAGTCGGTCGAATCAACCGTCACATCGGCTAGTGCGTAAGTCGCGTTGGCTTCCGCGTAGGTTGTCGGAGCGGTTGAGCAAAGCGTGATTTTTGTACAATTGTTTTTGATGATGTTCGGCGAACCGTCCAATACATCGTCGTGAAATGAGTAAGTCATGTCTTCCTCTTGGCGTAGCCAGTTGAATGATGTGAGGAGAGTGTCTAAAACCCTCGTGTGTTAAAAAGTGGGAAATGTGTGAAAAGTAAAAGGTGGAATGTGAAAGGTGACTAGTGATTAGAAGTTAGGGATTAGGGATTAGGAATCAGGAATACTGATCCAGCGTCCATTCATGCCAATCGAAACCACAACTACAGCGAGTGGCGTGACCGACAATTTTCCAAGCCCCATCCTGGAATTCTCGTATCTCGTCTCTTGGTAGTCCGCAGCCTGAACAACAGGGGACCTTCACTTCGACAGTTGCGCCTGGTGGCAGCTCATCGACACGAAACACAAGATCGCAACGATGCGTATCTGTGCCCATGTCTCCCTCGCAATATGTTTCGAACCTATTCTCGATCTGGTCGAAAGTTTCTCCTGAATAGCAATCAGACTTCACCTCGGATTTAATAATCGTGCGCCGTTCAGTCTCGCTCATGATTCACTTTCTCTAATCGCTAATTTCTATTCTCTAATTGCTAACTGCCGCTTTCCGTGTTCCGCTTTGATCGCCTACGGGAACACCGACCAACTGTGTCGCAACATGGCTTGTTCGGCTTTCGCCCTCGCCTCGGGAGTAAGGTCTTCCGGTCGGACCGTGTGTCGGTCGACTCGTCGCACCACGCCACGCATTCGCAGCGCCGCGCCAACGATGAAACCAGCCGATGCCGGTAAGGTGATCAGTCCGAGGATCGTCACGTGGGAACCTCCACGTCTGGATCCAGATCTGGCGAATTGCGATCTGTCCTCCTGCGGTCCCGCAAAAATGCCACCCAGCCGGCAGCACGCTCACCCAGCAGCAAAGCAAGTAAACCCGTGATTGCATGTATCAAGCTCCATTCTTCGGGAGGTTGTTCGCCTTCGAACTCCATATCGATCACCGCCAATCCCTCGAGGTAATCGTCTTCACTGGTTCGTTCAGGAACGAGGTTCAACACCGTGCCCCGCGTCTTGTCGATCACCGCCTCTTCGATCTTCTTGACGATCAGATCGCGGA
>JABURQ010000093.1 GCA_014762625.1 Planctomycetaceae bacterium | reverse complement strand
AGGTAACGGAGTTCGTCTTCGACCGAGACCCATTGTTGCGTGAGGGGGACGCCGTTTCCGGTAAAGTAGAGACAATGCCGTCCTGCTTCCTTCGCGGCGATGATATCGTCGGGAACGGCGGCTTTGGGGACGTAGTCTTTCAACATGTCGGTGGCGTAGGTGAAGCGGGCCAGTCGCTTGACCAGTCGCAGCGGGTCCTGTCCCTCTTCGCCGGCGTTCTGAAAAATGCAGGTCACGCCCGACGCGCGCCAGGCGGCGAGATACTCGGCTTGCTCGATGGGATCGGTGACGTACCGCGTCATCGACATCTCTTCGCGCAAATCCTTGACTTCGATATCCGATGCGCCTTCTTCGACCAGCTCTTTCATTCGATCGCCGTCGATCGCCGCGCGGGGAGAGAAGCCGTAGGTATCGAAGACCAGCGAGTCGGCGTGCAGATCGAGGCCGTGCTGAAGCGTCTTGTCGTTGGGTTGAAGAATCGAGAGGGCGACTTCGCGGGCGTCCTGGATCTTGGGATTGAGTTGTTGTGTGAGCGCGTCGGAGCCGGAGAGTCGTTCGGTGTTGGTTTGAGCGTTTGCTGAGGTGAGAGCGGTTGAGGCGAGTGAAAGAGCGGCGGTTGTTTGTAGAAAATCACGTCGGTCCATGAGAAAAATCCATCAGAAGTTTCGGTTACGATTCTGTGGTCATTATGAGTGAGGACGATTCGCAATGCGAGAAGTCTTTTCAGTGGTGGAATTTACGGAGATCCATCAAAAATGCCTTATCAATAGCGTCGAAGAGAAGTTATAATAAAGAGCAGTCGATTTTTTCGACCTCCCACCTTTGCCGCAGGACGCTCGCTCTCCCCAGTTTTGTGGAACCTTCAATCACGACGCCAAACTCATGAATGACCTTCATTCCTTTACATTGCGCCAGTTCATTGTTCTTTTGTTGGTTTTCTGCGCGCCGCTCGCGCTCTCGGGAGCCGATCAGCCGACGCCCGACCAAATCCGCTTCTTCGAATCGAAAATCCGCCCGCTGCTGGCCGATAACTGCTACGACTGTCACGGCGAGCTGTTGCAGGAATCGGATTTGCGACTCGACACTTTGAAAGGGATGTTGACCGGCGGGAAAGCCGGCCCGGCTTTGATTCCCGGCAAGACGAAAAGCAGTCTGATCGTGACAGCGGTGACGTATCGCGATAACGAATTGAAAATGCCGCCGCAGGAAAAATTAACGGACGCCCAGATCGCCGACCTGACCAAATGGGTCGAGATGGGGGCTCCGCATCCCGACACCGGCAAGGTGAAAGTCGAACACAAATCCTCGATCGACCTCGAACAGGGACGGCAGCACTGGGCCTTTCAACCGCCCGCGAAACCGGACCTTCCCGCGGTCTCGCATCCCGCATCCGTGAAGACTCCCGTCGATGCCTTTCTGCTGGCCCGGCTGGACGAGAAAAACATCACACCGGTCCCGCTCGCCGACAAGCGAACGCTCATTCGCCGCGCAACGTTCGATCTGATCGGATTGCCGCCGACCCCCGCGGAAGTGGAGTCGTTTGTGAATGACACGTCGCCCGACGCGTTTGCCCGCGTGATCGACCGGTTATTGGAATCACCTCATTACGGCGAACGCTGGGGACGTCATTGGCTCGATGTCGTTCGCTACGCCGACTCCAACGGTCTCGATGAGAATATCGCCCACGGCAATGCGTGGCGGTATCGCGATTACGTCGTGAATTCGCTGAACGCGGACAAGCCGTACGATCAATTTCTGACCGAGCAACTGGCGGGCGACCTGCTCGACGCCGAGGGGAACTTCTCCCGGCGTCGCGAAAACTTAATCGCCACCGGCTATCTGGTGCTCGGTCCGAAGGTTCTGGCGGAAGTTGATGAAGCCAAGATGGAGATGGATATCGTCGACGAGCAACTCGATACGATCGGTCGCGGCTTGATGGGATTGACGCTGGGTTGTGCCCGGTGTCACGATCACAAATTCGATCCGATCGCTCAACAGGATTACTACTCGCTCGCGGGAATTTTCAAAAGTACCCGCGCGATGGAGTCGTTTACCAAAATCGCCAAGTGGAATGAGAACCTGATCGCAACCGACGAGCAGATCGAACAGAAAGAACAACACGAGCAGAAAATCGCCGACCAGAAAACCGAAATCAACAACCTGATCGCCGCCGCGAAAAAGAAACTTCCCGAACCGACCGGAGAAACGGTCCCGAAAGATCTCGAAAAACGGTTCCCCGAAGAGACACAGGCGCAGCTCAAAGAATTGCGGGACGAACTGAAGCAACTCGAGGAGACTCTTCCCGAACTGCCGACCGCGATGGGTGTGAAGGAAGGGGACATCGCCGATACTCACATTCATCTTCGCGGCAGTCACTTAACTTTGGGAGCAGAGGTCCCCCGTCAGTTCCCGGTGGTCATGGCGGGAACCGACCAGCCTCCCATTCCCGACGATCAAAGTGGTCGCTTGCAGTTTGCCAACTGGCTGACTGAAGACGATCATCCGCTCACCGCCCGCGTGATGGTGAATCGCGTCTGGCGCTGGCATTTCGGGAAAGGGCTCGTTCCGACCGTCGATAACTTCGGCCTGCGGGGAGAGAAACCGACGCACCCTGAACTGCTCGATTGGCTGGCCGTCCATTTCGTGGAGGAAGGCTGGTCGCTGAAATCATTACATCGCACGATCATGCTCTCCGCCGCCTATCAGCGACAAAGCCGCTATGACGAATCGGCGGCTGCGGTCGATCCCGAGAATCGACTTTACTGGCGGTACGACCTGCATCGTCTCGATGCGGAAACGATCCGCGATGCGATGCTCGCCGTCAGCGGGACGTTGGATCCGACGATGGGGGGAAGTCTGGTTCCGGTGAAGAATCGCGAGTTCTTCTTCAATCATACCTCCGAAGACAAAGCCAGCTACGAGGACATCCGTCGTCGATCGATCTATGTCCCGGTCGTCCGCAATCACCTGTATGATATGTTCAAACTGTTCGACTACACCGACGCCAGCGTGCTCAACGGCAATCGGGAAAGCAGCACCATCGCTCCGCAGGCGTTGATGCTGATGAATTCCGACCTGATGTCGAAGCTCTCATCCGCCACCGCGGATCGGTTACTGGCGACCGAACAGTCGTCGCAGGAACGAATCCAGAATCTGTTCCTGATGGCGTACGCTCGTCCTGCGACGGACGAGGAATCGCAAAAGCTGGAAAACTATCTCCTACAACTGGAACGACTCGCCGCTCGCAACGACTCGACCGCCGATCCGACGCACAAGGCCTGGCAGATGATCTGTCAGTCGGTGCTGGCATCGAGCGAATTTTTATACGTCCGCTAACCCGTTCAAGACTTACCGCGATCATGATGAATCTGACCCGACGAGAAATGTTAAAGCGAGCGAGTACCGGCTTCGGTTCTCTCGCGCTGGCGTCGCTGCTGGCGGAAGAGGGGCTGGCGGGGACATTGCAGCCGCACGTTCCTCCCAAAGCTAAACGGGTCATCTTTCTATTCATGAAGGGTGGGCCGTCGCAGGTCGATACGTTCGACTACAAACCGCTGTTGCAGCGCGACGACAACAAAGATCTGCCGTTCGAAAAACCGCGCGTTCAGTTTGCCCCCACGGGAGAACTGCTCGCTTCGCCCTGGAAGTTCAAGCAGTACGGCGAATGCGGCATGCACGTCAGCGAATTATTCCCCAACGTCGCCGAATGCGTGGACGATATCTGTTTCATTAACTCGGCGCACGGCACCAATCCCGCGCATGGTGGAGCTTGTTTGAAATTGCATACGGGGAGCGACACATTCGTGCGACCCAGCATGGGATCGTGGGTCAGTTACGGCCTGGGAACGGAAAACAATAATCTGCCCGCGTTTTTGACCATCTGCCCGACGCTCGCCCACGGCGGGACCAAGAACTGGGGTTCGGCGTTTTTGCCGGCGGAGCATTCGGGTACGCCGCTCGGTGTCGCCAGTCAGTCGTCGGAAACGGCTCGCGTGAAGTACATTCAGAATCAGAAACTCTCTCGCGAAGAACAACGAGTGCAACTCGATCTTACGCAGATGCTGAATCGCGGCCTGCAAACCTCGACCGGACCCGATGCGGAACTCGAAGCCCGCATTCGTTCGTTCGAACTCGCGTTCCGGATGCAGACCGAAATGCCCGAAGCCCTGGCGCTCGAAAACGAATCGGAAGCGACACACCACTTGTACGGCATCGATGAGGAAAAAACCGCCGACTTCGGTCGGCAATGCTTGATGGCTCGTCGGTTTGCCGAGCGAGGCGTCCGTTTCGTGCAGGTGACGCACAGTAATACGGAAGTGCAATGGGACCAGCACGGCAACTTGCGCAAAGGTCACGAGCAAAACGCGAAGGAAGTCGATAAGCCAATCGCCGGTTTACTGAAAGACTTGAAACAGCGCGGTCTGCTCGACGATACGCTGGTGATGTGGAGCGGCGAGTTCGGTCGCACGCCGACCTGCCAGGGGAAAGGTCACGACGGACGCGACCATAACCCGGAAGGGTTCACGGTCTGGATGGCGGGAGGCGGTGTGAAACCGGGCATCAAGTATGGAGCCACCGACGATTACGGCTATTACGCCACCGAGAACAAAGCCCATATCCACGACATTCATGCCACACTGCTGTACCTGCTGGGAATGGAACACAAGCGGCTAACCTATCGGCACGCGGGACGCGATTTCCGTCTGACCGATGTCGCCGGCCACGTCCTTCACGACATCATTGCTTAGCTTTCGTTTCTCGCAACCAGCGTTCGGTTTTTAGAATCAGGATGCCACTGGGAGCGTGGGTGATTTCGCTCGACATCACCTTCTCCACCGCTTCCGCGAACGGCATTTGAATCCTGCGGATTAATTCGGTCCCGTCCGGATTCGTCTCGGTTTCCGTTAAGCCCCGCGCGAGAAAAAGTTTCGTCGGCGAATAGAGCGAACTCGTAAATGGATCGACGGTTCCCAGAGGGATTAACTCTTCTGCCAGCAGGCCGAGTTCTTCCTGCAATTCGCGACGAGCCGCCTGCTCGGGAGATTCCTCGCCGTCGATACCGCCGCTGACAGTCTCCAGCGAATCGCGACCGATGGCGTAATGAAATTCGTCGGTCAGATAGACGTTCTGATCTTCATCCATGGCGAGGACTGAGACGCCGGGCTTGATGGTGACGACGCTGTGAGTCCCCGGTTTCCCGTCGGGACGGGTTACCTGATCGCAGCGAACGGACAACCAGGGATCGGAGTAGACGTCTGCGGAAGAATTGATGAACCAGGGGCCGTGTTGTGTCATGATGAACTGATCCCGATGAGAATCGTGAGACGGAATTTCGAGGCTCATCGTAACCGACACCCTCCTCGCGACGAAGGCTCCGCTGCCGATGAATTCACTTCGCGTTCTCGAAACCTGTCTCTATGCCGACGATCTGGCGGCGATGCGTCCGTTCTACGAACAGTTCCTCGGTTTGGAAGTTGTCGACGATCCTCTGGACGAGCGGCACCTCTTTTTTCGTTGCGACGAAAGTATGCTGTTGATCTTCAATCCCCGGCACACCGCTCACGAGCAAAGCGACGTGGACGGTCAACCGATCCCCCTACACGGCGCACAAGGAGCAGGGCACGTCGCGTTCGCCGTCTCGCCGGAGGAAATGCCCGGCTGGAAAGAGAGGCTTGCCGGTTTTGGAGTCGAGATCGAGTCGGAAGTTGTCTGGCCGAATGGGGCGGTCTCGATCTATTTTCGCGATCCCGCCGGGAATTCGGTGGAACTGGCCAATCCGGGTTTGTGGTCATTCGCCGACTGATCTTCGCGGAATCGTCCGAAATCGCTATCCTTTCGCGGTCATCTCAAAACGGAGCTGCTCGCATGTTGGACAAAAACACCTCAAAGAATTCACACGATCATTACACCGCCTCTAATTTCGGCTGGATTCAGGAAGACCGTTATCTGTTGGAAGGTCCGCGTTCGCGGACGGCGGAATTCTTTCGCCTGTTGCGAATTGCGAAAGAGTTTATCCACGGTTTTCGGACACTTCATTTTCTCGGCCCCTGTGTCAGCGTGTTTGGATCGGCTCGATTCGATGAAGATCACGAATTCTATATCCTCGCTCGCGAGATCGGGGCGGAGCTGTCGCGTATCGGTTTTACCGTCATGACCGGGGGAGGTCCCGGCATCATGGAAGCCGCCAACCGCGGCGCTCAGGAAGCCAACGGTCGTTCGGTCGGCTGCAACATTATCCTGCCTCACGAACAGGAACCGAATCCGTACATCGATATTCTGGCGACGTTCCGCTACTTCTTCGTCCGGAAGGTGATGCTGGTGAAGTATTCGCAAGCCTTTATCATTCTGCCGGGAGGATACGGCACGATGGATGAAGCTTTCGAGGCGGCTACCCTGATTCAAACGGGTAAGATTTTGAACTTTCCGGTGATTTTTGTCGGTAAAAAATACTGGCAACCGATGTTCGATTTTCTACACAACGTCATGATCGAACAGGGGACGATCAGCGAATTCGACGTCCATCGATTCCTGTTGACCGATTCGGTGGAAGAAGTGATAGAGGCCTTGAGTACTTGTCCGTCGAACAGTGGACCGAGCGACAAGCACAATCGGCCGTCGCGCGTCTGGAACATGCGGAACTGGAAGAAAGACGCTCCCGAACAAAACGACTGGTCGCCGACCGCGTCTACCGGATAAAGGGCCTTCCGGCCACTCTACAGAACCGAGAACAGTAACAGTTGCGAGACGCGAATCAGCCAGGTTCGTTCCCCGGACGTCATCTCGCCGCGATTCAGGATCTTGGCGGTCTCGGCTTTGATGTGCCCCAACAGCAGCAACTGTGACGTCCCCAGCGGATTGCCGGGAGGCTGGTTTTCCAATAACCGCGTCGCGATCGTTCGGACTGCTTTGACCTCTTCGACAGAGGGGGTCACATCGTTGGTCCAGGTCGGCGTCTCGTCTGCTGAGGCGAGAGTGGTCGTTAACTGACGCACGAGGTCGGTCACCATACTGACTTGTCGGTAGCGAATCTTGTCGGCGGTATCGGTCGGTTTGTGATAGTCGGGATGTTCCCCCGAAGAGAAAAAGAGGAATGGAATTTCCTCGTTCCAGAACGGTCCGTAATCGCTGCGCGTGCCGATCAGGTCGATTCCGAGTCGAGCGATGTGGAGTTCTTCGGAGGACTCCGCCGCATCGAGGGCGGAAATCAATTGAGGTGAGTGTTCGCTCCCCATCACGAAGACGGTATTCAGGTCCAGTCCCGCCAGCGATCGACCGATCATGTCGGCGACGAGGAGGCATTTCATCTGTTCCTGAGGGACGGGGGGATGGGCGACGAACCATCGCGATCCCCACAACAGACGTTCTTCGAGATCGAAGCCGACAAACATGACGCTCCGCTTGAGCTTCACCGGCGACTGCGACAGTACGCGGGCCGTCTCCAGCAACATCGCCGTCCCGCTGGCGTTGTCGTCCGCGCCGTGAAAGATCGCGTCACCTCGTTTGCCGAGATGATCGTAATGGGCGCCGATGACGATGTACTCGTTTTTCAAATCCGGATCGCTGCCGCGCAACATCGCCCCGACATTACGTCCCCCCGGAATACTGAATTTGGGACTTCCCGGAACCTCCTGAAAAAAGTCTCCGTCGAACAACGGTTCGAGACCGTACGCTGCAAACTGCTTTTTCAGGTACTCGGCCGCTTCCCGCGATCCTTTGCCGCGGCGACCGACCAGTCGTTCGTGCGCCAGGAATTTGATGTGCGACCGCAGGCGGGCTTCCTCGACGTGAACCGGTTTCGGGGCTCTCAGCGCGCGAAGGGAGTTCGTATCGGCGGCCGTGACCGTGGTCGTGAGGTACAGCAGAGTGACGAGGGAAAGATGGGCAAATCGCATGAAAACTGTCTCTATCAAGGTGAGAATACCTGTAAGTTAGGGGAGAAACCGCTTTCTGACAAGATCCACTTTTCCCGAAGCTTTCTTGCTCCAGACGGTTCCGGACCCGGGAATTGTGCGGATTGTGCCGTTTGGGAGGAAGTTTCCTGTTGTGATTGGGGGGGAGTGTCCGATGAATAATTCAGAGCGGAACTTGGTTCACGCCGGACTGCGTAGTTCGCATAGCGTCCGAGACATCTCGGTCGAGGGGAGCGAACTCCGCCGCCATGAATGAGCCATGCGGGAAGATGGCTGGAGACAAAGGCCGATCTCGCTGTCGTCCGCAAGGACTCACTCTCCATCGACTCAAAGGAGTTTTTACTATGGTGAAACGGACTCTCACCTTCGCAATGACGATGTTGGCTGCCGCCGCGATCAGCGGATTTATGACGGGTGACCGAACCGCGGAAGCGGCCGGAGAAGGTCAACCGACCGACTGGAATCGATTCAACTATTACCCGTACGTGTATTACCCGCACAACTTCCAGGCCCCGCGGGAATTCGATCACATGTACTACCGGTATCCGGCCAATCGCCGCATTCCGGTCTTCAACAGCAACTGGCACAATTTCTACTTGATGGATCGTCCTTATCACAGCGGCCATCACTTTATTCTGGATACGTTCTGAGTCGGCAGGCCCGGACAGAGATATCCGAATTGAGGAGAGTGCGACGTTTCGAAAGCTGGACCCTCTTCGAAGCGGCAAGCAGGTGATACGAACACGGACTCGGTTGCGAATCTGCAGCCGAGTCCGTTTTTTGCTGCGCGGCGAAAAAGTCGGGATCCGAACCTCTTCGAGTGCCGTTAAGATCTTCTGGAGATGCGTTCCAAACTACCGTAATCTATTGCATCTCGAGATTCGCCGACCGCCAGGGAAAGTCCCCCACTCTTGATGTTTGATATCGCCGAGGCGGCCGAAGACTCGGGAACTTAGTCTTCTCGCTGCATCCATTTCACGAGGTCAATGATGGGCTATTCTCACATGTTTTATGGAGTCGATCTCGAGCAATTGCGGGAGATTCCAGGCTCAGACGATCGGACGCTCTATCAGAAAATATCAGGAGGTGAGGATTCGCTGGAAACTGACGAACGCGATGCTCTGAAGCGAATCATCAAGGGGAACTGCCAGCACGAGGAAGGTACGAAGCATCTGTATGGATATGCGTTGAAAGCGATTTGTGAAGAAATCGGCGAGATGGTGGGCGAAGATGTTTATGCCGTTCGCGATCATCCTTACAAGTCGAAATTGATCGCCAACGGTGCACCGATCGACATTCCCTATGACGGATCAGATTTTCCCGAAATCGGATATCTCGAGCAGTCCGAACTCGAAGCCGAATATCAACTCGCCACGGAAACCAAACCCCGAGCCAAAAAAACGTTTGTCGGATTTCTTCTGCGTCGATTGAGTGGCGGCGCCATTGGTCGCGAAATGGATGCGGAAGATGTCGCTGAAGACATGGAAGCTTACGCAGCGACGCTGAAAGAATGCATGGACAAGAAACTTTCGCTGGTGTCGTTTCGACATTAGAGCAAATATCTCGATAGTAAGAATCAAGGGACAGTGATGTCCGTGATTGGAAATCTACATTACTGAACGCCCTCAACTACCTCGGACGATAGATTGTCATGATCCCACCCCTCCCCGAACAACTTGGTTACTTGAAACCATTCATACGGGAGCTGGAAGCGCTTCCTCTGGAGGAATTGAATGAAGATGTCGATCCGACAACTCTGGAAGAGGCGCTGCGCGAACGTCTGTTTCAGGAGGATCCCGAAGCGACGCTCGACGCTGACAGAGAGGCGCTCGATGATTGGCTCGGTTCCTTCGATTCAAACACCCATCCCGCGCATTGGATTTCGGGATTCCTGCTCAGCTTGACCGCTGCCGATCTGCTTGAAAATGACACGAGTCAGATCCCCGAAATTCCGCAGGTCGACCTGGAGGCTCCTGAAGGCTGGTCGCTCTCAAACAATGGGGCTGAGTTGCGGAAGGGAAAACTGCTCGCCGTCGTGCTGCCAATCGACGAGTTGAGTTTTGACCTGTTACAACGGCAAATGGCGATGCCTCTTCCTCCGCAGTTGCAGAATGTCGCCCAACGAACCTCTGAGACCGTGACTTACGGAGAAGCAAACGGCCAGAAATACGTCTATGAGGTCACCGGGAAAGAAACGAATCGGCAAGTCGATTACGTGCTGTCCGTCCCCGGAGGATACGCCACCATCAAAGTATGGGGTTCAGGCTTCGATGAGAAAGAACTCGAAAGCTCATTTCACACGCTGAAGATCACACAGCCAAAGACTTAACCAGCCGCTTAGCCAATCTCGACATTTTCTGAAAAAAACAGAAAAGCTCGCTAACATCTCTCGTGAAGTCGCGTCTCATCACGAAGATGTCACTCACCTCGAACCGGAGAACCGAAATGCGACACACTTATCCGCTCCTGATGCTTTCTGTTATTTTTTCTTGCATGACTGTCAGTCCGACCTCGGCGTCTGCCGATGAACCGGTGACCTTAATCGGAACGATCGTGAAGTGGCGCTATCCCGACGCGAAGATTGGAAAATCGCAAATGTCTGACGGTGCGACGATCGACGCGGCGGGAAACCGCACCGTCGTTTCCAGCATTCTCAAGACAACTATGACGACCGAGGACTCCGTCGAGAAAGTCGTGGCGTTTTATCGAGAACTGCTCACGCGCAATCCCGAACACGATCGCCAACTCGGCATTGCGGCGGAGACGGGGCGATCGGTCGTTTTCAACGATGAATCCGAGGGACGTCCGTTTGCGTTTCATACCATTTTGGTCAATTCCGCACAGCGATCGACGACTCTGATCATCACCCGCGGCGAGAATGAAGAGACGACCCGGATCTCCTGGACGCAGTACTTGCGATGATCTCTGCGCGCACTTCATGGTCTCTCAAATCCAGTTCTGCAAGAAGAACTCTTGTGCTTCGTCTTCGACGTCTGTTGGATTCCCGGACGCCGCCGCAAACCAATCTTGTCAGAACCGAAATGTGCTCCGGAAAAGAGTTGATCCCGAGCTGCGATCACGGGAGGATAAAGTCTGAGAGCCTGTCTTCAAATTCCATTTTGGCTACGAATGGCGAATTAGAAGACAAGCTCTGAAGCGCTTTTATTCAGACTTTCGGAGAATTGACGATGTTGAGACAGAATCGAACCACGTTCCCGGCATTTCTTCTGGTCCTCAGCATCACTTGCTCTCTGGTGGCGGCTGACTGGCCTCAGTTTCGGGGGCCTAATTGTACGGGGATTTCGCAGGAGGAGGCGTCGCTACCGGAGTCCTTCTCAGCGACGGAGAATGTGGTCTGGTCTGCGGAAGTGGGGGACGGGATTGGTTCTCCCGTCGTCGCGGCCGGTCGCGTCTTCACCAACGGGATGATCGACGAACAAACGGTCGGCCTGTTCTGCTATGACGCCGGGACTGGTGAAGAACTGTGGCGGAAAACCTGGCAGACTCCGGGTTTGATGGAAGTTCACGCCACGAACTCACACGCCAGCACGACACCGGCAGCAGATGCGGAGCGGGTCTATTTCTACTTCAAAACGCTGGGGATGCTCGCGCTGGATGCTCAAACGGGTGAGGTGATCTGGCGGCAGAAACTGCCGCGGCCCTTTTTCGTTTTCAAGTGGGGGGCAGGTATGTCTCCCGTGCTTTATCAGGACAAAGTGATTTTCTGTCAGGACGATGATCTCGCTCCCGCGATTTATGCGTTCGATAAACAGACCGGCGAGGTTGTCTGGAAGGAGCAGCGCTCCGAAATGGCGGTCAATTATTCTCATCCGGTCATCTGCCGGACCGACAAGGGAGATGAGTTGATCGTCGCCGGGACCGGGAAATTGATCGGCTACGATCCCGATACCGGTCAGCGACTGTGGGTGGCCAAGACCTTGTTGAGAAATATCAAAACGACGCCGGTTTGTCTGAATGGAACGATTTATATCTCCCTGCAGAGTGGGGGCATCGCCAACCAGTGGCTGGTTTCCGTCGATCAGGCGGACACGGGGAACAGCGACGGCAAGGTCTCGAAAGCCGAGATCCAGGCGTTCGTCGGTCGAGACAAGGTGCCGCAGGAATTTTATGAACGGACCTTCGATCGCGGCGATGACAATGAGGACGGTTTGTTGGAGGGGGACGAACTCGATAAGGCGTTTCTGTTTCCGGATAACTTCGCCGGAGCCAAGTTCGGGGATGAAAATCCTGCGGATGAATATGTTCTCGCAGTACGCGGGGGAGGCCGCGGCGATGTGACTCAAACTCACGTGCTCTGGAAACATCGCACGAAACATACCGATCATATTGTGTCGCCGTTCATTCACGGAGAACGAATGCTGCTGGTCAAAGGGGGCGGCATTACGACTTTGTTTGATGTGGAGACGGGTGAGGCGATTCGACCACCGCAGAGAATTCCAAATGCCAGTCAGTACTTTGCTTCGCCGATTTATGGCGACGGAAAGATCTTTATCGCCGGAGAGAATGGACGCGTCGTGGTGCTTCAGGACGATCCTGAGCTGACGGTTCTGTCGCGAAACGACATGGGCGAAGGGATTGTCGCCACTCCTGCGATCTCCGACGGGCGATTATTTATCCGAACTCGCACGAAGCTCTATGCGATCGGCGAGTGAATCGAGCTTCGCTCGCGCTCATTCTTCGGGAGCGTTTGCAAACGGCCAGTCGGTCGGTTGGTAGGCGATTTTCAGATGAGGCGTCGTTGTCGAACGATTGTCATCGGCAAGCGAATGCATGATCTCATCGAGCATACCGGTCGTCAGTAGCGTTCGTTCGACCGGATAGGCGGGTTGGCCGGTCTGGAACATGTGATTAATGGCTTTGACCAGATAGGCAAAATGCCCGAACGGCTGATCGAGTTCCAGTTCGTACCAGGTCGCCACCGGTTCTTTTCTCCCTTTCAGTTTCGCCGCGAAGCCAAAATGTCGGGAGACTCCGTTCGCCATCGCCACGCAGGATTTTAACCCGTCCTGATGCTCGAACAGAAAGAACGGAGCCTGGGGGTCGAGGTCGCGTTCGAGTTGTCCGCAATCCTCGGGAGGCATGGTTTTCAACGCCGCGTCGAAAAGCTCTCTCGACCAGCGTCCCTCCAGTTCCGCTTTCCAGATTTCTTCACCCTGAACCGCCTGCACCCGTTTGACGCCCGATTCTCCTCCCCGGCGACGTTCGATCATGCACTGTAATCCTTCGAGGGCGTGGAAGCCGTAAGCTTCAATGTCCGAGTAACCGATCGCCAGGGCGGATTCGATTTCACAGTCGGGCGGGAGTGACAACGGCGGACGGCGCCAGGTGACGGGGATCGAGGAGCCTGCCATGAAAGGGATTTTCATTTTCCGCGCGGCGTCGTACATCTGCCGGGTGTCGTTAAAGTCGTAAGCGAGATGCTTGTCGTTGAACACGGGGACGACGGAACCGGCTTTGCGAAAGGTGGCAGTGATTTGGTCGAAGAAGCGGCGCCGGGGATACATTTTCTGGCCGGTTCGCTTGGTTTTGGGATAGTCTCCGTGCTCGCCGATACTCAGGACGCCGGCTACCTGAACCTTCCCTGTTCCCAGAGTGATCGCTTCCTCAATCGTCGGAACGATACGAAATCCATGCTTCTTGGAAAGTCCCCGCGACAGATCCTCGTCGGGTACCTGATCGGTGTAGAGAGAAACGATTTCGAGATTCGGCCCCGGACCTCCACGTTGATCGTATCCTTCCAGAATTTTTCCGACGATCACATCCGCGTGGGAATTCTCGCGGTATTCCGACACCACAGCCGCGACGGGTAGTTTTTTTGCGGGGGCCGGAAACCCCGGAACGGATCGTTCACCGGCAGCGAGCAGAACTGCCCCACCAGTGACGCTTTTTAAGAGATCGCGTCGCGTCCAGAGAGTTTCTTCGGCTGGAGTTTGGTGGGTCGGTGGGTGAGCAGTCATGTCACGTCTCCTGTTTCAAGTTCCCGTTTCAGGAGCGCTGATTCATCCACAGGAAAACCGCTACGCGTTCGTGCGCACCGTCAGCTTAAAATATCTCGCACGACCTCCGCGGGGCGTTTATTTGTGATGATCTGCTCCTGTCCGCTCGACAGATAAATCAACTCTTCGTGATTCAAACCAAATTGATGCATGAGGGTCGCTTGAAAATCATTCGGTGTGACGACGTTCTCGACCGCGCGATGCCCGACTTCATCGGTCTTCCCGTAGGCGAGGCCTCCCTGAATCCCGCCACCCGCCAGCCAGACGCTGAATCCTTGGCCGTTGTGATCGCGTCCCGCTTTTTTCGGATCGCCGTGATCCTGGGTGACGGGGAGACGACCGATTTCTCCACCCCAGTGTACGATTGTGGAATCGAGTAAGCCGCGCTGTTTCAGGTCCTTGACCAGGGCGGCAGCGGGCTGATCCGTTTTCTGGCAGACGGAAGGTAACGCGGTGGAAATGTTGCTGTGGTTATCCCAGGGCTGTCCGCTATGAAACAATTGGACGAAGCGGACGCCGCGTTCCACGAGACGACGCGCGATAAGACATCGCGTTCCGTATTCCCGGGATTTGGGATTGTCGAGACCGTACATCTTTTGGGTCGCTTCGGTTTCCTGCGAGATGTCCAGAGCTTCCGCGGCCGCCGTCTGCATCCGTGCGGCGAGTTCGTAACTGGCAATCCGGGCTTCCAGTTCGGCTTCTCCGGGACGCTGTTCCAGATAACGCTGATTCAGTGTTTGCAGGAGATCGAGGTTCTGTCTCTGGAAGACACCTTTCTGGTGGGCGGGCGCTTCGAGGTTGAGAATCCGTGGTTCTTTCGGTCGTAAAACAGTTCCCTGAAACAGCGCCGGCATGAAGCCGTTGGACCAGTTCGTGACTCCATCGACCGGCAAGCCGCCCGGATCGGTCAAGACCATATACGCCGGCAGGTTTTGAGTTTCGGAGCCGAGTGCGTACACCAGCCACGATCCCAGCGTCGGGCGTCCCAGAACGCCCGGAATTCCGCCGTGGAAATATCGAATCGAGACTTCGTGCCCGTTGGCGCCGGTGTGCATGCTGCGAATCAAACAGATGTCATCGACGATTTCTGACGTGTGGGGGAGCAATTCGGAAATCTCGGTCCCGCACTCGCCATGTTTCTCGAACTTCCACGGCGAGCCGAGCAGTTTTTTACTGGCTTCATTGACGAAACTGAACTTGATATCGCCCGCGAAATCGACGCCGTTCAGTCTGGTCAACTCGGGTTTCGGATCGGTGAGATCCATGTGAGACGGTCCGCCGTGCTGGAAGAGCGAAATCATCGCCTGAGCCTTAGGCTCAAAGTGCGGTTCCCGCGGCAGCAGATCGTTATGCGGCTCGCGGAGAGTGACGCTCTTCGGTTTTGCCTGAGCCCGGTCCTGTTGGAGTAACCAGGCGAGTGCAATCGAACCGATTCCCATGCCATTGTGCGAGAGAAAATCTCGGCGAGTGAAATGATTCATGACGGTTGTCTTCAATAAAGTCGAATGAGGAAGTGAGGGAGTGTGGCGAGCGACGAATTAATCGACGTACAGGAATTCGCTGGAATTCAGTAACACCTGACACAAATTGATGAGCGCCTGGCGTCCTGCGGTCACGTTGGGGAGAATGCCGCGTTGCTCTTCCTGCAAATCATGAAGCTGCCTGGCGGCAAACTCCATCGTGAGCTGCAATTCTTCCTGAGTCGGAGGGCGGAGGTAAACCAACTCCCAGGCAGCGGCAATTTGCGCCGGTAAGTCGGTGTAATTCTCGTCGGATTGTGGGCCGTGGTAGTCAGCGGTCGAGCTATAGTTGGTCGTCTCGCCGTCGGATGAGGCGAGTTTCAAAGCAACCGGCCAGGAAAATGAATCCGACGTTTCGTGAGCCATACATTCTGTGATGAAATCGATGGTGTCCCCCGCTTGAACGTTGAGATTCTTCACGTGGGTCTCGACCTTTCCGTGATGAATCTGCCATTCGCCGATTTGGCCGCTGCGCGAACTGACGATCCGGCCTTTTACGCCGTCGCCGTTCTCGCTGCCGTGAGAGAGAGAACCGGTTACGGTGAGCGTTCCGGACTGGGGAGCGATCCAGCGACGGATGGCGCTGAATTCCTTGCCGGGATGGCCGCCCGACTGATTCAAAATCACCCATCCAATGGTCGGGTCGGGACGTTGGGAACTGCCTTGCCATTCCGATCCCGTCCAATGCGGGAGAGGAGTGAACCCGGAAGTCATCCCGGTTTCGGCATCAAATTTTCCGGACCCGTACTCCCAGACCGCAGAGGGCGGAGAGGGGAGATCGGGAAGAGACGATGATACATCGAGATCGACAGGCCGGGGATTTGCGGCGGCTCGTTCGGCCAGGCTCATCGCCTGATCGAGAGTGAATTGTCCGTTCATCAACATCAGGGATTGCGTGGCGACGGTCGAGACCGGTCGGCGTTCGCAGTTCACATCCATGACGGGGGCATCGAACGTCTGCAACATGGCGACCGGCTGAGAGCGTCGCATCTTGATATAGAGACTGCGACGTTTCTGTTCCCCGGCGACGACGACCTGGCCGGTTTCGTCTTCCTTGATGGCGATCGGAGGACCAAACAATTCATTGTTGAGGGTTCCGCTGGCGGCCAGCATGCGGTCTCGCAGAATTTCCGCCTCCAGTCGCATCACCGACTTTCGCCAGTAGTAACGATTCTCGGGATCGATCGCGTTCTTGTCGGGATCGCGAAACGACGATTGTCGCCATGCCGTGGAGGTCAGAATGAGACGGTGTAGCTGTTTCAGGCTCCATCCCTGTTCCATGAATTCGGACGCCAGCCAGTCCAGTAATTCGGGGTGCGTCGGTTCGGTGCCGAGTTTTCCGAAGTCGCCGGGCGTTGCAACCAGTCCCTGTCCGAAATGGTGCATCCAGATGCGATTCACCAGGACGCGAGCGACGAGAGGATGTTCGCCGCTGGTGAGCCAGTTTGCATAAGCCAGCCGACGACCGGTTGTGGGCAGCGTTTCATCGTTGACCGGAATCTCAGGTCCTTCGCCTTCGGGAGAGGCGATCGTGAGCGCCGCCGGTAAGACGTCTTGTTTTGGTTGCTGATGGTCTCCACGATGAAACAGTTTTGTGACCGGGGCGTGGCCGGATGGTTCAGTCAGCACGCGTAAAAATTCTTCCGGCGGTTTCTGTTTGCGGACCTCGGCAATTTTCTGGTCGTACTTCTTGAGGTCTTCCGCCGCATCGGGGAGGTACTGGTAGAGAACCCCCGGCGTAATATTGACGCTGGGATACTTTTTCAGCAGGGCATTCTGTTCGTCGCTACGTTCCTTGGCGGGAGTTTTATAAGCGGCGCGGAGCTGGTCTTTGAGCGGGGCTTCGTATTTTTCGAGTTCCTTGTTGAGCGCCTGTTCCATGTATTCCGCCTGTTTGACGGCTTTCTCGTCGGCGATTTGCTTGACCTCTGCCTCGACTTCAGCCGCCTTGGCACGATCGGCTTCCGTGTATAAAGAGACCCGTCGTTGGGAGGGGACCTTCCAACTTTTCCAGTCATACGCAGGTTCAAAGACACCCCGCAATCCGTAGTAATCGATTTGCGAGATGGGGTCGTAACGATGATCGTGACACTGAGCGCAGGCAACGCTCAGACCCAATAGTGAGGAACTGACGATCTTGATGTTGTCGGCGATGACCTTGTTTCTGGCTTCTTCGCTGTTGTCGCCTGAGCCGGTTCCATCCGCCGCCATGCGGAGATATCCGGTCGCCGTCAGTAGTTCGATCTGTTCCGGGGTCAGGTCTCCCTCGATCGGTCCGGCAAGTTCGTCGCCGGCGAGCTGCTCGACGATGAATCGATCGAACGGTTTGTCTTCGTTCAAGGATCGAATGACGTAGTCGCGGTACTTCCAAGCCCAGGGACGTTCCTCGTCCCGCAGCGTGTATCCTTCCGAATCCGCGTAACCGGCGACATCGAGCCAGTGCCGCGCCCAGCGTTCGCCATAATGCGGAGAGTCGAGCAGCGAATCGACCATCTGTTCGTACCAGTCGCTACTGGTATGATTCTCCCAGCGGGCCAGTTCATCGGGAGTCGGCGGCAAGCCGATCAGGTCGAAATAGACCCGTTTAATCAGCGTTAATCGATCTGCGTCGGGAGAAAACGATAATCCCTCCGGCATCGATTTTTTCAACAGGGCGTCGATGGGCGTACGCACCCGATTCGGTTCCGAAAACTCGGGAACCTCGGGACGCGTGATCGGCTGAAAGGCCCAGTAGTTTCGTTCTTCCAAAGTGATCGGAATGCCGGGACCGATTGTTTCCGGCTCGGGGCGGAGCGTCTTCGCTCCCTGGGCGATCCATTGTTCCAGGACGGCAATCTGTTGCTCGGGGACGTGAGCTTCTCCCGGCGGCATTTCTCCGCTTTTCACGCGATCCAAAAGATAACTGGACTCCGGTTCCCCCGGTTCAATGGCCGGTCCCGAATCTCCGCCTTTCTGGAGAAAACGGACCAGGCGCAAGTCGAGTGAGCCTTCCAGATTCTCCGTCGCTCCGTGACAATCGAAACAGAATTCCCGAAAGATGGGACGGATATCTTTCTCAAACGAGAAAGATCGTGTCGAATTGGGTTCGTTCGCAGCACAGGTGTCCGTCACGAACCACGCGCAACAGACAACCAGACAACAGATTCGAAAAGTAGTTAATCTCATGGGAAAAGCCCAAGGGGGGGAGGGTTGACCATCCGAGACGGCGAGACTTTGATCTGCGGATGATTTTAGGGAGGCATTTCGGCAGGTAGACTGCCATTATCCCCGCATTCTCCCGTTCATTCAAGTGCGATTTGATGCATCACCGGTTTGGGTTCGATTCCGGTAACAACGCGTCCACCCCCTTAAGCCATCCATGCAGGCGTTGTTGTAAATCGAGAACGAGCTCCTGTTTCTCAGTTGAGAGGTCTTTGGTTTCCCCCAGATCGTCTCCAAGGTGATAAAGTTCGGTGCGTCCCTGTTCGTAATATTCGAGTAACTTCCAGTCGCCGTGTCGAACGGCGCTCACCGGTGTCGTGGTCGGATAGTAGTGCGGGTAATGAAAATAGAGCGTTTTTCGCTTCAGCGGAATTCCGGGATCTCGGAGTTGTGCGGAGAGGTCGACGCCGTCGATCGCTTTCGGAATTCGATCTCCCAGCCCCAACTGATTCAAGATGGTGGGATAGAGGTCACAGGAGAAGACGGGGGAATCGGACGTTCCCTGTTTGATGCCGGGGCCTCGCACGATCAGCGGGACACGAATCCCACCTTCATAGCACGATCCTTTGCCGCTTCGGAGCGGTGCGTTGTTGGCCACGGGGATGTCGGGATGCAGTTTGCAGCGATTGACGAAGCCTCCGTTGTCGGAGGTGAAAACGACCAGCGTTCGATCGGCGATTTCTAATTCATCGAGTCGTTTCAGGACTCGACCGACGTTCTGATCGAGACTTTCGACCATGGCGGCATAATGCGGATTCCGCTGGACCGAATCCGCGGTTACTTTCTGTTCGTATTTGGCGACCAGTTCCGGTTTCCCTTCGATGGGTGTGTGGACGGCGTGATACCAGAGATTCAGAAAGAAGGGGCGCTTCGTTGTGACGGAGTGTTCCATGATGTCCAGAGCGGCGTCCGTCAGCTCATCTGTCAGATAGTTTCCCAGTTCTCCCGGTTCCAGATCGGGGACGTAACGCCAGTCGCGAAAATATTGATCTCCAGAGAACGGATACCAGAATGTTTGCGGTGCTCCCCAAAGCGTTCCGCCGACGTTCCGATGAAATCCGTGCGGTTGGGGATACGATTCTGCGCGCCCCAGGTGCCACTTGCCGATGTGGGCATTGTAGAACCCGGCCTCTTTCAACACTTCCGCCAGCGTCACGTGCTCCAGAGGAAGAGAATCGAGACAGACCGGTTCCAGTAATTGGCGGTTTCCACGATTCAGAGCGCTCTCGCGCCAGATCGTCATGTGCAAACGAGCGGGATGTTTCCCCGTCAGAATGGAAGCTCGGGTCGGCGTACAGACGGGACTCGCCGCATACGCATCGGTGAAGCTGACCCCCTGAGAGGCGAGACGATCCAGGTGGGGAGTTTCATGCAGGTCGCTACCGAAACATCCCAAATCGGACCAGCCGAGATCATCCGCCAGAATCAACACGACATTCTGGATCGGAGGGTCTTCTTTCGCGGAAGAGAGGGTGGGGAGAAAGGTGATCAGTAACAGCAAGACGATGACGCAGCGCGGGAACATAGAGCACATGACTTTCAATTTGCCGGTTGTGAGTGGGGAAGCAATCGATTTCAATGTAAATCAACTCGACGGCAGCCACCAATTCAAATTGCGGGAACTTTCCCTCTTTTCAGTTACCCTGCGATGCGAAGGTTGTGATCGAGACAACGGACCGAAAACTCTGCGAGAGACGAACGAGCATGAATCACGAAGAATTTGACCGGGCGTCCGGGCCGACCCAATATCACGCCTATCGCAACGGTCCCCGCATCACCCGCATCGAGACGGCGATTGCCCACGAACTCATGCCCGGGTTGATGATGTTGCGTATTCATACCGATGCCACCTCGGCAGACGGGCAACCGGTGATCGGTCATGGAGAGACCTATTACGTTCCGCAGGCAGCGGCGTCCGTCATTCATGACTGGATGGCGCAGCGTTTACTGGGCGCGGATGCGACGGCGATCGAAAGTCACTGGCGGTTTCTGTATGGACGAAGTATGGCGTTCGGCGGCACTGGAGCAGAACTTCGTGCGCTGTCGGCGATTGATCTGGCGCTGTGGGATATTCTGGGACAACTGCTGGAGCGTCCCGTCTGGAAACTTCTGGGGGGACCGGTTCGCGATGCGGTTCCCGTTTACAACAGTTGCGGTGGCCCCTCTTACGGAGCCAGACGTTCCACGGAGCCGGTCTTTGCGGGTTGGCCGGGACACGGCGATGCGGGACAACCCGGTCCGCTTCAGGATAACTGGAGCAGTCTCAACGCACCGGGCGACCTCGCCGAAGAGTTACTCGAGCAGGGTTATCGAGCGATGAAACTGTGGGCGTTCGATCACGTTTTTCGAGAGCATGGAGGCGAGACCATTAGCCGGGAAGATCTCGAACGGGGACTGGCTCCGTTTCGAGCCATCCGCGAGCGCGTCGGGAATCGAATGGAAGTGATGCTGGACGGTCATGGTTTCTTTTCGCTGCATGCGGGACTGCGGATTGCCGAGGGGATGCGTGAGATTCAGCCGCTCTGGATGGAAGACGTGTTGCGGCCCGACTCGATCTCCGCGATGGCCGATTTCCGCCACAAAGCCGGCGTGCCGATTGCCGTCAGTGAAATGCTGGTGACCCGCGAACGGTATCGCCAGGTGCTCGAACAGCAGGCGGCGGACTTCGTGATGATCGATCCGACCTGGGTGGGCGGGATCAGCGAAACGCGACGCATCGCCGAGCTGGCCCAGCTTTATAACGTTCCCGTCCTGATGCATGACTGTACGGGGCCATTGACGTTGCTCGCCGGTTTGAATATCGCCGCTTCGGTGTCGGGCGTGGTCTGGCAGGAAACGGTCCGTGCTCATATTGCCACACTCTATCCGTCACTCATTGATGAGAACGTCGTCGTCGAGAACGGGAGCATCGCGCTGAGCGATCGACCGGGAATTGGAGCGGGTTGGCTCGAAGAACGTTTCCAAACCGATCATCCGGGGTATCGCTGCTCGACGCTCTGATGTCCACCGTGCGTCGAGGATGACTTTTAAGAATCGGTGGCGTCCAGCAAACCCCGAATGTAACCGTAAGCATGGAGTCGGCCCAGCATCGTGTAGCCCGGCTCGCCGTCTTCTTCGCCGACCAGTTGCGGCACGTGGTCGGGACGAATCAGTCCGTCGAAGCCGACTTCTCTGAGCGTGCGAATGGCCTCGGCCATATCGGTGGGACCGTTGTCGTGAAAGGTTTCGGCGAAGGATTCCGCCTTCCCGCGAACGTCCCGGAAATGGACGTACTTGATGGCTTTTCCCAAACGACGTATCGCTTCCGGGATATCCGCGCCCATGGTGGCGAAAGTTCCCTGGCAGAAGCAGACAGCGTTCGCCGGACTGGGGACAAGCTGCAGGAGCCGCTCGAAGTTTTCCACGCTGTTCATGATGCGGGCTTTGCCGAGCAATTCCGGCAGCGGCGGGTCATCGGGATGCATTGCCAGCGTGACGCCCGCCCGTTCCGCGACTGGGACCAACTCCTGTAACATCGCCTCCAGTCGTGGCCACAATTCTTCCGCCGTCACGATTTGCTCGTCGCGTTGATAATCGGCATCCCCCGAATCGTGTCCGAGGAGGATGGCCTGGTTGACGTCTTGCAGATCGAATCCGGTGACGAGAGCGCCCCCCCGTTCCGGGAGATCGAGTTTTGTGCGGACCCAGTCGGTTCCCGCCATGAAGTTGTAACAGAGGATCGGAATGCCGACTTCGCCCATGTTTGCGATTAACGTTTTGAGCGCTTGGAGATCGGAGCCGTCGTCCTGACCCAATTTGATCCGCTCGATCGGCAGATAACCTTCGATGACGGAGAGCTTCAGCCCAAACTGTTCGATGCGCGATTTGGCTTGTTCCAAATCCTCCCGCTGCGGTCCGTGGTAGCGATCGACAACATCGGTGACGCCGCATTGTGCGGCGAGACGAAGATTTTCATCGGAAAGAGGCGTGAGGACCGTGGCGAGTTGCATGGATGGTTTTCGTTTCAAAAGTAGGGGAGAGGTCTTCCCGCCGGATGAATGATGAATAGAGCTTAGATGCAAATTAGACGCAAAGTCGCGGCGAAAAACTTTCCGATCTTTGCGTTACTTGGCTGCTTCGAGCCTTTGCGTCAAATTCAAGGAGATCGCTCCGTCACGAAACAATCTCGTCGATCACTCGGCCTTCGACGTCCGTTAACCGGAAGTCGCGACCGGAGTAGCGGTACGTCAGTTCTTCGTGATTCAAGCCGAGTAAGTGCAGGATGGTGGCGTGCATGTCGTGAATGTGAACTCGATTGTGGACGGCTCGAAAGCCGAAGTCGTCGGTTTCGCCGTAAGTCATCCCTCCGCGAACACCGCCCCCCGCCATCCACATCGTGAAGCCGTAATGATTGTGATCGCGTCCGTTGCCGTTTTCGGAGGTCGGCGTGCGACCGAATTCGCCTCCCCAGATCACCAGGGTTTCATCCAGGAGTCCGCGTTGTTTCAGATCGGTTAACAGCGCGGCGATCGGCGTATCGATATCGCGACACAATTTCTGCACCGACTCGTTGTGGTTGCTGTGAGTGTCCCACGGCTGGCCGTTGCCGTAATAAATCTGGGTAAATCGGACTCCCCGTTCCACGAGGCGTCGGGAAAGGAGACACGCGTTGGCAAAATGTCCTGTGCCGTATTGCTCGCGTGTCGTTTGGGTCTCCCGTTCCAGATCGAAGGCGTCTGTTGCCGAGAACTGCATGCGGAAAGCGGTCTCCATCGACTTGATGCGACCTTCGAGGGCGACGTCAGGTCCGGTCTGTTGGAGATGTTGTCGATTGAGATTCTGGATCAGATCGAGTTGCTGCTGCTGTTCCGCTTTGGAGAGGTGAGTGTTCTTGAGATAGGGGATCAGTTTTTCGGGAGTCGGATCGCTGTGATTGATGTAGGTCCCCTGATGTTCGCCCGGCAGGAACGCACTCGACCACAAAATCGAGAACCGGACCGGTCGTCCCGGACAGAGGACGACGTACGTCGGTAACGAGGCGTTTTCGGTCCCCAGACCGTACGACATCCACGATCCCATACTGGGACGCGTGGGAATGATGGTGCCGTTATTCATCAGCAGCAGAGCGGGGCCGTGATTCGGATTATCGGTGTGCATCGACCGCACAATACACATGTCGTCCGCGCACCCGCCCAGTTTGGGGAGCAGTTCGCTGATGGGAATGCCGCTCTCGCCACGATTCTGAAACCGGAACGGAGACGGGAGGAGGCCGGCAGTTTTGCGTTCGGTGCGCAGGTCGGCTTCCGGCGGGCGTTGGCCTGCGTATTTTTTCAGGAGCGGCTTCGGATCGAAGAGGTCCGCCTGGAACGGTCCGCCGTTCATGAAGAGTTGAATGACGTGTTTCGCTTTCGGTGCGAAGTGGGGGACTTTCTGTTGTGCCTCGGCCTGATGAGAGAACGCTTGTAGCAGTCCCAGCGTCCCCAGACCGTTTCCCATCTGTCCCAACAGGCGACGGCGGGACAGCAAGGGCGTTTCCAGATTCCTCGGAGAATTATTCAACATACAAAAACTCATTCAGACTCAATAAGGCGTGCAGATAGGAGGTCCAACGTTCGGCAGAGGCGTCGCCCAAATACCGGCTTCCGACGAGAATTTCGTCGTCCGTCGGTTCGCGAGCAAACAGGCGACGATAACAGAACCGAATCTTGCCGGCGGTCGATTCCTCCGCGGGGAGTTTTTCCCGGAGGGCTTCCGCCTGGGTCATCACAAAGGGGGAATTCAAGACGAACAGTTGTTGCAGAGGGGTGGTCGTCGAGACCCGTTTGGGACTGTGCGAAGTCGGTTCCGGAAAATCATACATCCGCAGCATCTGGTTGAGATCGCGACGCGCGATTTTTCCATACAGCGTGCGACGATGAAAGTTGAGTTTCTCCAGGTCTCCCGGCGGCCCACCCACCTTTCGATCGAGATTGCCGGAGACTGCTAACATCGCATCCCGCCACATTTCGACCGTCAGGCGTCGTCGATTCATGCGCCAGAGCAGCCGGTTTTCGGGATCGTGGGCAAAGGCCGTCTGCTCAAAACCGCTCGACTGTCGATAGGCGGCGGAAAGCACGATTTGTTGGTGCAGCCACTGCACGTCCCAATTGTGTCGGATGAACTCTTCCGCCAGCCAGTCGAGCAACTCCGGATGGGTCGGTTTTTCTCCCTGGAGGCCGAAGTTACTCGCCGTTCGCACGAGCCCCTGTCCGAAGTGTTCCGTCCAGATGCGATTGACGAAGACCCGCGCTACGAGGGCTCGTGAATCTGTCAGCAGGGCATCGACGAGTTCCCGTCGTCCGCTTCCCTGTTCAAATTGACGACGCTCCGCAGATTCCGAAAATAGTACCGGAAAACCTCGCGGTACGATCTCCCCCGGATTGGCGGGATTGCCGCGACGAAAGATCGGCAGGTCGCGCGGCTCGCCCTCTTTGTATTCGAGACGGGTGAAGTCGGTCCCTTGCGGACGCACGTAGATACTGGCTTCCCTGACGATATTCGCCCATTGCTGGTCGTAATGGGGGGTATTGGCTTTGATCGTTTCAATCTGATTCTTGAGTTCGGTGGCTTCCGCGGTTTCCTTGTCCTTGATCTTTTTGAGTTGTTCGCTGAGCTTCGACACCTGCTGGTGGGCTTCGCGGACAACTTTCGCTTCGGCATCCGGCAACAAGGGACGATCTTCCAATTGCGTACTGGCGAAAACACCCGCGAGGGAGTAATAGTCTTCCATCGTAATCGGATCGAACTTGTGGTCGTGGCAGCGCGCGCACGAGACCGTCAGGCCGAGAAACGTGCGGCTCACCGCATCGACACGCTCGTCCCACTCTTCAGCCACCACCTGTTTGATCACGTCGGGAGCGAGTTTCAGTTCCTTCCAGTAGGTGGGACTCAATCCCAGAAAGCCGAGCGCGGAATAGTCGTCGATCGACGCTTCGGGAATCAGATCCGCCGCCAACTGCAAGCGAATGAACTCGTCGTAAGGCAGATTTCGATTGAATGCCGAAACCACCCAGTCCCGGTATAGCCAGGCCTGTCCGGTGCTCTTCAGCCAGCTCGCCGTCGTATCGGTGTAACGTGTCAGGTCGAGCCAGAACCGCCCCCAGCGTTCTCCATAATGAGGCGATTCCAGCAGACGATTGACCAGACGCTCATAAGCAGCGGGTGATTCATCCGCCAGAAAACGATCGATCTCCTCCACGGTCGGTGGTAACCCGGTGAGATCGAATGTGAGTCGACGAATCAATTGCTCTCGATCCGCCTCCGGGCTGTAATTCAGTCCCGCCTGTTCGAGTCGTTTCAACAGGTATCGATCGACGTCGGTCCGCACATTCTCCGGTGTCTTGACTTCGGGAAGAGGCACCTTGGAGAGAGGCCGGAACGACCAGAACTCGCGGGCCTGTTGATAATCGATCCCCTGCTTGCCGGCGGTTGGCTCCTGACTGTAGGCGGGGAGCGGAGATCCCTGCCGCACCCATTCCTCGATCAGGCGGATTTCCGACTCCGGCAGTTTGCCTTCCGGTGGCATCTGCAAGTCGGGATTGTTGTAGGCGAGTACTTCGATCAGCAGCGAGGTTTCCGGATCGTTGCTTTTCCAGAGCTTGCCGCGACTGCCTCCGCGGGCAATCCCCGCGATCGATTCCAGATCGAGGTCCGCATTCTCTTCGGCTGTCTCGGTCGAATGACATTCCCGGCAATGTTTGACGAACAGCGGTCGGATTTTCTTTTCGAAGAATTCCACCTGTTCGGGAGTTGCGGACTTGGACGGGTCCTCGGCCCGAGCTGCGCAGTCGAACAGACCACAGCCCAACAGCCAGAGTAGAATGATCGTCAAAGAGCGTGGCATGGTGATGCGGAGGGAAGGAGGTTCGGCGGGTCTCTGCGGAAACTCCATCATAACTGGCAGTCCGGAGAGGATTCCAGACGATTTCCGCGAGGGCTGGGAAGATCCTCGTTCTGGCCGGTAATTACCAGAATAATCCCAGTGTGACCCAGGCACAGACGAGGAGCACCACGATGGCGGCCAGATTCACGCCCCAGCCTCGGGCGTCGTGTTTTTCGCGAAATTCGGGGAGCGCTTCCCGACTCCGTTGCAACCAGCCGCTTTCCTGCCATTGGTCGTCGGCTTCCAGATCTTCCCGGCCATAAACCAGTGTGATCAGAATCATCGGAATCAGCGTAAACCCGATCGACCACGACAGGGCGATCCAGCGTTCGGTGAACCAGTCCGGCAGAAAAACCAGGTCGTAAAATTGTCGGTCGATGAGCGCGGTCACGCCGTAGCATCCACCCACCAGCAATCCGACGAGACCGCTCCGTCGGTGGACGCGGGTGAAAATCCCCGCCAGATAGATCGTAAACAGAGGAGTCACGAATACCGGGATCAGCGTCGTGAACGCCTTCATCATATGTTCCTGTCTCCAGATGAACGGCAGGTAGACGAAGCCGATCAGCAGCACGCCCGCCGTCGCGAGTCGTCCCACCAGCACGTAATGTTCATCGGACCGATCCGAGGCGATCAATCGCGCGTAGACGTCCCGTGTAAAGATCGCCGAGAGCGCGGATCCCATCGAGTCGAACGTACTGACCACCGCAGCCACCACGCCGGCAACCACCAGTCCCTTCCATCCCGGACCGAGAAACATGTTGGCCAGTATGGGATAGAGTTCATCGGCCGTTTGCATGTCGGGAAGCCCCTCGATGCCGTGCGCCATCACTCCCAGACAGGAAGAAATAATCATCACCGGAAGACTGAGGGAGACGCCGAAGAGGGCCGCCAGTTTCATATCCCACAGCGACCGCGCCCCCATCAGGCGCATCGTTTGGGTATGGTTAACGGTCCAGTAGCCGCTGCCGACGATCGTCCATCCGAAGACAATCAACAGCGGCGAGATAATGTTATTGTCTCCCCGGTATCTGCCGATGTGCATCAGGTCGTCTTCCTGGGTTCCGGTTTCAGCGGACTTCGCCACGAGCGTCTCTTCGAGTCCGTTCCATCCATCGACCGCGTTCCAGACGACGTTGAAAATGATGCAACTGGCGACGATCATCACGATCCCCTGCGCCGAATCGGTCCAGACGACCGACTGAAGTCCGCCCCAGGCGGTATAAATGCCCGCCAGCACGACCAGCACGAGGATCAGACCCCACGCCGACGCAGGCGAGATTTCCACCAGTCTCGTCAGCACCAGATAGGTCGACCAGATCATCATCCCCAGCATACTGGTGCGGTACTGAATCTGGATCAGAGCGCTAATGATCCGCATGGAGGGACCGTACCGCGATTCCAGATACTCGGCGTTGGTGTAGAAACCCTGGCGACTGATTTCGGGAACGATGAAATAAGCGGCCAGAATTCCCCCCACGGCACTTCCCAGCGCATAGACCGAGATGACGTGGATCCCTTCGTTGAAGGTCATGCCGGTGATCCCGACCAGATCGGCGTTATCGACGTTGGTCGCAAACATCGACAGGCCAATCGCCCACCAGGGGAGAGACCGCGAGGCCAGAAACCACTCGCTACTGGAATGAGTTCCTCGGGCCCGATAGAGACCGTAAGCGATGATCGACCCGTTGATCAGCAGTACCAGCAGCCAGTCAAGAGTCGTCATGGGGTTGGTTCGTTTCTAAAGCGGAGAGCTGAATTCGGAACTGGTGAATGTCGAATGAGAAAGAGGAGTCAGGGATCAGGTTTTTGCCGAGACTCATAAAAGTCTCGCCCTTTTAATTCACAGTGACTTTCCCGCCTTTCGTACTTTTCGCGCTCAAAACTCATCCCGCTGGCCCCACGGGATGGGCATCGTCGGCGGAGTACGATGCAGGTCTTTGCGTTGATCCTTCGGACGGTCCTTAAAGTATTTCACGTATTGAACCAGTTGTTTGACGGCTTCGTCGCACGCCTGTTTTCCTTTTTCTTTCGTGGCCAGTTCCGCTTCCCCGAGGACTCCCGAGTCGCTGTAACTGCTGGTCCAGGAGACTACCGTTCCCGGTCCCTGGGCGTACAGATCGACATAATTGAAGGGGCTGTTGTCTTCGTTGAAGCTGATTGTGCCGTTCTTGATTTTGTCTTTCCGCACATTCTCTTCGTCGAGATACAGATACATGGAGGTTTCCAGCTCGCAGGCGTGCGCGATCCCGCCGGGGAACTTGCTTTCCCGCCAGTTCTTCATGAATTCTGGATCGACCATCAACATTTCCCACCACCCGGTCAGCACACATTCCGCGTCCGTTTCGAGGTTGGCCCGTCGAGCGACGAGATTCAGGTTGGGCATGTTCGAGCCGTGACCGTTGAGCAGGATGATCTTCTTGAAGCCGTGGTAAGCGAGCGACTTGGTGATATCGAGCACCATCCGCATGAAATGTTCGTAATGGCAGTTGATCGTACCGGGGAAGTCCATCACGTGGCCGGTGTAGCCGTAGCTGACGATCGGCAGGACCAGAATGTCTTCCGGAGCCGCGCGGCCTGCGCCATGTGCCACCCCCAGGGGGCAGACGAGATCGACATCAAGTGGGAGATGGGGGCCGTGCTGCTCGACCGCACCACAGGGAACAATGCACACCTTCCCCAGATCGACGGCATCGTTAATTTCCGGCCAGGTCAGTTTTTCGTAGCGGTATTCGGTTTTGGCTCGGTCGCTCATTGTAGATTCCATTTCTTCTTATCAGCGGATCAGGATCTCTTACTTTACTCCCGGATGATTGGGGATTCACCTACGATATTTCTTCAATTTATCATGATCGAGTGTGACTCCCAGACCCGGCGTCTGCGGAATTTTCAGGTAACCCTCGTCATCAAGCTGGAAAGGTTCGACGGTCAGATCTTCCACATAAGCGCAGGGAGTCAAATACTCGACATAACGGGCGACGGGCATCGCGGCGGAAAGCTGCAGATCGGCGGCGAGACCGATCGCCGTATTCCAACCGTGCGGAATCAGTTGCACGTTATGGTCAAACGCGGCCCAGGCAATCCTCCGCGATTCGCTGAGCCCGCCGTTCTTGGTGCAGTCCGGCTGCAAGATGTCGACGGCCCGACGTTCGATCCAGGGGAGAAACGATTCCCGTCGGGTGAGAACTTCTCCCGATGCGATGGGGACCGGCGATTGTTTCGTCAGTTCGATATAACCTTCGATGTCGTCGGGCGGTAGCGGTTCCTCGAACCAGACGATCTCGTAATCCGCCAGCATCTGTGCGGTCTCGCGCGCCCAGTTCAACCCGTGCGGCCAGAATTGCTCGCTCCCCCCTGCGTCCACCATCAGCTCGATATCTGGCCCGACGGTGTCTCGCGCCGTCTGAATCAACAGTTCGTCAAACTTTCGATTCCGACGCCCGAAGGGACGCCACCCCAGTTTGATCGCCTTGAATCCTCGCGCGACCGTTTCCTGAAGTCGCGTTGCCAGAATCTCAGGTTCGTCAAACAGCATCGAACCGTACGGTTTGATGCGATCGCGATAGTTTCCGCCCAGCAATCGCGAGACCGGTTGTTGACAAACCTTGCCCATGATGTCCCAGAGGGCAATATCGATGCCGCTGATGGCGTGTTCCACAGAACCGCCGCGCCCCTGCCAGAAAGAACTGCGGCGTAGTTTTTCCGTGACCCGCTCCGGCTCTTCCGCCGATTCGTGGATTAACAGGGGAGACAACAAATCCAACGCCCCCTGCACGAGAGCTCCCGACGTGAAGCAACTCCCCACGCCGGTGATTCCTTCATCAGTGGTGATTTCGATGAGCGTATGCAGGTTTTCCTGCGGTTCGTGACCTTGCGGCCAGCCGCCGTCAACGGTGTCACCCGTCAGGGGGATGGCTTCCACTCGTTCAATGCGCATGTGTCAGATACTCGATGTAGATCTCAGTGTTGAAAAGAACTTGCATTCGTAATCGTTGATGCTTGACGACCAGACTAACAGGAGCGGACTTCGGAAGAGAGGAAATTCCGGGAGAGATCGTACTGTACAACGTGAAGTCTTCATTCCGCGGATGCGTCTTCGCTCGACCAGGAGGTCTCCCGTTCAAAGGGAAACAGCGGCCGGCGACGATGCTCGAACGGAAGTTGCGTCATGTCGGCAGACGTCGAGCCGGGAGTATTGACCCGGATGAAGTGGGGACAGACTTCTCGATAGGCGGCGATGGGAGCGTTCACTCCCTTCGCCACCAGCACGTCGAAACTCGCCGGGTCGAGGTCGCCACTGATGACCTGTTGCAGGCTGAACGGGACCATGCGTCGAGAAGTCACCATGATCGTCAGGTCCGTTGAAGTCTTCAGGATGACGGTCATCCCCTGATCGAATTCGGAAAAGCCGCCATGTCGAACTTCCGACTCGCGAAATCGACCGTCATGAAACGACACGATCTCAAACTCCGCCGTGAAAGGGGAACCGTGGAGATCATCCGTTTTTCCGCCCACGGAGAAAGTGGCCCGGTTCCCCGCTCCGACCGCTTCCGCTTCTTTGACGACCTGCGGATCGTACAGACAAACGAACGCGGAAAATTCATTTCGGTGATGGAGTGCTTCCGCCAGAGACGTTCCGTCCGCCGAAGAACCTCCGCCGACGTTGTCTCCCATATCCAGAAGGCAGACTGGCTCGGAAAACTCCCGGCACCGATCGAGTGCTGTTTCGATACTGACCAGATCAGCCGCGAGGTCTTCGCGGTGCGACCACATTTTTTCGGCAAGTTTCTGTGCGTAGGCTCGGGCTTTGGCTGGATCATTATCGGTGACCACTACGACAGCCGATCCCATTTCAGGGACATCCGCGTAAGGGAATCCCAAAAGTATGCTGTTACTGAGCAGGTCGGGTTCCGTGAGTTGTTGTTCATTGGCCGTCGCGCACAATTCCGACAGCGGCCATTCCTCGGTCATCTGTCGATCGATGCTGATCGCCATGGGGGGGAAGATCGCTTCCATGCAGGGTTTGATCTCTCCCTGAATCGTGCGTACCAAGAGCTCGGCCGCTTGCATTCCCCGTTGTTTCTGATCGAGGTGGGGATTGGTTCGATAAGCGAGAATAGCATCACAGGCTGCGACCATCTGCGGCGATAGATTGGCATGCGGGTCGCAGGTGGCAATCAGAGGAAGATCGAGCCCGACGACCTGACGGACTTTTTGCATCCAGTTTCCGTCGGCGTCGAGGATTTCTTCGCTGACGGTCGCACCGTGTGGAGCCAGCAGGAGACCGTCGAGTGGGCCGGCCTGTTCCAGTTCCTGAAACAAACGTCGTTGCAGTTCCTGCCAGCACTCCGAAGAAATGGTTCCCGACGGAAGGGAACGCCCCACAAAAATGGGAACGATCTCGATTGGTTCCTCGATCGAGTCAGAGAGCTGCTTCAGTCCGACAAAAAAGCCGCCGATCTCATGGTGCGATTCCTCGAACAGCGGTGGAATCTCGGCTCCCGTCGCCAGCGTCACCTGTTTGAAGTTGTCGATGACTGTCGGCGAAGCCAGAAAGGTGTTCGATTCGTGGAGCAGTCCAATGATCCCAATCCGCATAACGGTCTTTCATTTCGGGGTTCGAAAGCGAGATTCGATCATTGCCAGAGCGTGCGACGGGAATCAAGCCCCTGTTAGGGATTGCGTTCAGATCTGGTGACACATCTTGATAAGATTTCAAAGATCCGGGGTATTCCGTGAAATGTCTCCAAATTCCCGGTTCATCGATGGTTGAGATCCGATAGTCTTGAAGAGAAGAACTCAAAGTCTCCTCGTCGCTCGAGAATCAAGAAGGACCGAACTTCGTTTTCGTAACGGTGTATCCATGTGGCAATCAGCACTCGCGCAGCCATCGATTTCGCGACGTGCCGCTTTGCAAGCGGGAATGCTGACCTTTCTCGGTCTTAATAACGATCGACTTCGACGTCTGCAGGCCGCTTCCGCAACGACAGAAACAAAGCCGAAGCAGCGGGCTCACTCCTGTGTGTTCATTTTTCTCTTCGGCGGACAAAGTCATATCGACTTGTGGGATATGAAACCGGATGCACCGCGAGAAATTCGCGGCGAATTCCTTCCCATTGAAACCAACGTCGGTGGAGTCCGTATCTGCGAGCATCTGCCGCTGATGGCGAAGCAGATGGACAAGGTCTGCCTGGTTCGGTCGATGTCTCACAAGATGCCGGTCCACGGACCGGCGTGCAGTGAAATTTATTCCGGACGTGAATACTTTGGGCCTCCCGTCACCGATCAAGCCACCCCGAAGGACTGGCCGTCCTTATCGTCGATGGTGAACCGGTTTGGCCGGAAAAAGGACGCCGGCTTGCCGACGTCGGTCGTGCTCCCCTGGTACACCCAGTTCGTGGGACAGGATCGTCGCATCGCCGGTCAAACGGGTGCCCGCATGGGCGAAGAGTTCAATCCTTTCCTGATCGCCGGCAATCCCAACTCCACTCATTTCGAAGTTCAGGGGCTTTCGGGCGGGGCCACGCTTCCTCAATTGAAACAGCGCGAACGGCTCCAAAAGTCACTGGAAGCACTGGCCGAGGATCGGATCCCCGACAGCGCCAACATCGAATCGCTGCAACGACATTATCGCACTGCCTATTCGATGATCCGTTCTTCGATCATGGCCGATGCCTTACAGCTCGATCGGGAAACCGAGTCTCTGCGAGATCATTACGGTCGAACGCGATTCGGTCAGAGCTTGCTGCTCTCCAGACGACTGGTGGAATCCGGAGTGAATCTGGTGACGGTCAACTGGGACGATGATCACAAAGACGACAAAGTCTCGCCCCATTGGGACACGCACGTCGATAACTTCCCAAAATTGAAAAGCCGTCTTTGTCCGCCGTTCGATAGAGGACTCTCCGCGTTTCTGGAGGATCTCGATCAGAGAGGGTTACTGGAGACGACTCTGGTGGTCGCGCTGGGAGAATTCGGCCGCACGCCCAAAGTGGGCGCCATCAGTCAGAACGGCATGACCACTCCCACCGGTCGCGATCATTGGCCGCATGCGTTTTCCGCAATCGTTGCGGGAGGCGGTGTTCCGGGCGGCCAGGTCTACGGCTCGACAACTCGGACCGGCGGTTACGTGAAAGATCGTCCTGCGTCACCCGCCGATCTGGCGGCGACCGTCTTCGAGCATCTCGGCATCGACCCAACGCTCGAATACGAAGACCGCTTCATGCAGATCCCTCAACAGCTCTGTGTGGGAGAGCCGCTACAGCTTGCGTGATCGGGAGGAATTTCCGCACTGCCGCAGAAATGACTCATGGTCACTGATCTGCGCAGCAAAAATGCCCCCGCAAGGACTTGAACCTTGAACCTACTGATTAAGAGTTATTTGCGCATATTGTCCGCACAAGCAAGCAACACTCATCACAGGCATGCTTGGGGAATCTCTGAAGGACCAGTCCGACGACGCATCAGTCCGCACGAGGACGCCGCTGGGTACTGACTGATTTACTGACTGGCGTTTTCTCCGAACTTTTCTGAACGGAGAAAAAAAATCTCAAACTTTTTACGGCGAGACTCCACCGTAATTGTCAGTCTCGTGGCGGAATCGTCAGTCTCGTGGAAGTCCTGTTTTTCGCTCACAAAAACCCGATTTGCACCACGATTTTTCTGCTAATGTTTCATTCGTCGCGGGCAACCGCATCAGTACGGAAGAGAGAAACATGAGCGACTTGCAGATCAAATCGGCAGACGAGACTTGGGGCTATCCCTTCGCCGATCGAGGCTTGATGGGGAGTGAAGAAACGATGAAGTTCCTCGGCGGGATTTCGTACGACACTCTCCAGAGGTACGTCGAAGCTGGCCACATTCGCAAAGGCAAAATGCCCAGCGGAAAAAAGGTTGGTTACTGTCGCCGATCTGTTGAGGAGTTCGCTCAAGGTCTTGAAGTTTGAAACAACAGCGTGCCGTGGGGAAGTGGTCATCCCGTCGGGTTCATATCCCGAAGATCGCAGGTTCAAATCCTGCCGGCACTATATGAAGTGAGTTTTTAGGGATTAGTAATTAGGAATTAGTAGGGAGAATTAGCGAGATTCGCTAAACGGGTTGATGCGATGGGGAGTGCCTGCAGCCCGTGCGGGTCCCTGGTCAAAGGACACGGCCTAATCGTGGCAAGTCTCTTAGAAGTTGGGGATGTCAAGCAGTCCGAAAACGTAACTTCTGGGTCGGTGAGAGGCCGGCATTTGGAGAGTAGTCGCATTGGGCGGCACGGTGAAGCCAACACACCAGCGGTCGGGGGAACCCGAAGGGTACTGACAACCACCCTATCCGCCGCGAGGTTCGACCCCTCAACTCTCCACTCCTCGGAACTAGGAATTAGGGAATAGGAGTTAGTGTCTAGTACTTAAATACTAACCCCTAAATCCTAACCACTTAAACACCCCAGCCCGGGTTAAGGGCGTTGCGAATGAGGTGACAGCGACCTGTGAACCATGACGATTGGTAGCTTGGACAAATTCGCTGCCAGGTGGTGAAGCCACTGTTGCCCGGCCCGAACGGGGTTCATAAACCTTTGGGAAGGCCGGGCATCTTTTCACATTTAACCTTTTTACTTTTCACACCTTTCTCACTTTTCACACTTTCAGAACTCTGCGTGGAACGTACGCGCTGAAGGAGGCGAGATGAGCGGCCTGATTATCGCGTTTTGTTACTTCATCTGTGTGCCCGCCGTCATCGGGTTCTATCTCCTCGACTCGACCGACGATCCCCACGACTTAGGAAAACACTCATGACACAGGAACTGACCGCGCGACAAATCATCAACTCGCTTTCCGTCGACCAGATCGACGAAGAGATCGGCGCCCTGGAGGGCGAATTGAAAAGGCTCAAGGAACTGCGGAGGGTGGCCGTCAAGCGGGAAGGAAAATCGCCGGGAAAGTCGCCACGAAAAACTTCCGGATCGGCTCCCGACGAGATCGCCAACCTGGTCACGTCCGCCTTGGCAGCCGGACCGCTGACGATGCAGGAGATTTCCGACTCCACCGGCCTTTCTCACGGCCAACTGAGACCGACGATCAGCAAGGTTCCGGGAGTCGAGAAAGTAGACGGCCTCTGGACACTGAGACCGCAGACGAGCGACGACGACTAGAAGAGCAGATTCGCCGTGAATGGGAACGCCCCGACGAACCGAAACTTCCACCAACGAAAGATGAGCTATGGGATCGATACTTTCAAACACCAAAGGGAACACCGGAAGCCCTCCATTGGCTGCGACAAATCAAAAGCCGCTGACCGAACGACAGCAAGAGGTTTACGACTATCTGATTGAATTCACGCTCGAACACGGTTATCAGCCGAGCGTGCGGGAAATGATGGCGGCGCTCGAGATTGAATCACCCAACGGCATCGTCGGCCATTTGCGGGCGCTGCACAAGAAGGGCTGGATTCGACGTCCCGACGATCAGCAGAGCCGCGCCCTGCACATCCCGGAAATTATCGAGCGGTTGCAAGGAAGCGGGCAACGTCCGGTCGATCGTGAGCCATGACGGCAAAGCGACGGCGGCAACAGGGAGGCCCGATTTCAGGGATCGAAATCGCGGACGGATTTTTAGTTGTTAGGGATTAGGAATTAGAAATTAGCCAGTACGGAGGACGGCAATGTTAGTGCTTTCACGAAAAAAAAATGAACGGATTGTGGTCGGCGAGAACGTCACGGTGACGGTCGTCGAGGTGCGGGGAGATCGCGTGCGGCTGGGGATCACCGCGCCGGGTGAAGTGCCCATTTACCGCGAGGAAGTGTTGCAGGTCCTGCGGGAATGCG
>JABURQ010000111.1:18091-37016 GCA_014762625.1 Planctomycetaceae bacterium | reverse complement strand
ACGTCAGTGAAAAACCAGCCGAAACGGCCTCAGCCACGATAATCCGAGAAGAACCCTCTAAATACGTGTTTTGATAAGTGGCCTTGAAGCCGGGGGCCATGCTCTCGCTTGCGTGAGCATGCCTTTCTCTGTCTGGCATGATATCATCGACCTCATGAATTCCGGTCATCGAAAAACCAGAAAAGTCTTCGGCCGCCACGGCGATGCCCACTTACTCTATTTCTCCTTTCTCTGACGATCTTGGGTTCTTTCATGTCTTCCGTGATGAGTCACCTTCTCTTTGCGGCTTGGCGCGAGACCTTTTTCAAATCCAACGAGAGAAGCCCGGATGATTACTCTCGATCGCAATTCAGTGTCTGTATTGACCAACATGGATGATCGTATCGATTCGAGTTTGTTTGATTGACGAGTTCTGCATGCCCACGCCAGCGAGGGCATGGCACCAAAAATGTTGAACAGGGCACCCGGCTTTCGGCAAGATCACAGCACAATTCGACAGCACCAAAACGCTGTTCTATTCCTTCACAAGCCGCGAATGGGATGCCGATTGCGATCTGTTCTACTACCGGGCGAGATGGTACGATGCAGCGGTCGGGCGATTCGTGACCGAAGACCCCATGGATTATGTGGAGCAAAACGGTGAATACATCCGCCTATGTTTTTCTACTGGTTATGTCCCTCGGAGCAACTTTTGGAAATATCTTTAGGTACAAGTATTATCAAGACCAGAAGTCCGTATATTACGCTACCGGTGCGTGTTGTGCGGCCATAGGGATTACCATTTTATGTATCTTTAAAGCCCAAATTCTTGCAGCTGTGATGTTAACAGTGGCAGGTACCATTGGGATTCGATGTTTGCTCACAACTTTGATTGAAAAGACCATCGAACGAACTCGCAAGTCTGGCCCCGTTGCGATAGCGCTGTCATTGGTACCAGTAGTTTTGTTAATAGCTTTGGCCTTGATTCTTGCAAGAGGGTATGGACAAGAATCGCTAGGATTTATACTCGCAGTCACTGCTGGGATTTGGGGCGCAGCCACTCTTTGGAGTGCTGTCTTCCTAGCACTCGATGACAGTTGAGACGGCGGAGCCAGCGCACACTTTTTGGTTGAATGTGTGATTGATGCGGACAAATAGGCAACCGCGATTGATTTTTCGCCAGAACTGTTAAAGTGATATGGCGAGACGAATTTCATGAGGCACCGTCAAAACCTCTTGAGGATAGTGAACAAGCAATGGCAGGGTGATCCAGTCGAGTGAAGCCCATCGCCGACGATTCGGTAGCGAATACGACGTGGTCACCGACCCCGATTTGTGTTTCGACAGGTGCCCGAAAGACGTCCTGGAACGACTGATCGAGGGATTGCAACGCCATCCAACGGTCAACAAGATTACGGCGGTCTCGATTTGAGACGGGGATCAGTCTTCGAGAGGCTATCCTGCTCCACTCCCCCGTGAAATCTTTCGAGAAATTCGATTCCGCGGTTTCCTGACGTCCAATGAGCCACCTGACAGGATCGATGAAATACTCCTGACTCGGCAGACGTCACGAAGAGGTTTCAATCGTCGATCACAGTTTCTCGCGTAACAAGTTGCTGATTTCCGGTTTCGCTCCAGCTACAATCTGACACGAGTAAACCCCTTCTCGCCGACTTTCCTTCGTGTCAGGAGCCGTCAGATCGAATCCCGTCTCAAAATCACCGCCGTCGAAACGCACGTTTGTCATGCCCGGATGCGAAACTGGATCTTCGTCAAAGTGCTGACGAATGAGCCTGGGTTGTATGGGTGGGGCGAGGCGACGTTGGAATGGCATACGCGCAGTGTGGTCGGGGCGATCGAGGACGTCTCTGAGCTCATCATCGGCGAAGACCCGCATCGCATCGAACATCTCTGGCAGATGATGTGGCGACAGCATTTCTGGCACGGTTCCGGAGTGGTACGCTCGACGGCGATCTCGGGTATCGATATTGCCTTGTGGGATCTGCTTGGGAAATCGCACGGCGTTCCCTGTCATCGACTGTGGGGCGGTCCGGTGCGGGATGAGATTCGGCTCTATTGCCATCTGGGGGGCGGGAAGCTGGAGAGTTTTTATGAAACTCCCGTCGATTCCGCCAAACAGTTCGGTGAGTTGGCGCGGAACGCCGTCGATGACGGGTTTTCCGCCTTCAAGTCGATGGCGGTTCCTCCCACGCTGCCGCTGGAAGGTTTGAAGCCGGTGAAGGCGGCGGAAGCCTGCGTGGCGGCGATGCGCGAAGCGGTGGGTGACGATGTCGATATCATGGTCGATTGCCACGCGCGACCGTCACCCGCGATGGGATTGAAATTCGCCACGGCTCTGGAACCTTACGGACTTTATTTTCTCGAAGAGCCTTGTTGGCCGGAGAATCCCGAAAGTCTCGCCGCCATCAACCGGGCTGTTTCCACGCCGATCGCTACCGGAGAACGTCTCACACATCTGGCGGCGTTTCGCGATTTGTTTGCGGTACGCGGCTGTGAAGTCTGTCAACTCGATTTGACACATTGCGGCGGGTTCACGGAAGCGCGACGGATCGCCGCTCTGGCTGATGCGCATCGGATATCGCTGGCTCCCCATAATCCGCAAGGGCCGGTCAGCACCGCGGCGTCATTAGAGTTCGGTTTCGCCCAACCGAGTTATGTGATCTGCGAATCGGTCCACAACGATGTTCCCTGGCGAGACGATGTCGTTTCGGAAGGTTTCGAGGTGGACCCGACTCGGAGGATCGTTACTCCCAATACGCGACCGGGCTTGGGGATTGAGATCAACGAAGCGGAAGTCAAAAAACATCCTTTCGAGCAGGAAGTTCCTCAACGTGTGTTTTATCAGGACGGGAGCGTGGGAGACTGGTAAGTGGCTGGTGCGCGCTCCAACCTGATGCGGAAGAACAGTTCTGATTCGATACTACAGAAATAGATTTCATGACCAGGAAACCTCAAAGTCGCCGCCATCACGGTTTTTCCGGATCGATCGGCCTCGCTCAGACCGACATCACTCCACCCACCGGTATTTATGCCCGTAACTGGGGAGCCGCCACGCATGACGTGGCTGATTCGATTCACCTCGGCTTGAAAGTGTCTGTGTTGACATTGGCTGAAACGTCGGGTGGTGAGCCGTTGATCCTGATCGATGCCGATCTTGGTTGGTGGCGTCCTTTCACTAAGTTTCAGGAATTTCAGCAACGCCTGCTCGGTGAACTGGGAGTCCCTTCCGAGCGGTTGATCTTCGCCTTAAGTCATACTCATGCGGCGTCTCCGCTGATGGTTCCCGATCCGTCTCTGCCCGGTAATGACCTGCTGGAGGAATGGTTGGAATCGATCTTTCACGCGATCTTGAAAACGATTCGAGACGCTCTGGAATCGGCCGCTCCCGCGTTCTTGGAATGGCATAAAGGACGGTGTCAGTTGGCAGCGAATCGCGATCTTCCCGACCCGGACAGCGATCGGATTCTGTGCGGTTACAATCCCGAAGGGAACGCCGACGAGACGCTGCTGCTGGGACGGATCTCGAATCCGAACGGGAGACTCAAGGGAATCGTGGTGAACTATGCCTGTCACCCGACCACATTGGCCTGGGACAATCACGCTATCTCCCCCGACTTTCCGGGAGCCATGCGACAGGTTGTCTCCGAGACAGCCGGCGTCCCGGCCTTTTTCCTGCAAGGGGTTTCCGGCGAACTGGCTCCGAAGTATCAGTATGTCGGCGATACGGAAGTTGCCGAACGACACGGAAAACAGTTGGCGTTCGCGGCGTTGGCCACGCTGTACGACATGAATTCTCCCGCGACGGAACTGGTTTTCTCGGGCGCAGTTGAATCAGGCGCACCGCTGGCTGTCTGGAAAGAACAGCCGGTCGAGGTAGCGACCTCGCTCGCCGCCGTCACCACCAGTCAGGAATTACCCCTGAAAGACTGGCCGACCGCCGACGAACTCGATCGGGACTACCGCTCCTGCGAAGATCGGGCACTCGCGGAACGGCTGCGTCGGAAACGAGATATCAGACGAGTGCTCGGCGACGGCTCGACTTTCCCGCTCCAGGTGACGGCCTGGCGTCTGGGAGATGCCTTCCTGATCGGAAGTTGTTGCGAATCGTATTCCTGGATCCAACAGGAACTGCGAAAGCAGTTTGCTGATGATCCGGTCGTCTGTCTGAACCTGATGAACGGTTCGTTGGGATATCTGCCTCCCGCCGATCTGTATGAGGAAAATCTTTACCAGGTTTGGCAAACTCCGTTCGAGAAGGGGGGCCTGGAGCGTCTCTTTACCGGCATGGTGGAGACTCTCGATCAACTTCTCGAAACGTCTCCTTCCACTTAAGTAGCGTCTATTCCGAAATTGTTTAAGGAATGTAGAGCCTCATGAGCCATTCAATTTCCGGAGTCCTGCCGGTTTTACAGACTCCCTTTGATGACGACGATCAGATTCTGAAAGGGGATCTGGCTCGGGAGATAGACTGGGTCTTCGAGTGTGGAGCGCAAGGTGTTTGTTGCGCGATGGTCTCGGAGATTCTCAGGCTGACGACCGACGAACGGATGGAACTGCATCGAATGGTCGTCGATCTGGTGGCAGGGCGAGGGCTGGTGATTGCCAGTGTGGGGGCGGAAAGTCTGAAGCAGGCGCTGAGCTATGCATACGATGCCGCCGAGCATGGATGTCAGGCCTTGATGGCCATCCCCCCAACGACGACTGCGTTGCCGGAGGAAGCTCTAGCGACTTACTTCCGGAGCCTGGCGCGTGAGGTTCCGTTGCCCTTAATCGTTCAGGATGCCTCCTCGTACGTGGGAGAGCCGTTATCAATTGAGTTCTCCGTCCGACTTCTGGAGGAGTTCGGCCCGGAAAAGATTTTGTTCAAGCCGGAAGGCAACCCGATCGGTCCTTACCTTTCCTCTCTGCGGGAGGCGAGCGTGGGAAAAGCCCGCATGTTTGACGGGTCGGGAGGGATCTACCTGATCGATGCTCTCCGGCGCGGAGTCGTGGGAACCATGCCCGCCGTGGACCTGCTCGATGTCATCATCGCGATCTGGAACGCGATGAAAGCCGGCGATGAGGAGACGGCCTACCAGTTGGCTGGACCGCTGGGAGGGATCGTCGCGCTCCAGCTTCAGGCGGGTCTCGATGGGTTTCTGGCGATTGAAAAATACCTGTTGGTCAAACGGGGACTGTTTTCTTCCGCCCGACAACGGGAACCGTTCGCCTGGAGTCTGGATGAGGAAACACGATCGGAAGTCGATCGGCTCTTCGATCGGTTAATGAGTCAGCTCTCCTCTTTGTGACGGCAGATCGGAACTCGATAGTTATGAACGACTCAGAATCCACTCTGCAAGCTGACAGGCCTGAGACCCCGCCCACGAAAGGGCGGTATCAGGTACTCGGTTTGCTCACGCTGGCCGCTGCGCTGGCGTATCTTTCCCGAAATGCGGTCGGCGTGGCGGAGAGCACGATTCGCGAAGACCTGGGTCTGACTCTCCAGCAGTCGGGCTGGTTCATGGGAACTTTTTTCTGGAGCTACGCCGTCCTGCAGGTTCCCAGTGGAACACTGGCTCAACAACGCGGGACGCGATTCGCGCTGACTCTTTTCGCCGCTGCCTGGTCGATCGCGGCGGTCTGTATTGGAATCGCTCCCGGTTTGTGGTTGTTACTGGCGGCGCAGTTAACAATGGGAGCGGCCCAGGCGGGGGCTTTCCCTGCTTCATGTCTTTCGATTTCGCACTGGATTCCCATCGCGCGTCGATCGTTTTCCTGCGGCGTTCTCTCGATGGGGATGCAAGTCGGTGCGATCGGTGCCAGCCTGCTGACCGGTCCGCTCATCCTGTGGGTGGGCTGGAGACCGGCGTTCGTGGTGTATGCGATTCCCGGTTTTCTATGGGCGCTCGTCTTTTGGAAATATTTTCGGGACGATCCCGCTCAATCGCCTCTGGTCAACGAGGTGGAACTCGATCTCATTACCGCAGATCATCTTGTCGTGCCTGAAGAACCTGACAAAGAGGCCTCACCACCTGACGCGAAAGCCGTTCCCTGGAAATTGATTCTAACACGTCCGGTGATCTGGTTGGTTTGCGGCCAACAGATGTGTCGGGCGGCGGGATACATGTTTTTCGCCAGTTGGTTTCCCACCTTCCTGCAGGAAACCCGAGGAGTCCCGGTGAAAGAGTCGGGATATTTACAGGCACTCGTTTTCAGCGGAACGATGGCCGGCGCACTTTGCGGAGGACTGCTGACGGACTGGATGTGGCGGAAGACGAAAAGTCTCCGCCTGAGCCGGAGCGGAGTGGGGGGCACCTTTTTGACAGGCTGCGCATCCTTGATCCTGGCGGCGTGGTTTGTGGAAAGCACTTTGCTGGCAGTGTCGCTGCTCACGGTGGGAGCACTGTTCGCGGCACTCGCGGGACCGAGTGCGTATTCCGCCGCAATCGATATCGGCGGCGAACATGTACCCCAGGTGTTCGGTTTGATGAACATGATGGGGAACCTTGCCGCGGCGGCTTGCCCGATTCTGGTAGCGGAGCTGTTTGACCGGACGTCCGACTGGACGTTGATTCTGCTGGTGTTTGCACTGATCTATCTGATCGGTGCTGTGTGCTGGTTGTTTATCGACCCGCGGAAAAAAATCGAGTAACTCGGCCGCTTCCTTGTCGATTCCGGAGAAACCTGTTGGCTTCAGGCCGACCACTCGTTTACAACAGAAAGTCTGCTTTGAAGCGCCCTCGCTCATTCTAAGATGTCTATATGCTTGATGAAGGAACTGTCGATGAAACCGGCCTCCCTGCTGCTGTTTGTTGGTGCGATGTGGTACTTGTCTGTCTCGGTGAATGCGGAAGAAAAACTGTTCGTCGCGACACCACTCACGAAAAGTGGAGAATTTACGTCAGGCATCGAAGGTCCGGCCTGCGATCAAGAAGGAAATCTCTACGCCGTCAACTTCGAGAGGCAGGGGACCGTCGGACTGATCACTCCCGACGGTCAGGGAAAAGTCTTCGTCACACTGCCGGGGACGAGTGTCGGGAACGGAATCCGTTTCGACCAGCAAGGGGTGATGTTTATTGCCGACTATGTGAACCATAACGTGCTGAAAGTCGATCCCGAGTCGCACAAGCTGACCATCTTCGCTCACAACGACGACATGAATCAACCCAACGATCTGGCGATCGGTCCCGACGGCGTTCTCTACGCCAGCGATCCGAACTGGGGCGAAGGAACCGGCCAACTCTGGCGTATCGCTCGTGACGGCCAGATCACCCGACTGGCGGCCGATCTCGGCACGACTAACGGCATCGAAGTCAGCCCGGATGGAAAAACGTTGTATGTGAACGAAAGCAAACAGCGAAACGTCTGGGCGTTTTCGATTGTGGGAGACAAATTGAAAAACCAGCGATTGCTCAAAAAATTCCCGGACCACGGTTTCGACGGGATGCGATGCGATGTGGACGGCAATCTGTATATCACGCGACACGGCAAAGGGACCGTCGTGAAACTCTCTCCGGACGGAAAGATTCTTGAGGAAATCGACGTACTGGGATCCAGTCCAACCAACATCTGTTTCGGCGGTCCGGATGGCCGAACCGCCTATGTGACCGAAGTGGAACATACACGACTGGTTCAATTTCGGGTCGATCGACCGGGGCTTTCCTGGAAGCGGTGGCAGAATGATAAATAAAAGGTGAGTCTGCAGTTTTCAGGGTACATCTTGCGATCGGACTCTTTATTGAAGGAGACGCTGTGTGTCGGGAGCCTGGTCCCATAGAGGGAACGGCTTCGCGCCGGCAAACAATTCTTGTGTTTTACGAGCCAGGCTTGGTAGAGTGAATCAAGCGCTACGAAAGGAAGATAATTCGAGAAGGAGCCGGATTTGCATCAGTCGTGGATCACCCCCGCCCGAGATTCCTCTTCCCTTGCCAGATCGTTCGGTCTGGCATTCGTTGTGTTCGGGCTCTCTCTCTTCGCAAACCGATGCGAGGCCGAGACCTTAACTGAAGCCCAGGAACTCTTTCGCACCGGGGATTACGCGAAGTGTGCGGAAGTCGCCGCGTTGCAAATTGTCGACGGAACTTACTCCGAAGAATGGCATTTGCTGAAACTCGAGAGTGAGTTGATGCTGGGGCGTTACGCCGAAACCGCGAAGACTCTGGAAACGGCCAAAAAGAAATTCCCGAACAGTATTCGAGTGTTGTGGCTGGAGCGGAAAGTCCATCGCTTCAACGGCGAATCGTCCAAGTCGGACGAAGTGCTCGCCGAGATTGCCGCCCGCATCGAGCGATCGAGTTACCTCTATCGGAATGCCGAGAGCATGCTCGTGATCGGGAAATTTTTCCTGGCGATCGGAGCCGACGCCAAGGACGTCCGTATCGACGCCTTTCAGGTGATTCAGCAACGGGCTCCCTCCTTCGCCGGAGGTTACATCGCCGCCGCGGAATTGGCGCTTTCCAAAAATGATTACGCCCTCGCCGCCGAGGATTTTCAGAAAGCACTCAAAATCGAGGCAGACAATCCCCGCATCCTGTACGGACTGGCGCGGTCGTTCGAGCCGAGCGACGCCGAGCAGGCGTCTCAGTATCTGAATCGGGCTCTGGAGATCAATCCGCATCACATCCCCAGCTTGTTGCTGGTGGCGGAGAAGCATCTCGAAGGGGAGCGGTACGACGAAACAGAGAAAGTTCTGCAACAGATATTAAAGATCAATCCGTCGCAGCCGAAAGCGTGGGCGATTCGCGCGGTGTTGGCGCATCTGGCGAACGATCCCCAACGCGAGTCGTTCTGTCGCGACTATGCGCTGAAGCATTGGAAAGACAATCCGGAGATCGATTATCTGATCGGAAAGTTTCTCTCGCGGAAATATCGTTTTGCCGAGGGAGCGGCCGCACAACGACTGGCGCTCGCATTCGATTCCAAATATCTGCCGGCCAAGCTACAGCTTTCCAACGATCTGTTACGGCTGGGGAATGAGGAACAAGGCTGGAAGCTCGCCGAGGAGGTTTTCGAAGCGGACAATTACAACGTCGTCGCCCATAACCTGACGACTCTGCGGGATCATATGCAACAATTCCGCACGTTGAAAAGCGGCGGATTCGTCGTGCGGATGGATGCGCGGGAAGCGGAGATTTACGGCCCGCGAGTCCTGGAGATCCTTAAAGAGGCGAAACAGGCCCTCTGTGAGAAGTATAACGTCGAATTGAACGAGACAATCGCGGTGGAGATTTTTCCGCGACAGCAGGACTTCGCGATCCGCACCTTCGGTTTGCCGGGCGGTGCGGGGTTTCTGGGAGTCTGCTTCGGAAATGTGATCACGATGAACTCTCCTGCTTCTCAAGGAAACAGTCCTTCCAACTGGGAAGCCGTGTTATGGCATGAGTTCTGTCACGTCGTCACGTTGACCAAGACGCGTAACAAAATGCCGCGCTGGTTGAGCGAAGGTATTTCGGTTTACGAAGAGGGTTTGAAAAACCGTTCCTGGGGACAGTCGATTTCCCCCTCGTACCGCCAGATGATTCTCGGGGAGGATCTCACTCCCGTCAGTCGTCTCAGCAGCGCGTTTCTCCGTCCCCCGAGTTCCGAGCACTTGATGTTCGCGTATTACGAATCATCACTCGTCGTCGAGTACATCGTGGATGAATACGGGATCGACGCTTTACGGGCGATTCTCGACGACCTCGGACGAGGTTTGCAGATCAACGACGCCATCGCCCGTCACGCGGCACCGCTGGAAGAGATTGACTCGGGATTCGAGGAATTCATTCGCGAACGGGCTGAGGCATTTGCTGCCGGGGCGGATTTTGCGACAGAGAATCTTCCCGAGAGAGCCGACTCGGCGGGTTGGAAAGCGTGGCTGGAGGAACATCCCGACAACTTCTGGGGGTTGCAGCGATACGCGGTCTCTTTAATCCGCGAGGAACAGTGGGAGGCGGCGCGTGAGCCGATCCGCCGACTGCTGCAACTGACCCCCGAATTCGCCAGTTCAGGCAGCCCGTTGATGATGGAAGCGCGAGTTTGTCGGGAATTGGGCGAAACCGATCGGGAGTTTGAAGTGTTACAACAGTTAGCGGAGTTAAACTCTGACTCCATCGATGTTTACCGTCGTCTGACTGAGCTCTGTTCCGAACGGGAGGATTGGAAATCGGTGATCGCGAACACGCAACGCATTCTGGCGGTCAATCCATTACTTCCTGAACCTCATCGGGTTCTAGCGGAAGCGGGGGAACGTTCCGGAGATCGGGAAGCGGCGATTCGCGGTCTGCAAACGCTGACGCTGATGGATCCGTTCGATCCCGCTGATGTGCATTTTCGCGCCGCGCGGTTGCTGGAAGCAGAGGGGCGAATTGATGAAGCGCGTAAGCAACTTCTGCTGGCACTCGAGGAGGCTCCCCGTTACCGAGAGGCACACAATCTGCTGCTCTCGGTGATCGAGCAGAGCCGGCAACGCCGATATCCGCCGCCCCCACCTAAACCGGAGGAGATTGAATGATCTGGAAGCGGAAACCAGCACGATTGCTTATTGTGACGGCCGCACTGACGCTCGTTTCGGGTGGGCTGTGGGCACAGTTTAACCGTGGACGCGGTTTTGGTGGACGTGATCCATGGCGACGCGATTATTCCCGGGAGAACATCATCGTCGAGCAGACGGAATACGGATGGGAAACCAAAGGAGCGAAAAACGAATGGGAAATCGACCAGCGTTTCGAGCATGATGTGTTCCGCTTTGCGCGTGTCAAATACACCTCCGCGGGCGGTAGGCGTGGTGGAAACTGGCAGACCGATTTTCCCGAAAGTGATCTGAACCTCCCTCACCGCTTGCGGGAACTGACTTCCATGGAGGTTAATCCGGAAAGTGTGATCGTCGAACTGACGGACGAGAACCTTTCCGACTATCCGTTTCTGTACATCGTGGAGCCCGGTCGCATGTGGCTCACGGATGAGGAAGTCGCCGGTTTGCGTCGGTATCTGCTGAACGGCGGGTTCCTGATGGTGGATGATTTCTGGGGGCCGTACGAATGGGAAGGGTTCTACCGAAATATCAAACGGGTCTTTCCGGAACCGCAATACGAACCCCAGGAGTTACCGCTGGAACACGATATCTTTCATATCGTATACGACCTCAAAGAGAAGCCGATGATTGTGGGCATCGGGGCCTGGTATGGAGGTCGTCGTGGAGAGCACGGCGCTGTCGAGCCTCATTACAAAGGAATTTTTGATGAGAAAGGTCGGATGATGGCTGTTATTTGTCACAACACCGACCTCGGCGACGGTTGGGAGGAAGAAGGGGTCGATCCCGGTTACTTCAAAGAGCACTCGGAACGTTTCGCCTATCCTCTTGGAATCAACATCATCACCTATGCCATGACGCATTGAATATCTTCCGGCGGACGTCCGGGGCACTGTTATCAATTATCACATCAGCGAGAAAGTTGAACCGACGTGAGCACCGAGATTGAAAATCAGAATACCGAGCAACAAGCCGTCGAACAGATCCGCGCCGGACGGGAGAAGATCCTCGCCGAATTATCGAAAGCGGTGATCGGTCAGCAGGAGGTGATCGAGCAGTTGCTGTTATGCCTGTTTGCGGGAGGTCACTGTCTCATCACAGGAGCGCCGGGACTGGCGAAAACGTTGCTCGTGAATTCGCTGTCGCAAATCTTCGATCTCGATTTCCGACGGATTCAATTCACTCCCGACCTGATGCCCGCCGACATCACCGGGACGGAGATTCTGGAAGAGACTCCCGAGGGGAAACGACAGTTGCAGTTTGCCAAAGGGCCGATCTTCGCCAACGTGATTCTCGCCGATGAAATCAACCGGACTCCTCCCAAAACGCAAGCGGCGTTATTGGAGGCGATGCAGGAGCATCAAGTCACCGCGGCCGGTGTTCGTTATCCGCTGGAAGAACCGTTCTTTGTGCTGGCGACGCAAAACCCGATCGAGATGGAAGGGACGTATCCGTTGCCGGAAGCTCAACTCGACCGCTTCATGTTCAATATCTGGATCGATTATCTGCCGGAAGACGACGAAGTGGCGGTCGTCAAGCAAACGACCTCGCGGGCGAACGAGCCGATCGAATCGCTCTTCTCCGGAGAGGATGTGTTGCGTTTTCACGACGTGGTGAAGAAAGTTCCGATCGCCGACGATCTGGCCCGATACGCCGTCCGTCTGGCGGATGCTTCGCGACCGGGACGACCGGGAACACCGGAGTTTATCAACGAGTGGGTGACGTGGGGAGCGGGGCTTCGCGCCGCTCAGTACCTCGTACTCGGAGCGAAAGCCCGGGCTCTCTTACACGGTCGTTCGCACGTGACGGTGGAAGATGTGAAGGCGTTGGCTCACGTGACGATGCGGCACCGGATTCTCGTCGGTTACCGCGCCGAAGCGGAAGGAGTGACGGTGGAGAAGGTGATCGACCGATTGTTGGAAACTGTTGCCGTACCGGGGGCCTGATGAGCAGCGCATCGATTCCAGAAACGAATTCCTCCCACTCCTCAGCACCAGGAGAACGAGGAAAGTCTTCGTTCATCGATCCGGGATCGCTGATGCGAATCAAGAACATCGAACTCCGCGCTCGCGCCATCGTGGAAGGTTTTCTCACCGGGCTGCATCGTTCTCCCTATCACGGCTTTTCGGTGGAGTTCACCGAATACCGGCAATACTCGCCCGGTGACGACACCCGGTTTCTCGATTGGAAACTGTTCGCTCGATCCGACCGTTATTTCATCAAGTGCTTCGAGGATGAAACAAATCTCCGCTGTCACCTGCTGGTCGATTTGAGTCGTTCGATGAGTTACGGCACCGTCGGCTACGATAAGGCCGATTATGCGAAAACCGCTGCCGCAACGATTGCCTATTTTCTCTCACAGCAAAGGGATGCAGTCGGCTTATTGACGTTTGATGAATCGATCGTCGATCTGATTCCTACGCGGTTCCGTCCGGGACACGTGCATCGCTTGATGATGAGTCTGGAGCGAGCGCCGTCGGGGACGGCGACCGATATCGAGAAGCCTCTGGAACAGGTGGCGGCCACCGTTGCCAAGCGGGGAATGATCGTTTTAATTTCCGATTTACTGACGCCGATCGGAGCGCTGGAAAAGAATCTCGGGTTTCTGCGTGCCCGGGGGCATGAAGTGGTTCTGTTGCGAGTGCTGGACCCGACGGAGATCGATTTCAGTTTCGACGAGCCGGCGATGTTTCACGATATCGAATCGGGACTCGATCTGTACGTCAATCCGGATCTGGCCCGCGAAAATTATCTGATGGAATTTCGCGAGCATGCCGACGAATTACAAACGATCTGTAACAATCTCGGCATCGACCTGCACCAGATATCCATCGATCGTCCCCTGGAGCTCATCCTGTTCGATTTACTGACCGATCGGATGAAGCGAGGGCGTCCTTCCGCAAGTCGGAGATCTCCGACGGGAGGACGCGCGTCGTGAGTTTCCTGTACGGGGCATTTCTGTTCGGTGCCGCCGCGATCGCGGCACCGATCCTGTTCCACCTGATCCGGCGGACGCCGAAAGGTCGTTACGAGTTCAGCTCGCTGATGTTCCTCAAGCCGTCGCCTCCCAAATTAACGCGACGGAGTCGCTTGGATCAGTGGCTGTTGCTGTTGTTGCGGTCGCTGGCCATCCTGCTGCTGGCGATCGCCTTCATGCGACCGTACTTCCTGGCACAGGCCGATTTGTCGCTGGACGACGCGCCGCAACGGCAGATCGCCATCCTCCTCGACCGCAGCGCCAGTATGCAGCGAGGGACTGTCTGGGAAGAGGCGGTCGGCGAAGCGGAGTCGCTTCTCAACGATCTGGAATCGACAGACGAAGTATCGTTATTCGTCTTCGATGAGACTTTGGAAACGATCGTTGCTCCCGAGAATCTGGATGGGCTCGAAAGACAGCAACGCCGCGATATGGTCCGCGAGAAACTGGAAGAACTTTCGCCCACTTGGGGAGTCGGCGACCTGGGTTCCGCGTTACTGGAAGTCGCCGAGCGAATGGTGGCGGCCGATGATCTTCGACAATCGCACGCCGCCTTGCAGATCGTTTTGATCGGCGATCTGCAGTCCGGCTCGCGACTCGATGCGTTACAGAGAAGCCAGTGGCCGGAAAATGTCTATGTGGATGTGCGGTCGGTGGCTCCCGCGGAGGAGTCGAATGCACGGCTGCAACTGATCGAAGCCCGCGAGGAGGAATCCGACGACGATCCCACTCCTCGCGTGCGAGTCAAAAACATGGAGAGTTCGAGCGTCGAGCAGTTCGAAGTCGTCTGGAGCGACGGCGTCCAGGATCGATCGCGACCGGTGCCGTTTTACGTTCCTCCCGGAGAGAGCCGGGTACTCGGCGTGCCGTACGATTTGACCGGCTCACCCCCCGATCGCCTCCAGTTACGAGGGGACGGTCCCGGCATGGAATTCGACGATACGTTTTACGTCGTTCCTCCGATTCAGGAGCAGGTCACGATTGCCTACTTCGGTTCGGATGCAGACGACGATCCCGAGCAGATGCGTTTCTATCTCAGCCGGGCTTTTGGAGAAACGCGAGACCGCAAAGTCGAGATCGAATCGGTCGCTGCGGACGCTGTTCCGGATTGGGAATTCGATACGGTCCCGCGATTCGCGGTCATCACGGAAGCAATCAGTAAATCGCAACAGCAGGCCGTCGATCGTTATCTGGAACGGGGCGGGCACGCGCTGGTGGTACTGCAAAACGACGAGATGGTCGGCGAACTCGGCAGCTGGATGGGAAATATCAAACTCGAACCGGTCGACGAACAAGAAGAATCAGAAACTGAAAACTACGCGATGCTGGGAGAGATTGACTTCCGGCACCCGCTGTTCGTTCCGTTTGCAGGAGCGCGCTACAACGATTTCACCAAGATTCGATTCTGGCGTCACCGCCGGGTGAATCTTGATGACGTCGAGGAAGCGACGGTTCTCGCCCGGTTTGAAGACCGGACTCCGGCGTTGTGGTCGATCCAACGCGGACGAGGGACCTTGTATGGCATGAGTTCGGGGTGGAGCCGCGACGACAGTCAATTGGCTCTCTCAACGAAGTTTGTGCCGTTGTTGTCGCGTTGGCTGGAACTGGCGGCGGGAGAGGGTCTCACCTCGGAATCGTATGTGGTGAATCAACCAGTTCCGCTTCCGGAAGGTTTCGAAGAGCGACGGGTTCGCACCCCCGACGGCACTGAAATCAACTTGACTCCCCAGACGAAATTTTTCACAGAAACGACCCTTCCCGGCATTTACACACTGATATCGGAAGGGCAGGAAACGCGGTTTGCAGTGAATCTAGCCGACTCGGAAAGCGAGACGCCGCCCCTCGGGATCGAACGACTCGAACAATTCGACATTGCGGTCGGGACCGTTCCGACGCAAGCTGAGGAACTGCAGAAAATGCGGCAACTCCGCGACACCGAGCTCGAACAGCGCCAGAAAATCTGGAAATGGCTGATCGTCGTCGTACTGGTTCTGCTGGGGGTGGAAACCTTACTGGCCGCGCGGAAAAGTCGTCAACCCACACAGGAAATGGGAGATTTCGCATGATCAATCGCGAACTCAAGCTCCAACTCGATCGTGTTGCCGACCGAGTCCGTACGTTTCGATATTGGAGCGGCATGGGAATCGTCTGGATTTCGGTCGCGATTCTGGTCGGGGTGATTTCCAGGGTGGGGCAATCGGTCGATGCAATCGAAAATGGATTGTGGTCGGCGTTGGCACTGGGGGTTGTCGGTTCTTGCGTCGTGATTGTTGTCAGTCTCCGATCCGGTCGGAACGTCCACCGACTGGCTCAGCAGATAGAGTCTCGATTTCCGCAGCTCGATTCCACGTTGCTGACCGCGGTCGAGCAACATCCCGATATCGCCACTGGACAATTGGGATATCTTCAGCAAACGGTGGTCGATAAAGCCGTTCAACATGCCCTGATCCATGACTGGCGAAGCCTCGTTTCGCGCGGGCAAATGTGGCTTGCGCGATTGTCGGCGTTCGCTGGAGTATTGTTATTGCTTTCTCTCTCTTTCGGGTTGCCGTCGTACAGAGCCAACCTCGCCACCGACGAACCTGATTCCGAACTCACCTTCGACGAAGTTGTGCTCAGCGGCACCCAATACGACGCGACGATCGAACCGGGCGACACTGAAGTCGAACGAGGAACCAGCCTGCTGGTCCTGGCACGGTTCGCCGATCGCCTGCCTCCTGAGGCGACTCTCGTCTACTCCACCGAAGAGGGGGAAGAGCACGCGGTGGCGATGTCTCAATCGCTGGACGATCCCTTATTCGGTGGGCGGATTGCCGCTGTGTCGAGGCCGCTGAGTTATCGGGTCGAATTCGGCGATCAGGTGAGTCGGGACTATCAGGTGACGGTCTTCGAATATCCACTCTTGTTACAGACGGACGCTCGACTGGTCTTTCCCAGCTATACGAATCAGGAAGAAAAACTGGTGCAGGATGTTCGTCGGATATCGGCGGTTGAAGGGACCGAACTGACGTTGATGTGCCGGGTCAATAAACCGCTGGCGGATGCCCGTTTCGTGGAAGAGACGAAGGAAGGCGAGGAGGCGGTGAGCTTGGAACAGGATCCCGCCGATCCGCTGACTTATCGGGTGACGATAAGCATCGACCGATCGCGCGATCTGGCCCTCCACCTCACGGACGATGCAGGCCGCACCAACAAAAATCCTCCCGTCATTCACATTAAAATGATTTCCAATCGCCCGCCGGATCTGAAACTCGCTCAACCGACACGCGACATCGAAGTCTCACCTATTGAAGAAGTCGATCTCGCTGCGTCGGCGTGGGATGATTTCGGACTTCAGCGAGTCGGCATCAGCTATTCCATTCCCGGTAAGGTGGAGCGTGAAGTTCCACTCGGCGAAAACTTCCCCGCCAAAGAACGGATCCAGAGCGAACATTTACTGGCCTTCGAGGAGTTGAACGCCGAACCGGATCAGCTGCTCTCGTGGTACTTCTGGGCGGAAGATATCGGTCCGAACGGCGAAGTTCGTCGGACTTCCAGCGATATGTTTTTTGCCGAGGTGCGACCTTTCGAGGAAATCTTCCGTCAGGGGCAACAACCTCCCAGCGGTCAACAGCAACAGCAACAAGGGAGTCAGAACGCGCAGCAGGCTGAGGAACTGGCTGAATTGCAAAAGCAGATCATCAACGCCACCTGGAAGGTTATCCGACGCGAAACGCGAGACGAACCGACTCCTAAATTTTTGGAGGACGTCCGGTTAATTCTTGAGTCCCAACGAGAGGCTCTCGGCCAGGCCGAAGAGCTTCAGCAGAAGTTGCAGGATCCGCAATCGCTAGAGCACGCCGAACAAGTCAAACAGTCCATGCAACAGGCCATTGTCTCGCTCGAATCGGCCCTCAATGGACCGTCGATCGACGATCTCAAACCGGCCCTCGGCTTCGAGCAAGCCGCGTATCAAAGTCTTCTGCGCCTGCGGGCGCGGGAGCACGAAGTGGTCCAATCGAGTCAATCGCAGCAGCAGAGCCAGTCTCAGCAATCCCAGAGCAGCCGATCTCAACAGCAACTCGAGCAGTTACAACTCCGAGAAGATGAAAACCGTTACGCTCAGGAGCAGCAGGCGCAAACCGAACAGGAGCAGCAATCCCGCGAGGATCGACAGGTTTTGAATCGGCTGCGCGAACTGGCCGAGCGTCAAAGTGACCTCAACGAACGGATCAAGGAATTGCAGGCCGCTCTGGAAGCCGCGGAGACTGAGGAAGAACGGGCCGAAGTGGAACGGCAACTCAAACGCTTACGTGAGGAACAGGAAGAAATTCTGCGGGACACCGACGAGTTACAGGAACGGATGGAGCAGCCGGAAAATCAGGAACGGATGGCCGAGCAACGAGAGCAAGTCGAACAGGCACGCGAGAATATCCGCCAGTCTTCCGAAGCGCTGCAGCAGCGAATGATCACGCAGGCGGCGAATGAAGGAACCCGTGCGGAACGCGAATTTGATGAACTTAAGGACGAATTTCAACAACGAACGTCCGGTCAATTCGAAGAAGAGATGCGGGAAATGAGACGACAGGCTCAGGAACTGACCCAGAAAGAAGAAAAACTCGCCGAGCAACTCGAAAAACTTCGTACCGGTGAAGATGACAAATCGAACTCGCTGCGGGAGTCCGATGAGCGGAAGGCGACCGCCGAACAGCTCCAGGAGCAGCGCGAGCGACTGGACAATCTGTTGAACAACATGCGCGAAACGATCGAGCAGGCGGAGGAGACGCAACCGCTCCTCGCTGAAAAACTGTACGAAACGATCCGCGACCTTCGCAAAGCCGACCCCGAAACAGCGTTGGAAGAGACCGAACGCTCGCTCGAACGCGGATTCTTCAATGATGCCGTCCAGCAGGAAGAACAGGCTCGCAAGAGCCTCGGCCAACTGGCGGAAGGAGTCGAAGAAGCCGCGAATCAGGTACTGGGGGACGAGACCGAAACGCTCCGGCGAGCGCTTCAGGAACTGGACCGTTTGAATCAAGATCTCGAAGGGGAACTCGCCCGCGCGGAAGGACGGGAACCGAACCAGCGGTCTGGCCAACCTCCCCGCGATGAGAATTCCGAAAACCGGGAACCAAATCCAAATGGTTCTCAGCCACCGACCGAATCACAGGAAGAGTCTCCCAACGATGGCCAGCAACCGCCAGGTGAGCCAACACAAGGCCAACAACCTGAAAGCCAAGAACAACCGGGACAACAACCGGGACAACAACCGGGACAGCAACAACCGGGACAGCAACAACCGGGACAGCAACAACCGGGACAGCAACAACCGGGACAGCAACAACCGGGACAGCAACAACCGGGACAGCAACAACCGGGACAGCAACAACCGGGACAGCAACAACCGGGACAGCAACAACCGGGACAGCAACAACCGGGACAGCAACAACCGGGACAGCAACAACCGGGACAGCAACAAC
>JABURQ010000111.1:0-18046 GCA_014762625.1 Planctomycetaceae bacterium | reverse complement strand
CAGCAACAACAAGGTCAGCAACAACAAGGTCAGCAACAACAAGGTCAGCAACAACAAGGTCAGCAACAACAAGGTCAGCAACAACAAGGTCAGCAACAACAAGGTCAGCAACAACAAGGTCAGCAGCCGTCAAACGGTAATCGTAATCCGACCGATCTCAATCAGGGGGGAAATCTGGACCGATGGTTCAATCGCGGTGGAGCTGAAACACGATCTCCATTCGGCGGTGATAATGACTTCGTTCCCTGGTCGGACCGGCTTCGTGACGTCGAGGAAATTGTCGATGACCCCGAACTCCGGGCGGAAGCGGCCCGCATTCGGGACGAAGCGCGTGAAATTCGTAAGGAACTTCTGGAGACCTCTTCTCCGCCGCGTTGGGACATCATCCAACAGCGAATCGCCGAGCCTCTGACTCGTCTGCAGGATCGAGTCGCCGAGGAATTACTCAAGCGGACGGCCGACGACGCACGCGTTCCGATCGACAAAGACCCGGTTCCGACTCGATACGAACCCGACGTTCGCCGCTACTACGAGCGATTGGGGAGCGGTCGATGAGTGAGTGGATTCGTGAGCAACTTGTTCTCGAGTGGCCCAATCTGTGGGCCGCCCGAAACTGGATCGTTCCCGCCTCTCTGCTTGGCGGCGGCGTGTTCTTTCTGGTGATCTGGGCGTATCGTCAGGCAGAAGTGCCTCGCTGGTTGAAGATCAGTTGCGCGTTGTGCAAGACAGTGGCGGTGTTGTTACTGGCGGCAATCCTCGTCGAACCAATGCGCAGCGAATCGAAGCCGACGCCGGGAGCAAATTTGTTTGCGGTCCTTGCCGATCGTTCGCAGAGCCTGCAATTGGTTGATCCCGGCGAGAGTTCCAGTCGGGCCGAGTTGCTCAAAAAACGCCTCAATCGGGAAGCAGACTGGCAAGTCCGATTGGGACAGGATTTCGACGTCCGCCGTTATGAATTCGACCGGCAACTCTTTCCCGTGGCTGATTTCGAGGAGTATGCCGCCGACGGCGAGGCATCGTCGATCGTGACCTCGCTGGTGTCGGTCGCCGACCGCTATTCCCGTCAGCCGACCGCGGGAGTTCTGTTATTTACCGACGGAAACGCGACCGACTTTTCAGAAACCGCCGTCGATTGGAGCGAGTCCCCGCCGATCTATCCGGTTATCCTCGGAAACGAAGAGACGGCGACCGACCTTGGAGTACGTCGTGTCACCGCCACTCAAACCAACTTTGAAGCGGCGCCGCTCACCCTTCTGGCGGAGATCGAGGGACAAGGCTTCTCGGGGCAATCGGTTCTCGTCGAACTACTCGATGAAAAGAACGAAACCCTCCAGACCCGAACCGTCGCCGACATTCAGGACGAGCAGGTCTTTTCCGTTCGTTTTCAAGTCCAACCCAAGCAACGCGGAGTGCTCTTTTATCAGGTGCGGGTGAGGCCCGAGTCGGAAGCCGACGCATTCAGCGATCCTGAAACAAGTTCGGAAGCGACTCTGCTGAACAATCACCGGATGGTGATGGTCGATCGCGGTCGCGGACCGTATCAGGTGCTCTATGTGTCCGGACGCCCGAATTGGGAATTCAAGTTTCTGAATCGCGCGTTGGCTGAAGATGACGAAATCGAACTGCACGGCTTGATTCGCATCGCAAAACGGGAGCCCAAATTTCAATTCCGCCAGAAAGATTCCAACGCCAACCGAATCTTCACCAACACCGATGACGAAGGGAAAGAACAGGTCGAGCAGTATGATGAACCGGTGCTGTTACGTGTCGGAAGACTCGATCCCGGCGAACTCTCGGGAGGATTCCCGAAATCGGCGGACGAACTGTTTGGATATCATGCGGTGATTCTGGACGACTTGGAAGCCGATTATTTCACCCAGGAACAAAAGTCACTCGTCCAGGATTTCGTCAGCCGCCGGGGCGGAGGATTTCTGATGCTCGGGGGAATGGAATCGTTCGCGGAGGGAGACTACCACCGCACGCCGATCGGAGAACTGTTGCCTGTTTACCTGAATGGTGCGAAACAACTTCCCGAGCAGAAAGAGTACACGCTGGCACTCACCCGCGAAGGAAAACTCGAACCGTGGGTTCGCGTTCGTTCCACACAACTTGAGGAACAGAAACGGCTCGACGAAATGCCGAGCTTACGAACTCTCAACCCGGTCGGCGCGCTCAAACCGGGAGCGAGCGAGTTATCGGTCGTCAACACGCGACAAGGGGAGAAGCGACCGGCCCTCGTCACTCAACGATTCGGCAAAGGCCGGAGCGGGGCACTGCTGATCGGTGATTTGTGGCGTTGGAAACTGTACCAGGATTCCCCCGACAACGAGGACCTCGAGAAAGCTTGGCGACAGACCATTCGCTGGCTGGTGGGCGAAGTTCCGCAGCGGTTGCAGGTGGAAACCGTTCGAAAAGTGAGCGATCCGAATCGTCCCGTAGAAATCACGGCGGAGGTAAACGACGAAAATTACAAACCGCTCGATAATGCGAAGGTGACGATCGAAGTGACGACGCCGGACGGCGAACAACTCACCTTAAAAGCCGAACCGAAGCAGGCTCTCTCAGGACTCTACGCTTCGAGTTACGTTCCTCGGAACCCTGGAATGTATCGTGCGAAAGTGATCGCCCATCATCCTGACGGGAGCGAAATCCAACAATCGGAAACCGGATGGGTGTCCGAACCGGCCAGCGAAGAGTTCCTCACCCTGAAGCCCAATCGCGAATTTCTGGAAACGATCGCCCGCGAGTCGGGAGGGGAAGTGGTCAACCTGGCCGATCTCGATCAGTTCGTTCGGACCCTGCCGGAGCGAGAAATTCCAGTCGTCGAACCGAAGGTCCATCCAGTCTGGCACAAATGGGGCGTCTTCCTGCTGGCCGTAGGACTGCTTGTCGGCGAATGGGGACTTCGACGCTGGAAAGGACTCGCTTGAAATGATCTGGATGGCTGCCTGTCTGAGTTTGATTGCCGGAATGGAACCCGAACCGCCGGAGAGCGCTGTGTTGATGGTGGTCGTCGGAGAACCGGGGGAAGAACAATACGAAAAGATGTTTGTCGAATGGGCCGGTCGCTGGCGCGACGCCGCGGAAAAAGGTGGCGTTCGCTCGATCGCAATCGGCCTCCCCGAATCCAAATCGTCAGATCGGGATGACCGCGATCTTCTAACCGAGACGCTCGCGTCGCTTGAGGAAAAAACTCCCGAGACCTTGTGGATCGTCATGATCGGGCATGGAACCTTCGACGGCAAAAAGGCGAAGTTCAATCTCCGCGGTCCCGATATCACGGCGACCGAACTCGCCGCGCAGCTTGAGCCTCTCTCCTGTCGGATGGCGATCGTCAATTGTGCGTCGGCGAGCGCTCCGTTTGTGAATCGGCTCTCGGGACCGAACCGGGTGGTGGTCTCCGCCACGAAAAGCGGCTCCCAATACAATTTTGCCCGTTTCGGGGGCTACCTGTCTCAGATGATCGGCGATGTCTCTGCCGATCTCGACAAAGACGGCCAGACGTCTCTACTGGAAGCCTGGCTGGCCGCCGCCAAACAAACGCAGGAGTACTACGATTCGAAGTCCCAACTCGCCACCGAGCACTCGATCCTCGACGATAACGGCGACGGCAAGGGAACGCCTGCCGATTTCTTTCGCGGTATCCATCTTGTCAAAACCAGCCAGGATGACACTCTCCCCGACGGAACTTTCGCGAACCAGTTCATCCTGGTCCCCGGCGAGGATCAATTCGTTCTTTCCGACGAACTTCGACGTCAACGCGACCAACTCGAACGTCAACTCGCCCAACTTCGTCAGCAAAAAGACAAATACTCAGAAATCGAGTATCTGCACCAGTTGGAAAAAATTCTGGTTCCGCTGGCGGAGATTTACCGGAAGGTGGAGGAACTGGCTCCAAGCCAGCCCGAAACCGACGACCCGTCTTGAATTGAGAGCAGCTTCGTCTATCGCGTTGTCGGCTTCCCGGCAATACGTCACTTCAGTATTCGCAGCGATCCGTGACAGGTATCGAGGTCCGATTGCTGTCCCCGATATTCCAGGGAGGACCCGAGAAGCTTTCTGGTTCGGGGCGAGGTCGTCAGTCGAATGACGACACTGGGGTTGGCGAGGTCGTGGGTATAATCTTTTTTGATCCGCACGGTTTCACCATCGTGCAGGGTGTAGTTCACCGTGATGAGATATCGCTGCCGCTGCTGGTTGTGTACTCCTTGCGCATGCAACGCGAGGGTGTACCCTTCTTTCATATCGTGTCGTTTGGTAATCAGTTGAAACCGTTCCGAGTCTTCAATCCCGAGAATTGATCTGCAACGAGCCATCAAAATAAAGAAATTGAACAGCACGTCATCCAGAGAGCGCATCATCCGACAAACCGTCTCGTCGATGCTTCCCTGATTTTTTTCAACGAGTTCGCAAAACACATCCCGTTTCGGCAACCAGACGAGCGGAGTGATTCGCAGCAGATCGGTCGAAAGTTCGCCGGTCAGTTCACGGCTCCAGTGATGCCATTTTTGCAGGTCGTGAGTCGCGCGAATGTAGGAACGATAGGGCCGCAAAAAACGCATCTCACTCTCGATAATGTCCGGATCGGACGTTTCGTGAATGATTCGACAAGCGCGCTCGGAGCGTCCCCGAATTGTTTCGATCAATGAAATCAACGACCCGTCAAATTGAGGGGCTGGCTGACCGTTCGCATTTTCGGGAACAGCTTGAAAGGAGGTCGTTTCGCTCTGGCTGTTCGATTTCCACGAGAGCGTCTGGAACGGTTCAAACGATTGATTCATTATGGTCATACTGCCTGGCGATCAGTCCAAAAGCGCAACCCTGAAGCATACGGCATGAAATTTTAGAGGCCGACTTTCCTCTTCGTTTTTTCAACTCTGGAGAAAGTAGTTCGTATTCTTCGACGAGTCTGTCAGAAATTCCAATGATCACAGTATTTCGGTTAAATTTTCTGCATCTCCCCAAATCAATTTAAGACCACCCCCTAGAGTAGCGCATATATGATCACATTCTATAGCCGCAAGATCGTCACTTCCCGAGATTTCATACCAGATCGGTCAATCATCAAGGAGATTGTCGGGATGGGGCCAAATTGCGATCGCAACGCTTCCATCAGAGCCCGTTGATCTAAGAGACAGACTTCCCGAACGCGTTCTGATTCTCGCGAACCAGGCGAATCTGGCCACGGCTTTTTGATAAAGAGAAACACTGATTTCGGGAATTATTCCTGCTTCGACCTTCTTCCGATCCAGTCAATCCTCACGACGTCACAGAGGCGACGCTCGAGTTGTTCGACCTCTGACGGGCAAGCTCTAGGGATTCTCTGGGGGCGTCGAGACGTGCAACGGTTTTTCGAGAAGCAGCTGCCGATTCTCGCCCTCTCCCGCCCAAACCTGCCAGTAGAAGACGCCCGTTTGCTGATACGCCACTTTCAGATTCAGCCCCACTTCCACCGGTTGCAATGGATTTTCGAATGCGACTTCAAATTCAAAGTTAAAGAGCGGCTTCTCGGAGCTCTTGTAATTCTCCGAGTGAACGAGACTCAGGTCACAATGAACCTTTCCGTGGCCATTGGCCAGGGAGAGGAAAACGCCCGTCGGTGTCGGCTCCTCGAGGTTCTGGTGACAATAGAGTCGGTCGAACGTCCCCAGGATCGAATACTTACGGGTCGCCGGATCGCGATGCACGAAGTCACAGACGAGTAAAGCGGTGCAATAGGGGATTTGACTCACCTGGCTCACCTCCGCCGATGCTTGAGAGTGTCGAGCAGAACCGCGAGCAGAATGACTCCGCCCAGAACCACTTTTTGCGTGAAGCTTTCGATCTTCCAGAGATTCATCCCGTTTTGAATCACGGCGATGATGAACGCTCCCGTCAGAGTTCCCAGAATCTTTCCTTCTCCTCCGGAGAGCGACGTCCCACCCACAACTACCGCCGCGATCACATACAGTTCGTACATCGATCCGTACGTCGGAGAACCACTTTTCAATTGCGACGCCATCACCACTCCCCCTACCCCCGCCAGGAGCCCCGACATCACATACGCGAATAGAACCACGCGTTTTACCGGCACCCCCGAAAGTCGCGCCGCCTCGGGATTCCCACCGACGGCGTAAAGGTAACGTCCGAGGACGGTCCGCGTCATGACGACATGCGCGATCGCATACAGAATCAGCATTAGCGTGACGGAGTTCGGCAGGCCGAAGAAAGTCGTCTCGCGTCCCAGCCAGGTGAAAGAATCCGGGATTTGAAACACCGATTTCCCACCGGATAACAACGACGCGCTGCCGCTGGCCACCAGCATCATCGCCAGCGTCACGATGAACGGAGGGACTCGAAACAGAGTCGCCATCGCTCCCGAGAAAGCTCCGACCAGCCCGCAACTGACGATCGCCAGCATCACGCCCGCGAGCATCATAAGAGTCGAGGCGGAAGTTCCGCCTCCAATTTCCTGAATGAACAGGGTGCAGACCACCGCCGAAAAGGCGATTAAACTGCCAACGGAAAGATCGATGCCCGCCGTCACGATCACCATCGTCATCCCGATCGCCATGATCGCAATGATCGAGATCTGGCTCCCGATATTGAGCAAGTTGGCCCGATTCAGAAAGACCGGCCAGCGGTACGCTTGCGGGCTCATCAGGACCGGCGTCCCGACTCCTGGATAATCGCGTTCCAGGTCGGCAAACACCAGCCAGTCGGTGGCCGAGCCGGAAATCGCAATCAGATCCAACGGCGACTCACTGTCTGAGAGCGTCCGCAATTTGACGGCGGCCTCACGCGGCCCCCCAATCACGGCGTCGTATTCGACTCCCCGTTCATCCAGTTCCGACTGCAACGCGGCTAGGAAATCCTCATCCCGTGCGGATGCCACAATCAGCAGACGTTGATCGTTCCCAATGCGCTCCGCCAGTTGTCGCGCGGCGGTCGGGCCGGTCGGCATCTGCTCGGTGATCGTCGAAAGACTAAAAAACGCGCACAGCAGAACCAACACCAGCGGCATCGCGTAGTCGGAAAGAAATCGATTCATGCAGCAAGGAGAACCGAATTATTCCCCTGAATCAAGCACGTTTAATCTGTCCGGGGAATGCCACAAAATGTTCTTGCAGCTCCAAGACACATCGGAGATGATGGAATAATTGACCGATAATTCTGAATCATGGTATCCGACATACAGATTTCACGGGAAACAATTTCCAATGACAACAATCCTGGTCAATTTACCCGATGATTTGGAGCAGCTATTGTTGGAGGGAGTCTTGAGTGGCCCCGTCGAATCTTGGACGGATGAGGAATGGCAGGCGATCAAACATCGAGTCTTAGAGAGCGACGACCAGCGATCGAGTTGATACACAACAACTCTCCTCTGCGCTTCTTCGCGTCTCACCGCCTTTGCGTCAAACGACATTAAATCAAACCGACATCGGTTCTTCGCGGTTGGCGATGTCTTCCTGATTCGCGGTGCCGGTATCGAGTTGCACCAGATCGGGTGCCGCTTTCTGAGAGTGATCCTTCCCATCGTAGACGCCGAAATCGCTGAACCAGTGACGTTTGGCGAAACGGTAGGCCCAACTCTTCTCCGGAATTTTTTCAGCCGGATTGAACTGAGACGTCCGAATCTTCATCGCTTCCAGCTCGGCCATCGCCGTTTTGCGAACGGTCGAATCTTTCGCCGAGTGTTTGTCGACGAGTGCTTTTAAAACATCGGGACGTTCCAGCACGATACAGCCGCGCGTGTGATCGCCGGCAACGTCGCGGAAATCTTTCAGAAACTCCGACTGCAGGAATTTCTCTTTCAGCGGTCGCGGATCTTCTTCTGAGGAGTGAATCGACTCTTTCGAGAATTGTACGATAGGGCACGGCTCGATATCACCCCACGGATTAATGTGATGGCTGATGCCGGTCACTGCGGGACAGAGTGCGTTTCCTTCTCCGTCGAAATAGGCATCGACGATAACGATCGGTTTTTTCGCTCGCATCTCGACGACAAACTTCCGTAACTCCAACTGTTGCGCAGGGGTTAGGCAGAGTTCGGGTGACGCATCGGGCCCCATTGGTCGATAAACGTGGAACCACGTGTACATGACACCCATTTCGATCAGGTTGTCCAACCATTTCTCGGTCACCAGATCGTCCATGTTCGTTTTGCAGACGCTGGTACAGACACCTGTCATCACTTTGTTGTTGAGACAGTTCTGGATTCCTGCCATCGTCTTCGAGTACACGCCGTCTCGTCCGCGACGTTCGTCGCTGATGATCTCGTTCCCTTCGACGGAAATGAGCGGCGTGACGTTGCCGAGCTGTCGCAGTTTCTTCGCTTTTTCGTCGGTGATGAATTGGCCGTTGGTGAAGACCTGAAAGTAACAGTCGGGATGGGCCTCGAAGATTTCCAGTAATTGTGGGTGCATGAATGGTTCACCGCCGACGATGCCGAAGAAGACGTTCCCCATCTCCTTCGCTTCGGTGATCAGTTTGTTCATTGCTTCGAGGTCGATGATCTCCTGCTTGGCGGCGACATCGACCCAGCAGCCCTGACACCGCAGGTTGCAACTGTTGATGACCGAGATATACAGAAACGGCGGGAAGTACTCCCCTTTTTTCAGCCGCTGTTTGTGTTTGCGGACGGATCGCGTCCCTTTCCACCCCATCGTCCAGGCGACTTTGAGGAGGTGACGTTTATCGGCTTCCAGCAGTAACCGTTTGGCAAATCTCAGATACATGGAATCTCAACACTTATGACGTAGATTGTTTTCTTGAGAAATAATTTTGGCGTTTGTGGAATTATGACTGCTATTCCACAACTCATTCCTCCTCATCCGGCCTTCGGCCACCTTCTCCTCCAAAGGAGGAGAAAGATTTTTTCAACACTGATTTTGTTCGCGATCATCCCACTTGCATGCCACCCTCTCCTCCTCTGGAGGAGAGGAACGGGGTGAGGAGGATGTGTTAGGGTCGTTTGCGATTCAAACTCTTATTTCCATATTAACAGCGCAATCGTATCGAGACAGTGGTAAAATCCCTGGGAAATCGAATGTCGAGGAGATTCCCGATGACTGAACAGTGCGACCGCCGAGAATTTGCCCGCCGGGCCGTCTTTACTTCACTGGCCCTCGGTGCAGGGAGCATTCGAGCGGAAGAGGAAACCAACGAGACAGAAGCCCCGGACTCGGAAACCCCCGAGGCACAACTTGTCCCCGCCGAGGATCTGCTGCTCGATGTCATCCGCCAACAGTATCCCTCCGAGAAGCTGACCCCCGAGGTTCTGCAACAGATCCGCCGCGACATCGCCGGTCATCAATATCGCAGTCGCGTGCTGAAAGATGTTACGCTGACCAACGGAGAAGCGCCGTTTGTGTTCACCGCGAAGTAGTCAGTCTTCTTTCTCCGTCGGAAAACGGGCACCGACGTGCCGCAGTTGGGACCTCAGTCGTTCCCTAAATCCGATCGCAATGTCGGGGCGTGAATCGGTGAGCGAATGCTGTTCGCATTCGTCGTCCGACAGGTCGTAGTATTCGAATCGATTCGAGTCGTAGAAGTGAATCAGCTTGTGCGGTCCGCGAACGAGGGCCGATTGCGGATGCGTTTTGCTGACGGCAAAATCCCCCACGCCGATTTCGTTAATCGCTTTTGAGTAACCCCGCTCGGGATGATAATAGGGGAAATGGAAGATGAGTTCCCGCTGCCGGGCGAATTCGAGATTCTCCAGCAGCGTAAAAATGTCGAACCCGTCGACTTTATCAGGTGTCCCGCCCGCGAGATCGACGAACGTCGGCAGCAGATCGTATCCGACGACGGGTAGATCGCTTGTCGTTCCCGCTTTGATTTTTCCCGGCCACCGCATCAGGAACGGCACGCGAATCCCCCCCTCGTAGAGATTCCACTTGGAACCTCGGAGCGGTGCGTTCGTCGTGTACTCCGGATGCCCGCCGTTATCGGACAGAAACACGACCAAAGTCTCGTCGCTGTTCCCGCTCTCGTCCAGACTCTTTAACAGTTGCCCCACATAATGATCGAGCGTCTCGACAAACGCTGCGTAGGTCACGCGTCGCTGTCGCGCGGGAGAATCCGCGGGAACTCTCGTTTCGTATTTGTCGAGGAGCCAGCGACATTGTGTCCTGACCGGCGTATGCACGTGAAACAGGGAGACCATCAGGAAGAACGGCTTCTCGTGCTTCTCCTCAAGAAAGTTTGATGCCCGCTCGATCATCGAATCCTCGGGAAACCGGCCGGGCGTCTCGATCGGTTCGGGGGTTCGCTTGCCCCACGAGTAGGGATGCCCGCCGAAATCCTCCTCAGCGATCTGAAAGCTTTGCGCTTGCGGCCCGTGACTCGGACTCCAGCCGAGATATCGTTGGTAATGTTGATTGAGGTGCCATTTACCGAAGAACGCCGTCTGATAGCCGAGCTCGTTCAGGTACTCAGGAATCGTCTTTTCTTCAAGAGGCAGATTGAGCGTGAAGGCGGGAGCTTTGAGTTTGGTCTCGCCTTCGATTTTTTGATAACCGGGTTCGTTCTTCGTCACGAACTCAAAATTCAAGCGAGCCGTTGTCTTCCCCGTCAGAATCGACGCCCGCGACGCGGAACAGATCGGTGCCGGCGCGTAGCCCCGCGTGAATTTCATCCCCTGCTCCGCGAGTTCATCGATGTGCGGCGTCACGTGCCACGGATGGCCGTAACAACCGACATCTGACCAGGCGAGGTCATCGGCGAGAATCAACACGATGTTGGGAGAGGCGGCGCGAGCAGGAGTTGCTGACAGTAACGACAAACAGAGGATCAACAGCAGGATCCCTCCCAGAAGACGTCCCCTTCGATCGATCATCACGCGTTCCATTTTTCGTAGCCTCTGTTTTTGTGTGTGAAGGACTCTATGAGACTCGCAATAAATGACGTGTTCAACCACAGATTTCGCACTGCCCGTTTTCTCTGGTTAACTTTGGTTCTCAAAAAAACGTTGTAAATTTGACAAACGACCAGGCGAACGAGCGAATTCGTCCTCCGAATCGACTTCAGTGCAGACATAATCACTTCATCCGTAGACCGCACGAGGGTTTCAACACTTTGTTAGGGCCACTCCCGATTGACGCGCGACGAACCGGCGGTCTAAAAATTCCACTCGGTCCTCGCGACATCTCCCCCCGGGAATCACTCTTTCGACTTCAGGCACGGCGGCATTATGAATTCACAATACGGTTACTCGAATCCTGTTTGTCCGATTTGTCGAAGCGAAGACTACCGTTTCTTCTGCCTGAACGACTCCCGACCGCTCAAACGATGCGACGATTGCGACTTCGTGTACGCGGCGGAAATCCCCGCCGAAGGGGCCATCCTGCAGGAATATCAGGAGGCGGCTCACAAAGCACGAAGAACCGGTCTCCAGCTCAAGCGGCGTTTGTCCTACCGATTGGAAGTGGGGCTCGTCAAAATGTTCCTGCACCGTCGGCGGGAAATCCGGACCCTGCACGTCAATTTTGGCGATGGTCTTCTCCTCCAGCAACTCGACGGACATCCCGGTTACGATGCGATGGGGGTGGAGTTGTCTCCTCAGTCTCTCGACCCGGCCCGGAACAAGCTGCTCGACGTTTATCATTCGTCAGTGGAAGAGATGTCCTTTCGCGATCAGATCTTTGATTTCATTCACGCGGCCGATCGCCCGGAAGTCTTTTACAATCCCGAGCGAACGTGCCTGGAGATGCAGCGGATTCTCGCTCCCGGCGGTTTGATCTTTCTCTCGCTGCCACGGATGCGAAAACTTCCCGACATTCTCCGCGGTGAGTCGTGGGGAGAGCGGATGACGGATCAACTGTGGCACTTCACGACCGAAAACGCGGCGTTGTTTTTGCAGCGTCTCGGCTTTCGCACGCATTTTGTCCGGCAGGCTCAAAACGGCTCATCCGTGTTTGTGATTGCCGGGAAGCAACCGAACGCAAACTGGGACGAGATTCCCCGCTGGGTAGGAATCCAGGACGAGACGGACCAGCCGTCCTGGTCTCCGGAGATTCGACGAGTCGCGTAACGCTTTCAGGTGCCACAGGTTAGAAATTCGCCGTAAATAATTTTGCATCACTCCAGCAGAAGCGATAAGATGACACTGTTCAGATTTCCCGATTCCGGGAGATCGACTTAACCAATCTACGCTGGTGAATGTCGAGGGCCACTCCACCCCGTGTCCGTGTCAGGACACCTCGGAGGCGACAGGCGGGTACACCGCGTGAGAATTCCTCACGAAAAGGAGCTTGTCGATGAAGTTCAATCAACGCATTCTGTCTGCGGGCCTGCTGACGGCGTTCCTCGCCGTTGCGACACTTTCATCTCTGCTGGAAGCCGGCGACGCGGAACGTCGTCTTCCCACGATTACCAAGCCGACTCTCGATGCCGATGCGGATCAGGTGGAACTGTTTGCCGCCATGAAGGAGGGATCGCTTGAGGCCTGGTTGATCCCCGACAACGAACACCAGGGGTTTGTGTTCATCGAAAACAAAAGTGATGTGCCGTTAACCGTGCAGATGCCGACCGCTTTCGTCGGCGTTCAGAATCTGAAGCAGTTCATTGGTAACGGAAACGGGAATGGTAACGGCAACGGGAACAATAATATCTTCGGGGGTGGCAATCAGACCGCTCAAAATCAGGGAGCCGGCGGCAATCAATCGGTCGGGGGCGGCGCGAATCAAAACCAGAACTCCAACAACATCGGAAACAACAACCTGTTCGGGAACGGCAATAACGGGAACGGAAACGCCGGCAATAATTTCTTCCGTCCCGGCGCACCGTTCTTCTCCATCCCGCCGCAACGACGAGTCCGGCTGGAATTCAATAGCGTCTGCCTGAATCACGGTTTGGAGACTCCGAGTCGCGTAAACCGTTACCATCTGGTTTCCGTGGATGAGTACACCGACAACGAACAGCTCAAAGAACTGCTGACGTGGGTTGCGACCGGAAAAGTTCCGCAGAAAACGGCTCAAGCCGCTACCTGGCATCTCACGGATGACATGAGCTATCAGGAACTGGTCGCCAAGAAGGAATATCACCTCGGCGGCGCCGTCACCAACTTCTTCAGCCGACGCGACGTTGCACAGGCGAAGGAGATGCTCGAGTTCGTCGATCGGCAGATCGCCGAACGAAAGAAAGCCGAGAAAAACGAGACGAAACTCGTCGGCACTCAATCGTCTTACGAGAAGTAAGAAAGGACAATCGATGGACAACATCGAAGAAGAACTTGTTCATCGAGAGAAAAGTTCGATCGGCCCCATGCTCGCCGTGGGGCTGATCTTTTTACCGATTCTCTATATTCTCAGTCCGCCGTTTACTTACCCGATCTTTTCCGGACCGGGGGACGAGACATTCCAGGCCATTTACTGGCCCTTGATCCAGCTCTCCCAAGCTTTAGAACCGATCAATGATTTCTACAACTGGTACGGGCAATTATTCCCCTGGATACCGTGATCGACGTCGATCGATCAGATCATGAAATCGGTTTCGCGTCCGAGAATACGATCGACCAGATCCTGCGGCAGATCGATTGCGGGTGAGTTCGCGGGATCCGTATCGGTCGGGTTGATGCCGCAGTACACCGACCACGGCCCCAGATGCCTCCAGCGCCCCGCCCGTTTCGGTTCGTTCGGTAAGACCGGCGTCGTGCAGCGGTTACAGCTGATCGTGGTATAGCCTTGGTGGTGGAGCGGGTTGATGATCACGTCGTGCTCGGCGGTATAGGCTTCGAGTTGTTCGTCGTCCATGGTCGCCATCGGATTGATCCGCAGACAGTTCATCTTCTCATCGATCGCCAGAATGGGACAACTTTCACGCTTCCCTCCATCGGACCGACGCAACGATCCGAGCAAAGCATCGTATTCCCCTTGCACTTTGAGCAGCGGCTGTGTTTTTCGCAGGTCGCAGCATTCCTGTTGCCCTTCGACCGTCAGATACAACACGCCTCGCTCTGCGGTCTGCTCTTCCATCGTCTGTCCCGGCTTCAACGTGATGACGTTCAAGCCGTACTGTTCGGCGATTTTGTCGCGCGTCTCCAGCGTCTCGTGAAAATTGACTCCCGTATCGACGAACAGCACTTTCAGGCCGAGTTCCAACTGAGACATCAAATGACACAGCACGCTCCCCGCTTTTTGCATCGCGGAAATCGCCGCCAGACGGTCTCCGAACATCTCGTGAGCCCATTGAATGAGTTCGACCGGTGTTCGTTCTTCGAATTTGTGATTGAGGTCGACCAGATCGGCCTGTGTCAGACGCGCCATGATAAATGAATTCAGCGTGGAGGAAGTCAGTTCGTAAGAGCGATGTGCTCGTCGATGGTTCGATTTTAACCATCCAGAGCGGAATTGACAGGTCCACGAGGGGACGAAATGCCATCGGGTCAGATCGAATTATCGCCGGTCGACTCGCTGATCATCGCGTTGACCGCATTGGTGGAGCCGAACGCAAACAGGCTATCCCCTTCGTGAATGATGGCGTTTCCCGGCGGCGGCATGAGACGTTCGCCGTTGGATCGGCGAATCCCGATCACCATCACGCCTCGATCGCGCAGATCGGTCTCCATCAACTGTTTTCCAATCAAGGTGCTGTCCGGGGAGATTTGCACGTCGGCCAGTTCCCAATCAGTTCCGCGCGTGTCGGCGACTTCGAGGAAGTCCTCGATACTGGGATTGATCATGAACCGGGCGATTTTGACTGCGCCGCTGCTGAACGGGCTGATCACGCGGGACGCTCCCGCGCGTTCCATTTTTTCGACCGCTTTTTCTTCGCTGGCCCGAGCGACGATCTGAATTTTTTGATTGAGAATCCGGGACGAGAGAATCACGTAGACGTTATCGGCGTCCGTCGGTAAAACGCTCGCGAGAGATTTCGCCCGATCGATCCCCGCGCTTTGCAACACCTGATCGTCGGTGGCGTCGCCGTGAATGTAACTCCAGCCATCGCTGATGCAGACATCTTCAAGACGCGAGTCGTCGTGATCGATCACGACAAACGGTTTTCCCCGCTGCTGGAGATATTCGCAAATGGTGGTCCCCATCCGCCCGAGTCCGCAGACGATGTAGTGATCTTTCATTTGATCGATGTGTTTTTGCATTTTTCGTCTTTCAAACATGCCGCGAAGTTCGGCGTTGACCACGACGGATCCAATTTGAAACGCGCTGTAACTGAAGACCCCCAAACCAATCACCAGATAAATCATCACGAAGATCTTGGCGTCAGTATCGAGCTCGGGAGGTTCCCGCGAACCGACCGTCGTCAACGTGATGACCGCGAGATAAAGACTCTCCAGCCAGCCGGTATTGGAGGTGAAATGAAATCCAACGGTTCCCAGTAACGCCAGCAGCGTCAATAGAATGGCCAGGGCAATGAACCGTTTCATCAGCGAGCAACCGCCACCAGAGAGCGACATGGATTTTGTACTGCGACCAGTTTAGCTGGCGAGCCGCCTCTTGCACAGCCTTTTCAGAGACGCCCTCGCGATCCGGGAAGCAGGCCCCTCTCGGGGCAATCTATTCGGTCAATCACATAAAAAAGAACCACACCCAACAAGATGTGGTTCCCTGAGAACTCATTCAGATTCTGAATTCCATGTTCTAACCGAACAAACCGTCCACTTTGTGGGCTTTCACCAACTCGCGCGGCTGGTTGAGGTGGTTGTAGACCACGGTTTCGGGATTGATGCCGACCGAGTGGTAAATACTGGCGAGCAACTGACCGGGATGGACGGCGTCTTCCAGCGGCGCGGACGCGGTTTTGTCCGACTTCCCGTAGACCTGACCCCGTTTGATACCGGCCCCAGCGACCACGGAAGTGTAGCAATATGGCCAGTGATCTCGACCGTCGGCGGAGTTATTATTCCCCGAGGTGCTGACGCCTTTCTGAGGAGAGCGACCGAATTCACCCACCGCCACCACCAGAGTTTCATCGAGCAGACCGCGTTCATCGAGATCGCTGATCAAACCCGATAACCCGGCGTCGAGCATCGGAGCCGAACGATTCTTCATCCGTTCGTTCAATCCGCTATGGTGATCCCAGGAGTGGTTGTCGGAGTTGGCGACTTTCGGCCAGATCACTTCGACCACCCGCGTTCCCGCTTCCACCAGACGCCGCGCCAAGAGACAACTCTGGCCGAACGTGTTGCGACCGTACATGTCTTTGGTCGCTTTGGATTCCTCACCGAGATCGAACGCCTTGCGGGCGCGACCGGAGATGATCAGGTTGAGTGCCTGATCGTAATACTCGGTCAGTTTCTGATCGGCGACCGCCTGCTCGATTTTCGGCATGTTGGCAGTAATCTGATCGCGGAGTCGGGCGCGACGTTCGAGACGCGTCGAGAACACTTCCGGACGCAGTTTGAGGTCGTCGACGTTGATCTTGGACATCTTTTCCATGTCCATATCGTCGCCGGGCGGATAGAGCGTGTAAGGATCGTACGCTTTCCCGAGGAAGCCCGCGGTTCCCCCTTTGCCGACTACGTTACTTTCCTGTAACGGACGAGGCAGCATCACGAACGGCAACATCGGTTCTTGCGGCGGTTTGAGACGAATGATCTGCGAACCGAAGTTCGGGAAGTCTTTCGGGCTCGGCGGTTCTAACTGACCGGACGGGCTCACTTTGTCAGTCGTGTAACCGGTCATCATCTGGTAGATGGCGGCGGTATGGTTGAACAAACCGTTCGGCGTATAGCTCATCGAACGGATCATGGTGAACTTATCATTCACCTGCGCGAGTTTGGGAAGGTTCTCGGTAAAATGGACGCCCGGTAATTTGGTGGGAATGTTGCTGAAAACACTCTTCACCCGATCGGGAACGTTCTCTTTCGGATCCCACAAATCGAGGTGACTGGGGCCTCCTTGCAGGTACACCATGATCACGCTTTTCGCTTTTCCCCAACCACCGGTCGGTTGAGCGTTCGCGGCCTGAGCCTGTTGCAGTTGCAACATCGAACCGAGCGACAGTCCCAGCATTCCGGAACCGCCAACACGCAGGATATCGCGACGCGAAACACCGAGATGCCCGTCGCAAAGGTCTTTGCCGGGATGTCCTTTAACCGTAAACATGGGGTTCTCCTTTTTCTCCAGGTGGAACTCACCGCAGAGATTATGACTGATATCGGTTTGTTATATCAAATTCTATTGATCTTTGTCGAATCATTTTTCCTGACAGCCGATCGCTGATCGCTATCTGATCAATGATTAAACAGGAATGCGGGGCTGTTAATCAGTGCCCACGCAAGGTCTTGCGCCATCGTCAATCGTTTATTCTGCTTCTGTTTCTCGCTCATCACGAGGTCTTTCTTCAATTGCTCCAGTTTCGGATCGACGCGAACCGGTTGGCTCACTTCGGCAAGGTCTTTTTCCAGAGCCACCAGTTTCGGATCGGCGGGTAACGGCTGTTTCGTCGTCGCGACCGCTTTGATCAAATTCTGAAGCGGTTGATCCTGACGTCGGAAGAACTCCATCAGCTTCGCATTTTGCTCCTCGGATCGTTGTTCCGGAGCCGTCGCCAGAATCGGTTGGACCTCTTCGGGAAGTCCCAGACCGACCGGTTTCTCGGCAGTCGTAATCGCCAGACGGAATTTCCCGATGGAGTGGGTGCCGTCGTTATATTGCTGATTCAGAGTGAAGACCAATCGGGTTCCTCCTTCGTGAGCGATCGGTTCCTTCACTTCAAACGTCGCCCAGTGAGTCGAGCCGATGCCGTTCACCATCGCCCAGCCGTTCCCCTGTCCGGGGGCTTTGCCGTCGATGGCGGTCGCAATCGGGTAACCGTCTTGGGATTTATCGGCAAGGGCCTTTTCGAGGTTCACAGATTTGGCAGCTTTCGCATCCGCTTTGGGACCGGCGGTCAACGAAAACTCGCTCAAAACGAAGTTTCCGTTTTTGGCACGTCCGGGACCCTTACCTGGCAACTTCTCATCCGAGAGGACTTCCAGACGCACGCCGGTGATGTTGGAGGCGTCGGTCTCGGCAACGATGGTATAAGTCCCCTTTCCGTTCTTACCGCCGACGAAAATCGAAAGGTCGGCTCGCTTCTCAAACTCGGCTCCCATCGAGGA
>JABURQ010000008.1 GCA_014762625.1 Planctomycetaceae bacterium | reverse complement strand
TCGGAACTACTTGAGGCACTGCGGCTACCGCTACAATTAATCTTCATGCGCTCTAATTCCCGCGAGGGAAAACGAAGAATATTCGCCTCCCACCGTAGGCCGACAGTCCTCTGTCGGCATGTTCGACTTTCAACGTGTATTGGTGCCGACTCGCGTAAGCGAAGGCTGCCGAGCGATTAGCGAGGAAACAAAGCCGAGTGCGCGAGAATGAGCGTCTCGCCTATGTCGGCCTACAGAAATGCGGAATGTGGTTCGAGAGCATTCCAACATCATCGGGTGGCACGTCCGGCACCGGGAGCAATTGAGACCGCCGAGCAATCGCGAGGAGTCAGGTTGAAAGCGGTAGTTCCACGACCGCAGGATGTGTGACATCATGCGGCTGGGCTCTGTCGAAGTCCGTGCCTCGCTGTCTTGGACGCTCATGATGAGTCATCTTGTGACTCCGTCACCCGGCGAAATCGCCCTGCTTTTAGAGTAAACGACTTCTCATCAATTGTTGACCGAAAATCATTTCGTTCGCAAGTTACTCGAACCTTGGTCGAGATCGCGGGTCATCATTATGATAGTCGATGAATTAAATTCATAACTTTCGGTTGCTGCCAGCAATATCGGTCTGTCAACGATTCACTGCAACTTTCATCCGATGTATTTTTTGACTCTATAAATAAAATGGACGGTCTTCACGAATTTCGATTAAGTCTACCGGGGTTACTACAGGTGTTGGCCGAGCATTTGTATTCGGATCGCCGCGTGGGTATCCGTGAACTTCTGCAAAACGCCCACGATTCATGCTCACGTCGGCAAATTGAATCCAAGGATGAAAGCTACACACCGCGAGTTGATGTGCGGATTGGTGATGCGAAGATACTAGAGATTGAAGACAATGGTTCAGGTCTCACCGAAGAGGAGATCACTGAGTACCTGACAACGATTGGAAGCGGCTACACACGCACACTTCGTGAAATGGGGGCATTGGATCGAGACAGCGAAGTCGAGAAGTTAATTGGTCAATTTGGACTCGGTTTCTTAAGCGCATTTCTCGTCGCTGAATACGTTGAGATGGAGACGCTGAGCAGTCAAACGGGTGCGAGACCAATCCACTGGGAAAGCAGTGGCGATGGTGCCTATGCAATGGACGAGGGAAGTAAGAGTTCTCCGGGCACCCGCATCCGCTTGAAATGCCGATCCTCGATGGAGCATCTATTGGAGCTCGACTCGTTGGCTCGGCTTGTGCATCGCTATTGCGACCTCTTGCCGCACCCCATTTTTATTCAGGATAATCCCGCTCCCGCAAATCGCACGGAAGCTCCATGGGAGAGCGTTGATTTTAAACGCAATATGCTAGAATTTCTGGAGGCTCACGAAATACCTGAGCCACTCTGGATGATTCCCTTGCAGGATTGGCGGCTTGAGTTCAACGGAGAATCATTGACCGTTCCTCTCCGAGGTTGCGTATTCATCCCTCAACGTTCCATCGCATCGTTGCAGGAGTTTGGAACAACCAACGTCTACATCCGGGGGATGTTCATTTGCGAGAACCAAAAGACACTTTTGCCACGCTGGGCGCGTTTTGTGCGAGCGTTTGTCAGCAGCAGCATGTTGCAACCAACTGCCTCACGAGAAAGCCTTCACGAAGACGATAACTTCGAACTGGTCTCGCTCGCACTAGAAAAACAGTTACTTGCGGCACTCGATGACTTGTCACTCAATCAGCGAGAGCTTTGGAGCAAAATCATCAGATCCCATACCGATCTTATCATTGGTTGGGCTACAAGTGACGATCGATTTTTTACTCGACTGGTGAATCGGATTGAACTCGATACCTCCCATGGTCGACAGACCATTTTCGAGTGTCTCACTGCGGAAAGTGCGGTTCACTATCGCACGAATAAAATCATGTCACCAATCGAGCAGATCCTTAGTGAATCACTTCGACATCCGGTGATTGATGGAAGCTGGTTTGGTGTACTTCCATTACTCCGCCGCTTTCATGAATTAAATCCCAATGTAAGACTGATCGATTGTGACAACATCGTTGAGTCGAGCGTACGACGAACAGACGGCAAGCATTTCGAGAAGCTGCTGGGGGACTTCAATCGATTGGACGTTCCTCAACGATTCGTGACTGCAGAATTTGATCCTGCGGACCTGGCAATTGTTTTCAGCCGGCCAAAGAATGCTGATGTCATCAGTGATGCCAAAGCCGCCATTGACAACAAGGAACTGATTCCAGGAATCGCTGACTTGATTCCCAGCTGGGTTAGACAACAAGAACAGACGGTCGACGACCTGGAAGGGACCTTTTTCATCAATACCAGATCACCCGTAATTCAACGATTGAATCGGCTTGCCGGAGAGCGAGAATTGGATCTCTTGCCGCTTCAGCTCCTGGCCGATGCCACTCAGTTGCTGTGTGTGAAACGTCTATCCGCCAATGAAGGGAAGCAGACTCTACGGCGATTCAACCAAGCAGTGGGCCAACTACTACGATGACTCTAACTGTCGACTCATTTGTTGCCGAACTTCGCCCCTGGATCGAAAACCGATTGCAGGAACTTTCATCGCTGCGGTCGAACGATCCTCGGGTTCAACTGTTACAATCAGAGTATCAATCGATCGAGCCTTTCGAGAATAGCAAAGATCATCTGGACATTTTGCACAGGATTCGTCAGATCGCCGAAGACCTTGGCGAATCCGGTATCGTTCTTTGGGCGAACATATCCAAATATCATAAGCTTAAAGATGCGGATTTGATCGAGCAAGCATATGAGCTTGCCATTCAGAACGTGTTGGCTGCGCGTGAGAAACATTTGGCAGATACTCCCTTGTTCAGTGAGTCGCATCTCGCACTAATTGAGCTGATGCAATCCCGGGATCCCTGGGGTTACCAGGTCGAAATCATCGACGCCTGCGAATACCTGCTTTCCAAAAGTCCCCCCAATTCAAACTACGGCTATTGCGTCGCTGATTCCCTGATCAGCACACAAATTATCATTGGCAAATACGAAGACGCGAGATCGTCTTTAGAGAAATACAGGGCTTGGCTCAAGCGAAATCCGTTCGAAGATAAGACGTACATTCTTAGCTGGGAACTTGATTGCTACGAGGGAAAGTGGGCCGACTTATTGGAGAAAGTGTCTGACGCGTACAATGATGACTACGTAGCAGCGTTTAGAGCGTATGCACTGGCTCAACTGGGTAAACATGAAGAAGCGAAGCGAACAATTGAAGCCATCAAGGACTTCGACGTTGTTCGTAATAAGAGTCTTCTATCATCTTACTACGAGCTTATTGGTGACATTGATCAAGCAATTCGTATTTATACTGATGACAACCGAGTTCGCGGCGAACGCTTTACCTGGAGATCGGCCAAGGAAGCGCAGAGGCTTGTCTTACTCTATAATCTCAAGGGAGACTCAGAACAGGCTCAAGTCTGGTTGGAGAAACTGCGGAAAGCTTGTAAGTCGATGAAGCGGGCGTTGCATCCAGATTATGCTCGATTTATTGAATGAACGCGGGTGGCCCCGAAAGATTCTTTCGGGGTAGCGAAGCTGCAAGAGGTTACAGTTCGGCGAACATCCTGGACTCATCGCGGTCACCTTCTCTACACGATCACTCAACGGCCTCTTGTGCTGATGCACACTGAAAGCAGAGCTTTCAGTGCCACCCGAGTGTTTCACATTTCACGTTAGCGAGGGCAGGAGACCGGACAGCCCATTGGGTTTCTGGATGGCGGAGGTGTGAGCAAGACGCCGGGAGTCAGCTCGCTGCGTCGTCGCGACGCTGCGTGAGTCTTTAACCCCCTCTTGGTCATGCGGACGACCGCCTGCGGTTTGCGGACTACCGCGTCAGGTCTTTTTCCCTCCTGTTCGTCGGGCGACCTGCCTTGCTCCCGTCTCCGATCACTCGCTGGCGGACTCAGTGAAAACCACCGCCTTCGGTTTCTGATCTCGCTGTCGCGAGGAAACCTCAGTTGCTCCCCTCCCCAAATTTTGGGGAGGGTGTAGTCCTGACAACGCAATTCATTCGTGTCGATTCGTGCGATTCGTGGTTCTCTGCTTGGTCCTCCTGGGTTGTTTTAAAATCCCCATGAGTGACACTCAACCTCGCTCATGCCGACTCGCGTAACCGCTGGCCGCCGAGAGAATAGCGAGGGTCAAGGCCAAGTGCGCGAGAAGAAGCGTTTCCTGCATGTCGGCGTACAGTGGACACCGAATGTTGTTCCTTCTCTTCGTGACTTTGCGTCTTTGCGCGAGTCTTTAACCCCCTCTTGGTCTCCCCCTTGGTAAGGGGGAGAAAAGCCTCAAGCTATTCATGACAGATTATCTCAGTGAGAATCCGTTGTCTTCCGTTTCATCCGTGGCTCACTTTTCCAAGCCGCGGGCGAGACGCCAGTTGCCGTAGGGCCGGTTCTACTGGCCAGCACCTTGGAGAGGGTGAATGTCATTCAGGCCGGTGAAACCGGCCCTACTCTCACTGTTATCGCAAAGCACTGGCGAGACGCCTGACTTTTAGGCGCATCTTTTGCATCGCTATTCCTGAGACCTCGCGATGGG
>JABURQ010000139.1 GCA_014762625.1 Planctomycetaceae bacterium | reverse complement strand
GAACCTGTTCCCGGAATCAATCGCTCAAACGACCCACGAAGTTCCGTGAAGAACCAGTTTATTCGCAATCTAATTGTAGGATTATTCGTCGCAGTGTTTGGCATACCTATTGGCTTGAAAATCAATCAGATGTCGCAAGCTAGAATGGACGAGGGGACTAGGGGAAAACTCTTGAAATCGACAAGATATGCATTGGGAAATTACGTGAAAGATTTACGTAAAGCAGCCGAGATGTTTAACGAGCAAATTATGTGGGCACCCTCATTTGAGATAGACACTGACACATTGGCTAGGCTCAAGAACACCCGATATGAATTGATTGAGGATTCCAAATTGAACTTGTTGATTGATAAGGCGCATTTTGATGTAGTGCATGTCAATCGAAGAATTGGTCTCATTATCGAAATGATGTCTGGTGAACCTTCAGATAGAATGTCCACTGAATATGAAATTAAATCTCTTTTGGATGAACTTAGTAAATGGAACGAAACTCAAGGGTTACATGACGATCTCGTAAGCCACTTAGATTCTCTGAAGCGTCAGGCTATTCAAGATCAATGTTATGCAGTGATTCCAACCCCAAGCTACGCTGCGAATCTTTATAAATCAAATACGCATGGAACCTTGACGTGGGAAGAATGGGAAGTGACACGTATGGTATTAGTAACCATCAGGATAATGGTGGGGTTGACTGAGAAGGAAAAAGTCTGTTACGAAAAAAGCTTTCAGGGAGGGGCAGTGGAGTCCTGCGGGCTTGCCATACGCGAGATCAACGAAGCACTTGGTATTGCTATTGATTGACGAGATCAAATTCATGAGTAATTATAATTGGACCCTTTTTTGGATGAGATACCGGAGTTTAATCGCCGAAGGTTGGAGGTGATGCAAGAGCGACTGAAAGAAAACTGTGTCACTATCAGTAGAGACATCGAGGCCGTTACATTTCTACCGAGATTGATACTCATAGGGACGATGAATCTCTGCCCTCGACATGATCAGAAACGGCATTGAAATTGCGACACATCTATAAAATTAAGGATCTCTCTTACTTTGTACCCTTCGTGTCCGTCAACCTATTTACTTTATTGGCCATCAAAATCTCACACGCCCACTTCGCTCATCAGGTACGCTGGGGTGCACAGGTCGGCGATCGAGTCCACAATCACGTCCGGCTGGTAGCCGTATTGGGTGAGATCAGTGATGTCGGTCCCGCCGGAGAGCACCAGAATCGTCCGGTAGCCCATCTCCACGCCGCCCAGGATATCGGTTTCCATCGTGTCGCCGATGATGGTCGTTTCTGCCGCGGTGAGGTTCAGTTCCTTGCGGGCGGCCCGCATCATGATGGGGCTCGGCTTGCCGACGCTGAACGCCTTCTTGCCGGTGGCGGCTTCGATCATGGCGACGATGGCACCGCAGCCGGGACGCAGGCCGTGTTGCGTCGGGCAGTTCGGGTCGAGATTGGTGGCGATCAGTTTCGCTCCGTTTTCGACCATACGGACCGCCGTCTCGATCATCTCGAAGTTAATCGAACGTCCTTCGCCGACCACCACGTAATCGGGATCGTGATCGACGATCGAGTAGCCGTTGCGGTGGAGAGCATGCAGCAGCCCTCCTTCTCCGATGACGTACGCGGTCCCGTTCGGTTTTTGATGTCCCAGAAAACGGGCGGTCGCCATCGCGCAGGTAAAGATATGCTCTTCTCCCACATCGATGCCCATCCGGGCCAGTTTGGTGGCGACGTCGCGTCGCGTGCGCTGACTGTTATTGGTGAGAAACATAAAGGGGATCTGCTGTTCCATCAGCGATCCGATAAAGCGGTCCGCACCGGGAATCAATTCGCTTCCGCGGTAAATCACGCCATCCATGTCGATTAAAAATCCGTGTTGCATTAGTGCCTCAGCATCTATCAAAGGTTGAGAGTCCCTCGTGCTGAGCGCTGTGGGCCGCGGGCAATCTCCTTCATAATGGGCGAGATGGTAACGTTTTCGGATTACGCAATGGACGTGCCAACTCAATAAACTGAGTTGCCGTATCTCCGTTTCACGGGAAGGAAAACCACAAAACAGACGGGAAAACAGGCCATGCGGAAATCTTTCGCGAGTCCGTCACGCGAACGTTTCACGCGCGATTCGCAAGATTCCGAGCGGCACCGGGATGCGTAGTTTGTCGGCATTGTTGTATGATCGGGCACCGTTCGGCGCGTGATGAAAAGGAATCTTCACTCAGAATTCGCGCGGGATTCAAATGATGAATGAGAGAACCTGACCTCACGATTTCCTGTCAAACTCGAAACCCGCCCCGTCTCCTCACAGCAGGAACTGATCATGACGACGATTCCCTGTTTCCAGGTCGATGCCTTTACGGCGGAGCCCTTCCGGGGAAACCCGGCGGCGGTTTGTCTCCTCGATGAACCTGCCGACGAGCGCTGGATGCAATCGGTCGCAGCAGAGATGAATCTGGCGGAGACGGCGTTCGTCCGGCCTCTCGATGAGGAAACCTTCGAACTCCGCTGGTTCACGCCCCGGCTGGAAGTCGATCTCTGCGGCCATGCGACGCTCGCTGCCGCCCATGTCTTGTGGGAGCAATCGCAACTCCCCGCCGATCGGGCGGCACAATTCCAGACGCGCAGTGGAACGCTCGTTTGCGAAAAACAGGGCGACCTCATTCAGATGGACTTTCCCGCGACGCCCGCGCACGAGACGACTCGCCCACCGGGATTAGAGGCGGCACTGGGAGTCCAACCATTATGGGTGGGACAATCGAGATACGATTACCTGGTCGGCGTCATCGATGAAGAAGAAGTGCAGTCGGCGCGTCCCGACTTCCGGGCACTCGCCGAGATTGAAACCCGCGGCGTCATCGTGACCAGCATCAGCGACGACGATCGCTACGATTTCGTCTCCCGATTTTTTGCCCCGCGCGCGGGAGTGGATGAGGATCCGGTGACCGGCTCGGCTCACTGCTGCCTCGCTCCGTATTGGTCCGATCTGTTGAGCAAAGAAAAACTGATCGGCTATCAGGCCTCCGAACGCGGCGGCGTCGTGCATACGGAATGCGTGGGTGACCGCGTCAAACTGAAAGGCCCGGCAGTCACCGTTTTGTGCGGTGAGATTGTCGTCTAACTCACCGACTCAATCGAAAAAACGTTCTCTTCAGGGTCACGCAAGTCGGCGACTTGAGTTTCCACATTCATCCTTCGATCAGCCGAGTCAGCAAATCATCAATCTCGAGCTCCTCGGCTTGCTTTTTCAAATAATTAATATCCGCATGGTCGCCGAGCAGCTTGAGTAAACGAGTCACATCTTCCCATTGTCTCGATGAGGTTTCGTTTGTCTTACGATACCATTCCAGTTTTGAGAGGATGGCATCTTCAGCGGTCGCGATAGGGACTTCGAGTGAGGGAACATTGCCTAAATTGGCGAGTGTTGCCCGATGCATGACTGACAGATCGAAAGGGCGTTGACGACTGACAAAGATGTCGACTTTAAATGAAGTTGGCAGATGAATCAGATTGAAGCAACCTTTGCGACCGATCGCTTCTCGCACGGCTGATTCACTGACGTAAAAGTCATTCCCGAAATAACTGACAAACGCCGGCACAATGTCTTCAGTCATCTCCGCGACCAGATCGACGTCCATGGTTGATCTCGCAGCACCATGGAATGAACTGGCGACACTTCCGCTGATACAAAAGCGAACTCCCAACTGATTGAAGGCTGTCGAGACAGGCATCAGAGTTGCGATGAGATCATCATGCTCGCTCACAGGTTTGCTCCTGCTGCCAGTTTCGAATGTCCCGGGCGAGCTGCTCTCCATAGGTCAGTTCGATAAAGCGAAGCCGTACCTCATTCTCATTGTATTCCGGATGACGTCTCCGAATGGCCTCAAACGCCATGCGTCGAATTTTTTCCGACCAGGCGCACATCTGCTGAATTCGTTGTTGTGGTGTCATTCGGCGGAGGCAATCCAGCTGCACTTCCAAGGCCTCATCTGATGTGTCACTGAGATTTGATGGAGTGCTCATGGTTTCGCCGGAGAAGATGAGAGACCAGATCCTCATTCTAACTTTCTGCCGACCACGAGTCGAGCAATCAACTCACCGATTCGATCGAAAAGACGTTCCCTTCGGGATCTTTGCAGTCGGCGACTTGAACTCCCGGTGACGGAGAATGAATTTCACTCACCGATACATTCCGGGCGAGAAGCTCGTCTCGTACCTGTTCGATGTCGTCCGCTTTGAAGACGAACTTGGGAGCGTCCTCGCCGAAACGCTGTTCCCCGCCGCCGTGTAAGGCCAGCGAACATTGTCCCGTCTCGAACACGACCCAGTATTGCTCGGAATAATCGTCGAGACCGGCGGGGGAGGAGATTTCGAGTCCGAGAACATCGCGATAAAACGCAACCTGCGCCGGCATGTCCCGCACATACAGAATGATTTCATGCAGCGGACCGAGTTTCATGGTCATCGGCACGTCACTCTTTCAAGAAAAAACCGGCTGCTCCAATTTCTCAGAGCAGCCGGTTGAATTACAAATTTCAATACCGGTCAATTACGGCATCGGCACCGTCATCAGGTTGGTTTTGCCATCCACT
>JABURQ010000143.1 GCA_014762625.1 Planctomycetaceae bacterium | reverse complement strand
TGGGCGCTAGCCCACGGTTCCGTTGAAATCATTTTTTGCACACAGTTCGCTCAAAGACGCCGGTTCTGAATTACGGCATCCCGAAATCCAAAATCGATCAACGCTAACTCTGGTACGAGAGGATCGGCAAGGTCAATTTTGTAGGCTCCTCTTCGCGGACCATTCTGTTTGACGCCAAGTCACTGAGACGCAGAAAAACGCAAAGAGATGAAGGAACACGGATGGTTTTTCGAGAACACGGGAGAGGAAAGAAGGCGATACTCGTGCGGCGTTGCCGCGCGTCGTAGGTGTAGGTCGAGCGGTGGCCGAGCGGCTGATTTCGCCAACCTGCAAACAACGGAGTCAGCTAGTTACTAATTTCCAGTTTCTCGTTTCTCCACTGATTCCTCACATCCCAAACAGTCCACAAAAGCAAAGTTCGGCCAATGGCGCTACAGCAGTTTCTGAATCTCCAACTGCAACTGGAGCCCCGTCCCGAGCGAAGTTTCGACGGTGCCGAGCGATTCGAAGCCGCACGCCGCGTAGAAACCTTCCGCATGCGGATTGCCGACCACTTGCAAATATTTTCCGCCTTGCGATTTCGTCGCGACGCAACAGCGGGTGACCAGAAGTTTGCCGATTCCTCCACGCCAGACGTCGGGATCGACGAACAACGCCGTCATCTCGCAATCTCCGTTTTCGAGCGGTTCCACCGTCGCGAACCCGAGGATTTTCTCCTGTCGTTCGGCGACGAACACCCTTTCGTCGGTGATGTCTGCGGTCCGCACCGTCGGGGTGTCGGATTGAGCCAACAGGGCTTCACGGTCTCCCTCATTTGCCCAGGAAGCCCGCGACCAGAGTTCTTCCAATGCCTGTTCCTCACCCGGAACGGCCAGTCGAATGGACAATCGTTGCGTCATTTTCGCGGCTCCTCAACGTCCTCAACACAGTATGATTCTAAAAAAATCACCAAGCTGGGCAACGATCATTTCACCACGGGAGATTTGAGAATCAGTGCGTGGCCCCAGTCGGCCCGGTCCTGCACGTCCCCCTGTTCGCCGAACAGAACGCGCAGCGTGAGAGTTTGTTTGTCGGCGAGATCGATGGAAATCGATCGCGGAGGCGTCCCTCCTCGAACCAGACCGCTCTCGAAGACGACCTCGTCGTTCGTGAGCACTTCGAATCGGACGCTTCCTGCTCCCTCGGTCAGGTCGTCGAGTCCGATTTCCGCGAGGAAAGTCAGGTCGTCAGGTTGCAGGTTCCATGTCAGTTCGGTTTGTGAGTGCATTCCCAAGCCGGTCAGATACTCCACAGACTGCATCCGTAACGGTTGTCCCAGAACATTGCGATCGGCCTGCCAGAGCGGCACCTGCGAAAGAAAGGGGGTGTATTTGACGTCGGCGGGCTCGCGAGTCGAGAGTGGCCTTCTCGCTTCGTCGAGTACCAGTAGAGATTTAAGATGGGAAAGCGAGATAGACCACGGTTTTGAGAAAGAGGTTTTCAGTCGAAGCTGATTAAAATCCACAAGATCCAGTGATTCGGAAGTGATACGACTACCATCCTGCAATCGGACCAGGATCTGGGAGGAACTCGCAGGCACGGCGATCACCAGCTCGGGATTCAACCGCAGTGACTGAATGGCCTCGACTTGAATCTCACGGCTTCCATTCTCGGTTTCCAGTTGTAGTGCAGTCGCGGAAAATTCGGTGAGCTCCCCGGCAATCCGATCGCCGTTAGAAAGTGTGATTAAGTCCTGATTGACGGGCTGTGAACTGGCGGTGGAACGATCCATACCAGATCGCATGGTTTCGCGAAACCAGTTCAATTCGAGAACGTACTCCAGTGGAAAGGAAAGAAATGTCTCCTGCTCGGTTTCGCCCGATTCCGGTGAAGCCTTCAGGAAAGGATCGAGGGTTATCGCCGTGTCGGTCAGATCGATCAGCCGACCGAAGTAGCGATCGCCGTTGGAAAGACTCACTCGGCAGCCTCGACGGACGAGTGATGAAACACCCGCGAGCGGTTTCTCATTCCGTCGGGCGATGGAGAGGATTTGATCGGGCTCAAATTTTTTCAATTGCTGACGACGACCGAGCAACAGATTCCGGTGAGCGATATTGAGCGCTTCGGCCTCATGTTTCTCACCTGTCGCCGTCGTGATGACCCAAGTCGGCGCGGAGTCGGATGCAGCGAGAAGCGGTGACGAGCCGAGGAACGTTATCCCCCAGGCGGCAAGAATACAAAGACGACTCATCATCTCAACAGTTCCAGTGACAGGGAAAAGACAGAACCCATGGAAATCTTCGACTCCGCAACTTGCTTCACAGCTTGCTCCGGAAGTAAACGCTCCCACAGTCTGCATTGGAATGAATGTCGGGAAAAATCACAATTCTTGATCGATTCTTCATCTCTCCATGATCAAAAAACGAGACACAGAAGAAAGGTTCACTGGGAGAGAATTCGTCTTGATGCAAATCAATGTTCCGAGTGTAATAGCAACCCTAGAAAGCAAAGCTATGAGCGACTCAACTGATGCCATGACATTGCAGGAAAAAGTCAAGAAATCGGAAGTTCTGGTGCGCGAACTGATCGAGCATCTGGAACTCGGATTCCTGCCGAAGTTGAAGAAACTGTACAAGATCTCCCGGGTCGGCAAGAGCAGATCGCAATTGGAAGAAATTGCCGACCTGACCATCCGCACTCACGTTTCTCAAATGCTGGAATCTGAGCAATTCACCGAAGACCTGTTTGAGAAACTGTCGACTCTAACCACTGCCTTGGAAAAAGACATGAACGATGTTTTGCACGGCAAGTAATTGCAGGCGAAATCTGGACTTAACTTCCACCCTTTTGCATGCAATGTCACTTCCGTGCTTATTTTCTAGAAATCTTTGTGCGACCTGCGGCTTACAAGCTACAATTAAAGTCTGAGAGATCTATAACTGATACAACCAATCACTCAGGCCCTTCATACTCATCGATCGAAGGAAATGTTCTATTTTCCAACGATTTATGAAACCTTACCTGTCGATTGATCGTCCTGATGATGCAAGGCGGGGAGTGACACTCTCCAGCAGACTCAAAGTTGGCATTTTGTTTGCTCGATGTGTTCATTCAGGATTCATTGCTGACTCATTGCCTCATTCCTACTTATCACGTGGTTAGATGGCCGAATCGGGGTCAACAAGTTCAAAACCGAAATCAGCCAGCGGACAAGAATTTCCGTTTTCTGACGCGCCTCCCATGCGCCCTTCGGAGGAGACCGTCCTGAATCCCGAAGGACGTGCCGCGGCTTCATCAACCCCCTCTTCGCCTGCCAGTTCCAGTCCTCGAAAATCCACCGAAATTCATAATCTTCTGTTCCCCGATTTATCACAAATCTCAACCGGCGAACTTCCTCCTTCTCCAAACGGGATTAAGCTTTCGCACTTCGAGATTGTGGACCGCATTGGAACGGGAGGCATGGGTTCGGTCTTTCTCGCCCTCGATCTCCATTTGCAGCGGTATGTGGCTCTGAAAATTCTCTCTCCCTCACAGGCCAGAGATCCCTCTGCGATTCAGAGATTCATCAACGAGGCACGTGCGGCCGCCCGGCTGGATTACGACGGCATTGCCCGCGTTCACTTTTACGGGGAGGATCAGGGGTATCAGTTTATTGCCTTTGAATATGTCACCGGAACCAATATCCGGGAATTGATCCAGCACCACGGACCTCTCAATCCGAGCGATGCGATCAATTACACATTGCAAATCGCTCACGCTCTCAAGCACACTTCGGCTGCGGGAGTGGTTCATCGAGATATTAAGCCCTCCAACATCATCGTGAATCCCGCGGGACGAGCGAAATTAGTCGACCTGGGACTCGCACGTAAAGAGTCCTCGGAAAGCATGGACGACCTCACGGTCGCGGGAACCACACTCGGGACCTTTGACTATATCTCCCCGGAACAGGCACAGGATCCCCGGAACGTCGATGTCCGGAGCGATATTTATTCTCTCGGATGCACGTTGTTTCATATGCTGACAGGTGAGCCTCCCTACCCCGAGGGAACTCTCGCCCAAAAATTACTCGAACATCAACAAGCATTCGTTCCCAGCCCCTCCGACTTAAATCGACAAGTTCCCGCTCAGTTGGCAGCTGTCTGTCAAAAGATGATGGCCAGCGATCCCAAACGTCGTTACCAATCTCCCGAGTCGCTGATCCGTGACCTCCTTTCAATCGCGACCGAGCAAGGGTTGAAGGCAGTCACCCCGGAAGGACTCGTCTGGTCGGAAGGCAGCCAGTCACAAGAAGAACCTTTTCTCACGAAGCATGCAGGCTGGTTGGCGGCTATTGCAGTCTTGTGCTTGATCGTGATTGGAATTGAACGTCTGGATCAGGAACCCAACCCCATTCCGTCTGCCGGGCTGGGCCGACAGATCACAGAATCGGGTGAACAAACTCCGAAAGTGAGCGCAGAGAACTCTGGGAAACCAGCAGGTTCAGAAACTGATTCGACCAACGATGAGATTGCTTCTCCAACAGCAGAAGCTTCGGAGCGGATCGGCGGCTCGCTGGCGGAAGAATCTCCAACAGAGGGACTCAGTACGAACTCGTCTTCAAACCTTCTGGAACTGATCCACCCGGACGGAATTTTTAACAGTCGTTCTCCAGAGAGCAACGACTTTGACCTCAAGCCCCTGGTGGCTTCGAACGACGATC
>JABURQ010000118.1 GCA_014762625.1 Planctomycetaceae bacterium | reverse complement strand
GAAATAACATCCGACCGGGGAAGAGACTTCGATATTCGAAGGATCAATGAAATATCAGGAAGAAGGAACTCCGCTCGTCGTTCTGGCCGGTAAAGAGTACGGGACCGGATCGTCGCGCGACTGGGCCGCAAAGGGAACTTTCCTGCTCGGCGTGAAAGCCGTGCTGGCGGAATCGTACGAACGAATTCACCGTTCGAACCTGATTGGAATGGGCGTTCTGCCTCTGCAATTCCGCGAAGGCGAAAGCCGGGAGGCATTGGAACTGGATGGAACCGAAAAGTTTACGATCCAACTCTCCGATGACCTCAAGCCAGGTCAAGCGGTCGAAGTCACCGCCGTCAAAGCGGACGGCAGCGAAGTCAACTTCACCACCAAATGTCGTATCGATACGCCGGTCGAAGTGGAATACTACCGCAACGGCGGCATTTTGCACTACGTTCTCAGACAGTTGGCGAAAGGTTAAGCTTCGTAGCGAGTCGAATGAGTCAACGAAAAACCGGCTGACGGGAGTGATTCCCGTCAGCCGGTTTTTTTTATTCAATCAACGTGCGGTTTGAGGTTACTCGTTTTCCGGTTTCGGTTCCGGCGGCAAGGGAGACGGCTTTCCGAGATCGGCTTCCGGTAAGTCCCCTGCTTCACCGAGGTCCGCAGGCTCACCGAGTTCCGTGGCGGGAGCGCCCAGCTCAACGTCGGACGCGTCGCCAGCCGCGGGTGTTTCCGTACTGAATGATTCGCCGCTATTCGACAGACCGTTCTTGAGCATCTGCATCACGTACGGTTTGTATTTGTCGATCATTTCTTCCAGTTTCTCGGCGGGGATCGTAAATCTGAGGCTCCCCTTCTCGACCGTGATAAACATCGGCTCGCGGCCCCGTTTGACAATGGTGACAATCAGGTCATTGGGGAAGATGTCGTCAGAGGGAGGAACGTACTTTGCGACCGGTTTGGGGGCGCGACGTTTCTTTCCGCCGATCTGGATTGCTCCGCCGAGTAGCTGGATATCGACACCTCCGGGACCGATATCGCCGTCAACAATACCTCGTTGTTTACCGAATCGGATTCTCGTCGGTTTCGGATCGGGATTCTCCTGCTTGTATCGGATCAGTTCCGCAATCTCTTTGCGAGCTTCCGGCGAAAGCGATTCCAGATCCCGATCCGTCAGAATAACCGGAGCCTCCGCTTTCTCATGATCGGCGAAGACCTGCGAGTTTGAAAGCAGCGAACCTGTGAGAAAGGCCAAGCAAAATCCTAAGTGTCGAATATTCATAATTCATTCCATTGCAGAAGATTCAGCGTCAAATTCATTCTTCCATTCATTTTCACGGATTCACTGCATCCCGACAATGGGTTAATGGCGAGTAATCCTCAGTTTTCGCTGATCCGTTTAAGAGAACCCGCGCCTCTTGAGAGAACGAAAGAGAGCTTTTGCCAACTCGAAACTATGAATTCAAAAAAACAGCAAAACAGCGGGAATTGTCCCTCAGAGAGGGAAAGGTTAAGGTAACATTTATACGGTGGCTGTTACCAGTCATTCAATTTGCCCGCGAAAATCTTGAAAAGGAACCACCCTATGCGATTAGCTAGCGCAAATCGTCCGCGCCGAGGATTTACACTGATTGAACTGTTGGTCGTGATTGCGATCATTGCCGTTCTGGTGGCATTGCTCTTACCTGCCGTGCAGCAGGCTCGTGAAGCCGCTCGTCGTTCTTCCTGTAAGAACAATTTGAAACAACTCGGTTTGGCGTTACACAATTACCACGACACTCACTTCTCCTTCCCGCCGGGATATATCGATCAGGATTCCTTCGGCAGTTTCAACTTCGTGAATGCGAACCAGGGACACTGGACCTGGTCAGCCAGTTTGTTGCCGTTCATCGATCAGGCTCCGCTTTACAACCAGCTCCGCGTCGGAACCGTCACGGTCTCTCAAGCCATGACCAACAACCTGAAGCTATTTACTGAAGGCATCGTCAGCTTTCGTTGCCCTTCGGATACCGGAGCACAGGTCAATCAGGCCGCCGGTAACGTGCGGGACATTCAGGATGCCAACGGCAATTTTCAGTCGATCTCGACGAGTAACTACGTTGCCGCCAATAATTCCCGCTCTTTGCGGAGAAATCGAAACATCAATCCCGCCAACGGAGCAGTCGGCCTATTCTCTCGCAACAGTTCCACCCGCTTCCGTGATATGACGGATGGCAGCAGTAACGTGATCGCGATCGGCGAACGTTCGACCCGCGTGGGAACTATTGATACCTATGCGGCGGTGATGTTCGGCATCAAAGACACCACCGGTAGCGGTGCCAATAATGCCGTCGATGGCGCGCTGACCGACATCGATTTGTCTTACGCTTTGGGAGGTGCTTTGACCCGCATCAACCAGCCTATCGCGATCGCCCGACAGGGATTCAGCAGCCCGCACACCGGAGGTTGCCATTTCCTGATGGGTGACGGTCGCGTCCGATTTGTGAGCGAAAACATCGATCACAACATCGACGATCCGATCAACAGTACGTTCGAGCGTTTGATCGGCGTTTCAGACGGACAACCGGTTGGTGAATTCTGATCCAGTCTCATTCGATTGTTCCAGCCGCCGACACCTCCGAGTGTTGGCGGCTTTTTTTATCAGTCGCACTTCGAGGGCGCGGTTCGGCGTTGTGCGAAGAGCCATTTGAAGACGTCGCGATTGGCGTAAGTCTGGGTCCAGGAATTGTGCCCCACTCCCGGATAGATCGTCATCTTCGGCGAACCCCCCGCGTCTCGAATCGCCTCGACCATCCGCGTTGTGCGGATCAGCGGGACGGCCTGGTCCTGATCGCCGTGAAATGCCCAGATGGGGAGTTTGGTCAGCCGGTCCGCATAATTCTCGTCAGCGCCGCCGCAGATCGGAATTGCAGCCGCAAAAAATTCCGGCTCCCGTTGGATATAATCCCAGGTTCCGTAACCACCCATCGAAAGTCCGGTAATGTAAAGACGGCTCGTGTCGATGGGGTATTCTTGGATCAACTTGTGGAGGAGGTCCCGCGTCAGTCCCAAAGGAACCGACCATTCTTCCGGCATCTGGTGTTCGGTTTTGGTCCAATCAACCTCGGCCCATTTACGTTCGCTCGGACATTGCGGAGCCACGACGAAACACGGAAAGTCGCGACGGTTTTCCGGCGTGAGGAACTCCGAGAGTCCATGAATTAACTGTTTGGTGTTGTCGTCTCCCCGTTCTCCCGCGCCATGTAGAAACAAAACCAACGGGTATTTTTGACACGGCTCGATCGACTCGGGAGTCAGAAACCGGTAGTTGAGTGTGTTCTCGCAAGAGGTATAGGTTTTGGGGGCGTAGGCATTTTTGACGGTATCACTGATCTGAGCGGAAACGTTGTCTGATAGACTCATGGCGATGAAGGTTCCCCCGATCAACAGTAAGCAAATACGGCGTGTCATTGATGTCTCCCAACGTGAAATAGTCGGTCCCATTGTGAGGGATCTTGTAACTCGATGCGACTGGAAAACCGCAGATCCTGTTCTCTGTTCCCGAGGTGTGGAATTCGCCGCAGACCTGTGCGACAATTCGAACGTTGCGTGTCTCAACGAAGGTTCTTGACGAGATGACCGGTCTTCCCGAACTTGAATTGACAGTCGAAGAGTATCTGAGCGGAAATCGCGTCGATACCTTTCTGGGGAAGCATCTGCGCAATTACAGTCCGTGGAGGATCCAGCGTATCGTCCAGAATGGAGGAGCCACTATCGATGGTCGCGTCGTCGATGTCATCGAAAGACTCTACGCCGGTCAACGCGTGCGGGTGAGATTGCTAGAACCTCCCGACAAGCTGATCGCCCCGCATGACGCCGATCTGGAGATTCTGTTCGAGGATCCCTGGATCATGGTGATTAACAAGCCGGCGGGCGTGATTTGTCATCCGGTCGGCGATTATCAGAGCGATACTCTCTGTCATCACATTCAGGCACATCTGGATCGGCAGTCGCTCGGGCCGGGAGTGATGCGTCCCGGCATCGTGCATCGGCTCGATCGTCAAACGAGCGGCGCCATTGTCGTGACGAAAGATCACCTTTCCCACCGGATGCTGTCGATCGAGTTTCAAAACGAGCGAGTCTCTAAGGCATATCTTGCGCTCGCGCAGGGAACCATTCCAGGCGACGAAAAGATGATCGATTATCCGATCGGCCAATCGAGAGGCGATACAATCCTGATGTCGGCGAAAGCGGGAGCGATCGACGCCAAACCGTCGCGGACGCGGATTCGGGTTCTGCAACGCTTCTCGCAGCATACGTTCGTCGAGGCGAAACCGTTTACCGGTCGCAACCACCAAATTCGCGTTCATCTGGCGGAAATCGGACATCCGATTGTGGGGGATGAATACTATCTTCCCTTTGGAAAACTGAAACCGAAACGCCCCGATTATCCGGCGGAGTTCCCCTGGCTGGAAGAGGTCCCCAATACCGTCGATCCGGAGACGGGACTCACGCGGCATTTTCTACACGCCTACCGGCTGGAATTTTCCCATCCGATTACCGAAGAGTGGATGACGTTCCACGCCCCGCTAACCCCCGATCTCTCCGCCGCCCTGCATCGACTCTCGAAACAAGCCTCCGTGACGTCTTAGAAGACGGGAGTTTGAAACTGTTCGCGCAGGACGCGATGATGAGCGGACGGTGTGACAACCGCGTCCTCTTCCGGCTTCGACGAGACGACGACTTCCGTCGCGAAAACGTAAAGTCCGGTCCGGTAGACTTCCCCATTCACCAGCAGGAAATCAAATTCGCCGTTGGGCTGTTCGGAAATCGACAACAGCTCGCGCTGGTCCAGCCGCAACACGCCTCTTCGATCGGCTTCATCCTCCAGTTCTGCCATCTCAAATTCAAACTCGGGAAGATTCCACCCGGTGCCGGCGATCATCACTCGACGTCCCAGTCGCGCGCACATCACAGCGAAGCGCAGACCGCAAAGAGAGTTTCCTTCTATGAGAATCGATTCCGGCAGCGTTTCCAAACGTGCGACCTGTGTCAGCGGCGTTACATGCGGAACCTCTGATTGTAACCAGTGCGGAAGGATGACTTCCGATTGAGGTGAAAATTGAAACTCCTCCGCTTCCAGACGAAGGATTCGTCCCGTACGCGACGAAACAGTCAGAATCTGCTGATTCAGTTCCAGAGGCCTCCCTTCGAACAGGTCAATTCCTGCCGAGGCATATTGATCGGCGAGCAGGTGTTCCCGCATTCGGAACTGTCGGCGGAGTGACTTCCAGGTTGGCCGTGGTTCCCAATTCCATTCTTCGATCGGGTAATCATAGGTCGATTCCAGAAACGGTTTCGTGCGCACGACGGCGACGAGACGATTCGATTTTGCGGCGCGGAAGGCGGCGTGCTGAGCCTGATGGGTTTCTCCGGTGATGATTAGATCGTATCGCATGGGACGGGAACTCAAGAGAGTCTTTCTCAACTGGGTGAAAATCATTGTGGAATTGGACACGCCGATCCCGACACGGAGACCGCGCTATCGACCTCTATCGGTCGATGTGAACTTATTCCGAAGAAAAAGACTGTGGAATCAGCGAAGGCCTGGAAGCCCTCGGAGAATATGCCGGTTCTAATGGATGTAAGGACCTTCTCTGGCTTGTAACTGCCATAAGTGGCTTAAAGGAGAGGCATTGCGCTGAAAGTCGCGAATCCGTCGTGATTTCTTCTCTGATGGGTCAGAAAAACCGGGTAAATTAGCGAAATACCGCGATTTCGGCAGATGTTCCAGGAAAAATCCAAGATCCGCGCCTGCCGAACGAACGTAGTCATAGTAGTTTCGCTTGCCGGCGTTCGAGTCCCTGACATCGCCGAGCAAGTCTGTTTGCCGAATTCTCAGGAGAGAACCAATGGCCGATGATGTCGTTTTTCCCGAAGATCACCCGCGACGAAGCGGGAACGGGATGTCCAACCGGATGAAGTTTTCATTCTCCGCCGTGCTGTTTGGATTTATTTTTCTGATCACCTTCAGTTGGTTTATCTATTCGCAGTTTCGCATTGAAGTCGGTGGCGATGAGATCGCGATTCTGATTCGTAAAACCGGTCCCGACATGTCGAACAGCAGCGAGATTGCGGCGTCGACGAACGACAAAGGCATTCAACGTGAATTTCTGACAGCCGGTAAATATTTCCGAAATCCCTTCACCTGGGACTGGGAGTATCACCCCATTATCGAAGTCCCGGAAGGGAAAATTGGCATCCTCGTGAGTCTCACCGGCGACAATCTTCCGTATGGGGAATTTCTGGCGAAAGTGGATAAAGATGGAAATCCTCTAACCAAAGGAATTATGCCGGGTGTCTTAAGGCCCGGTTTGCATTTCGTCCACCCCTACCTCTATGAGGTGAACGTTGAAGATTACGAGCCGGTGGTGATCAAGTCGGGGATTCGAGGAGTCGTCACCAATCTCGCGGGGCCGTTACCGGAAGACCCCAATAAGTTGCTGGTTGAGAAAGGCTTTCGCGGAGTTCAGGAAGAAGTGATGACGGAGGCCGCGGAATATATCAATCCTTACGCGACCCGCATCAGTCTGGTCGATTGCACCAGCCAGCGATTCAATCTGGCGGAAAAGAAGGATATGGGGTTCCCCACCAAAGATGGATTCTGGGTCTCCTTGGATGGCATTATTGAGTTTCGAGTCGTCCCGGAGAAAGCCGCCTCTGTTTACGTGACCTACAATGACTCGCATAACGGCGACGCGATTGACGAAGAGATTATTCGTAAAATCATCATGCCCAACGCACGCAGTTTCTGTCGCTTGCAAGGTTCCAACACGCTGGGACGGGATCTGATCAGTGGTGTAACACGCATCAAGTTTCAGGAACAGTTTCAGACACAGATGCGAGAAGCGTGCGAACCGCTCGGCATCGAGATCATTCAGGCCTTGATCACGAGGATCAATCCGCCCAAACAGATCTCGGAACTCGTTCAGGAGCGCGAACTCGCGAAAGAGGATCAGTTGAAGTATCTGGAGCAAATCCAGGAAGAGATGACTCAGAAGGATCTGCGCATCGACGAAGAGGAACGGGACCAGAAAGGAAAACTGGTGGAAGCCGATCAGGAAATCGTCAAGAAAACGACCGCCGCCGAAAAAGAACAGGCGGTCGAGTTGACCCAGGCCAACCAACGATTAGAAGTGGCCAAATTACGACTGGAAGCCGCCAAGGATGAAGCGGCGGCCATCGTGGCTCGTGGAAAAGCGGATGCTGAGGTGATCAAGTTTCAAAACATCGCGGACGCCGCCGGCTGGAAGCGGTCCGTCGAAGCGTTCAGCGGCGATGGCAATGAATTCGCCCGCTACGTTCTGTTGCAAAAACTTTCGCCTTCCTATCGACGTTTGATGATCAATACGGCGGACAGTCCGATCATGAAAATCTTCGAACTGTTCAGTGCCGAGCAATCGACGTTACCGGCGGGAACCGACTCTCCCGCGGGAGAATCGAATCCTCCCGCAGATTCACCGATGACGACATCGACGGAGAAGGACTGATTCCCGGAACGTCGTCGTCAACAGTTAATTCATACAACATGTCTTCGCAGACAGGTCAATCATATGAGTGACAACACCATTAAAGACAAAATCTCCCTGGTCAAAATTGCCCTGGTCGTGTTCGCCGTTCTGGTGATCGGTTCCGGGTATCAAATTTTCCAATGGACCGTGGAGCGGATTTACGTTCCGGTCGGTTATAGCCTCCAGTTGCGTTACAAAGGCCCACCCCTGCCGTTTCTGCCGGGGGCTCTGCCGCCGGCAAAACCAGGCACCTTTGCGAAAGTCAACGAGAATGGCAAACCACTCGAAACCGGTATTTTGAAAGAAATGGTCGGCCCCGGTCGTCATTTCATTAATCCATTCTGGTGGGAGCGGGAACTGGTCCCGGATATTGTCATTGAGCCGGGGCAAGTGGCCGTCGCGACCTCCAAACTGGGACAGGCGTTACCGGAGGGTGAGTTCCTCGTGGACGGCGATCTCGGTGAAACCGAATACAAAGGGATCGTGCGAAAAGTCTTCGGTCCCGGACGCTATCGCGTCAATCCTTATGCGTACAAATTTAAAACCGTCCAAACGGAAGTCGATCAATCCGAATCACAGAAGAAACATTCCGGGTGGGTCGAAATCGAGACCGGATATGTGGGAGTGGTCACCAACCTGGCCAGCAACCCCGTAACGGAAACTCAAAAAGGGATTCAGCAACAGGTCCTGCCTCCCGGAATCTATCCAATCAATCCGCGCGAACAACAGGTTGATATCGTCGAGATCGGTTATCGTGAGAAAAGCATCACAGCGAACCTTCAACAGGACGCTCGCGGCGAGATCGTTCTGGATCAAAGCGGCGAGCCGATGATTGCCGATGACGAAAGCGGGATTACGTTTCCGTCGAATGACGGTTTTAACATCCAGATGGACTTCACGGCAATCTGGGGAATCATGCCCGATCAGGCCCCCACGATCATCAGTAAGTTCGGCAATGTGGATGCGGTGGAGACCAAAGTAGTCGTGCCGCAAATTGAAAGTATCTGTCGTAACCAGGGTTCCAAGCTGGGAGCGAAAGAATTGTTGATTGGCGAATCTCGACAGCAGTTTCAGGAACAGACTTCCCTGGAGTTTCAAAAAGTGCTGGACGAGAAGGACGTGACCTTGCTGTACGGATTGGTCCGTCACATCTACATCCCTCAAAGCATCCGGCTGCCGATTCAGGATTCTTCTTTGGCCGATGAGAAAAAGCTGACTCTGGAACAGCAACAGATCACGACGAAAACCGAAGGGGATTTGGTCAAGGCGAAACAGGAAGTCGAATTCGAAGGGGACCGCGTCAAAGCCGAAACCGAGAAGTTGTATGAAGAAGCGCTGGCCGAGGGGGACAAAACCGTCGCGGAAACCGAAGCCGAAACGAAAAAGAAGGTCGCGGCGATCGATCGTGAAATTGCGGAGATCGAAGCGGAAGCGACCGTTTTGTTAGGGGAAGCGGAAGCTTCCAGTAAGCAATTGCTCGAAGAAGCGAAAGCGGACAAATTCGCACTCGCGGTCGAGGCGTTCGGTACCGGAGCCGCCTACAATCAGTGGGTCTTCGCCACCGGCTTGCCGGTCGATATCGATCTGCAAACGATCTACGCGGGCGAAGGGACCTTCTGGACAGACTTGAAGGGAATGACAGAAACGCTGCTCGGGAAGCAGGTGAAAGAGACAAAGTCCACCTCAGCCTCCCGGAACGGGCGCTAAGCATTATGTTTTGTATTCTCGACAAAATAATCTTAGCAGCGTGTTGAGAAACGGATTTGTCCGCGAGAATGAGAGTTTTGAGCTGAGCACAAGGAGGAAATTCGCAGGTGAATCCCATGATTCATCGAGAATTTGTGACGAAGTGACTCAGCTCAAAAATCCATTCGCAGCAAAATCGAGTTTTTCAACGGGCTGTTAGCGAACAATCTCGTAATTCACCGGTTGTTCACTGAGGTTTCGTCTTCACGTGTCGCCTTTCTCGGCTACAATCATCATGCGCCCCGCGATACCGAACCGAGAAGGAACTTGCCTCGATGAACTTTTTTGTCCGTCGTCCCTGGGATCTCCCTCAGAAACAACACACCTCCCCCGAGATCTACTGGAATCGTAAACAGCACCGCCGCGAGTTTCTGAAAACGATGGGGATCGCCGGAACGGGATTACTGGCGGGAGGCATCGCCGGATGCAGTAAACCAACCGCGGAAGAGCTCCAGCAGGCCGGCAAAGTCGAGGCCTTGCCCGAATCGGAAAAAACACTTTTTCCCGCTCCTCGCAATGATGCCTTCGAATACGGTCGAGACGAGACCGCTCAGTTTGAAGCCGCGTATTACACCAACTTCTATGAATTCTCCGTTCAGAAAGATAGCTGGCGATACGTGGAGCCATTTCAGCCGACACCGTGGGAATTGACGGTCGAAGGCGAATGTGACAATCCCCGCACGTTCGATCTCGACGAGTTGTACAAAGAGTTCGAACACGAAGAGCGGGATTACCGCTTTCGCTGCGTGGAAGCGTGGGCGATGTGTGTTCCCTGGACCGGGTTTCCGCTACGGAAACTGCTGGAGAAGGTGAGTCCCAAAGCGTCGGCAAAGTACGTCTCTTTCCAGACTTTTTATCGCCCCGAAGAGGCACGAGGCATCAAAGCGTATCCCGAATTTCCCTGGCCCTATACCGAAGGCCTCACCATCGAAGAGGCGAAGAACGAACTGGTTCTGCTCGCGACGGGGATCTTCGGCGAGCCGCTCCCCAAACAGCACGGCGCGCCCGTGCGTGTGATTATCCCCTGGAAGTACGGCTTCAAGGGGGCGAAATCGGTGGTCCGAATCCAATTGATGGATAAGCAGCCGGTCACCTTCTGGAATGATTACAATCCGCGCGAATACGGGTTCCAGGCCAACGTCGATCCCGAGGTTCCGCATCCCCGCTGGTCGCAGGCCCGCGAACGCATGCTCGGTACCGGGGAAATGTTCGACACGAAAAAATATAACGGCTACGGCGACTACGTCGGCAAGTTGTATTCCTGACGCTTTGCTGACAGCGCAGCAAAAAACGCAGAGCCCGGATGAAATGGACTCTGCGTGGGCTTCCAGTTCAGGAAGGTCGTTCTCTTTGGACAGAATCCGGTCGTCAAACTTTCGTCGAACTCAACCGGATTGTCGTCAGCTTAGTCTTTGCGATGGCGTGTTTTGGCGCGGTTTTTACGTTTCTTACGACCCAGCTTACGACGACCTTTACCTGATTTCTTCGTTCCCATTGCCTGGAAGCCTCCTGATGAATTTGTTGTGTGTGAATGTGATGCAGTTTCGACTGCGGATTTTAGTTTAGCAAAATTGGTTCAAATAATTCAATGTTTGTGATCCTTCAGAAGTTGAAAATCGACCGCTGCGGAACGAAACAACTCCCGCTATAGTGGGAACTTGCAAGATTCACACGATTGGAGAGAAAAAGGATCATTTCATGGATTATCGGCAGCTTGGAAAAACTGGTTTACGCGTTTCACCCGTCTGTCTGGGAACGATGATGTTCGGCGGCCCGACCAGCGAGGCGGACAGTATTCGCATCATGCATAAGGTATACGACCAGGGGATCAATTTTATCGATACCGCCGATATGTATAGCGTGGGTGGGTCCGAAGAAGTGGTCGGAAAAGCGATTGCCGACCGACGTGAGAGCGTGGTCCTCGCCACCAAAGGAACGAACGCGATGGGGGACGGCCCGAATGATTACGGCGCCAGTCGGTATCACCTGACCGCCGCGGTCGAGAAATCGTTACAGCGTCTCGGAACCGATCATATCGATCTCTATTACGTCCACGTTCCCGATGAAACGACGACGCAGGAGGAAACTCTCCGAGCCCTCGACGATCTGGTCCGCACCGGAAAGATTCGCTACATCGCCTGTTCCAATTTTCGCGCCTGGAAACTTTGCGAGGCCCTCTGGACGAGCGATAAGCTCAATCTCAATGCTTACTGCTGCGTGCAGCCGCTGTACAACATCATGAACCGTGATATCGAAGTCGAGTTATTGCCGCTCTGCGAAAAACAGGGGATCGGCGTCGTCAGTTACTCTCCCCTGGCCCGCGGAATCCTCACCGGAAAATATCAGCCGGGAGAAAAGCCGCCGGAAGGGAGCCGCGCGTCGCGCAACGACAAACGGATGATGCAGGCCGAGTGGAGGGAAGCGTCGCTCGAAGTGGCACAACAGATCAAATCACATTGCGACTCTAAAGGCGTTCCGATGACGCAGTTCGCGCTGGCGTGGTGTCTCGCGAATCCGATTCTCACGTCGGTCATCATCGGTCCCCGCACCGAAGAGCAATACGACGACAACATCGGCTTCCTCGATCTAGAGATCACCGCCGAGGATGAAGACTTTATCGACGGTCTGGTGCCAAAAGGCGAACATAGCGGCTTCGGCTTCCAGGATGAAAACTATCCCATTACCGGACGAGGGAAATGATAATGCGCCACTTCAGTCGTCTGCTTGCTTTTGTCCTGGTTCTTGCCGGCTCAGTCGGTTTGGAGGCCGCCGAAAAACCGAACGTCGTTTTCATTCTCGCCGACGATTTGGGAATCGGAGACGTTGAATGTTTCGGCGGCGAGAAGTGCCAGATTCCGACGCCGAACTTCGATCGCATCGCGCGGGAAGGTGTGAAATTTACCGACGCTCATCCCGACGTCTCACACTGCGTCCCGACGCGGATGGCGCTCATGACGGGACGGCATCCCTGGCGATACGCGGCTCCGAAGGAAAATGGTCCGTGGGGATATCTCACGCCCCGGTTCTCGACCGACACCTTCACTCTCGGAAATCTGATGAAAAACGCCGGCTATCGGACCGGTTACATCGGCAAATGGCATCTCGGGACGATCATGCCGACGACGGACGGCAAGGTTCAAGGCCCCGAGAATGTCGATTTCACCAAGCCACTGGTCGTCTCTCCCAACGATTACGGTTTCGATCAAACGTTTATCCTCCCCGGTTCGCTCGATATGTTTCCCTATGTATTCATCAAGAACGGCGTGTTTCAGGGGAGTGTGACCGCTCAGAAGGGCTGGAGCGCGTTCAATCGCATCGGCCCCGCTGCGGAAGATTTCGTCGATACGAAAGTGATCGGAACGTTCACGACCGAGGCCGAGAAATTCATCACTGCGCCTCAGGATGAATCGCAGCCGTTCTTTCTCTTTCTGGCGTTAACGTCGCCGCATACTCCCGTCAGTCCGAGCCGGAACTTCGAGGGCCAGAGCGGATTGGGATTGTATGGTGACTTCGTTTATGAAACCGATCACTGCGTCGGTCGCGTACTCGATGCGTTGGAAGCAGCAGGACTGTCGGAAAATACGATGGTGATCGCTACCTCCGACCATGGGGCCGCCGCGTATGCCGGTAACATTCGTAAAGCGACTCCGTTCCAGTTCCGCGAACTGGAACAGCTGGGACATTACTCGGGAGGAGGCTATCGCGGTTTCAAATTTTCCATCTATGAGGGAGGGTTGCGAATCCCGTTTGTCGCCAGATGGCCCAAAGTCATTCCCGCCGGTCGGGAGTGTGACGAATTGATCGGTCTCGTCGATCTGATGGCAACTCTCTCTCAAATCACCGGCGAAGAGATCCCCGACGGTGCGGGTCCCGATTCGATCAGCTTTCTGCCCCTGCTCGATAATCCGCAGGCGGAGGGAAACCGAGAAGAGATGATTCTGCAATCGACGCACGGGTTTGCTGTCCGTCAGGAAAACTGGAAGCTGACTCTCTGCCCCGGCAGCGGGAGCGCGGGACGCTTCGGAAATCGCCCTCGAACTCAGGATGCCTGGAAATCAGCGGTGGAGTCTGCCGGTCGCGTGACCGATCCTCGCGAGTTGCTCAAGGCTCCCTACGTGCAGTTATTTAACTTGAGCGACGATCCCAGTGAATCGAAGAATCTGGCCGCCGAGCATCCGGAGAAGGTCCGCGAGATGTTTGCGATCTTTGAGACCGCCATCAAACGGGGACGCGTGACGCCGGGACCGAACCTGGAGAACGATCGACGGGTCAATCCGTGGCAAAGCGTGCCTCGTTTCGTGTTTAAGAAGTGAGCAAGATCGCGAAGAAATTGCGATTCCTCTTCAGGCGGCCGAAGGGCGGATGAGGAGGCGTTCATAATAGACGCAAAAAAACCACCTCACCCCGGCCCTCTCCTTCAACGGAAGAGAGGGTGGCATGCATGGCTCAATATCTAATCAAGACTGACGACAAGAGATAGAATCAAATTCACCTAAAGAAAGCCTCCCCATGCCCGAGTTGAAAGAATTGCTGGAAACTGTTCCCCACGTCGGCAAGGTCGAATGGATCGGGACGGCCACCGCCCGCAGGGGCGAGATCGAAACGCATCAGGCCGCCGAGATCGAAATGAACGTCGGTCTCGTCGCCGATCATCACGCCCGATCGGGGAAATCAAAACGTCAGGTCACCCTGATTCAGCAGGAGCACCTGGGGGCGATCGCCAAACTTCTCGGTCGCGATTCCATCGATCCGACTCTGCTGCGACGAAACATTGTCGTCTCCGGCGTGAACCTGTTGTCACTCAAACATGCCCGGTTTCAAATCGGCGAGGTCGTTCTCGAAGGAACCGGCCCCTGTGCTCCCTGCTCTCTGATGGAAGAAAATCTCGGACCGGGCGGCTACTCGGCGATGCGCGGTCACGGCGGAATCACGACCGTGGTCGTCAAACCGGGAACGATCCGCGTTGGTGACGAAGTGAAGTTTCTGGAACTGGCGGCGGTCGAGGAAAAGCCTGTTTAATTCAGACGACTCACGACCACTGATTCCGAAACCTACTTCTCGGTCTCAATCACCTTGGCAGACTTGATTTTGATCTCCTCCACGGGACGATCGCCCGCTCCCGTTCGGACCGAGTTGAATTTCAGCACGTTTTTGAGGCTCGCTTCATCGGCGGTTTTTCCGAAGACCGTGTACTTATTGTCGAGATGAGGCACGCGTCCGAGGCAGATAAAGAATTGAGATCCGGCGGAGTTGGGATCATTGGTGCGAGCCATCGATAGCACGCCCGCTTCGTGTTTCTTGTCGTTGAACTCCGCGTCGATCGTATATCCGGGGCCGCCGGTACCCGTTCCCAGCGGACAGCCGACCTGGCAGACGAAATCCTTGATGACGCGATGGAAGATGATGCCGTCGTAATACCCGATTTTCGTCAAGCCGATGATGTTTTTGCAGTGTCCGGGAGCGACATCGGGCCAGAGGTCGAGTTTGATCTCACCGACCGTCGTATCGAGGACGATTTGATAGTTTTTCTTTTCAAAATCGACGTCGGCAATCGCGGCATCGACTTCTTCTTTCCGGTTGGGAAGCTGGGACACGACTTCACTCTCCTTTATTTCGCTCGGATCAATTTCATCGTTTCTGCTGTTGTTATAAGCTCCCCAGAGACTTTTGCTCGGTTGGGGAACTTCTTTGCCGACCATGAAAAAGAGCGCGATCGCTCCCACGAAAAAGACGATTCCGATAATGATCGGGGGCGTCAAAATAGGGCCGGGCTCGATTTCATTCAATTCGTCGGTTTGCATATCCATCTGAAAATCTCCAGAGTCGCTTCGCTGACCCCACTGCGTGGAGGATCGTTTCACGATATTACCAGTTTCGTCTCCCTTTGAGGAGGCTGGGCCTGCTTATTCGGCTCCAAAACCACCTCCGCCGGGAGTTACTATTCTCAATACGTCACCCGAGGACACTTTAATTTGCGCTTTTCCGTCAAGTTTTTGAGAAGATGAATCTCCGTGGCGATGTAGAAGGTTTTGTCCGTTCTCCCCCGGTTGTCCCCCTTCCAGGCCAAAGGGGCGATAATCCCCGCGTCGTTCGGTCAACAGCGAGACATCGAGTTCCTTGAGGAATTCGATCTCCCGAATAATGCCGTCACCACCGCGATGTTTCCCCGCGCCGCCGGAGCCACGACGAATTGCGAATTGTTTCAAACGGACCGGATACCGCTGTTCGATGACTTCCACATCGGTCAAACGTGTGTTTGTCATGTGCGTATGAACGGCGTCGGCACCGTCATTTTCGGAGGTCGCGCCAGCACCACCGCAGATCGTTTCGTAGTATCCAAACGATTCGTCACCGAACGTGAAATTGTTCATTGTTCCTTGCGAAGCCGCCGCCAGATTCAGAGATCCGAGGAGGACATCCACCACACGCTGGGAAGTCTCGACATTTCCTCCGACGATCGCCGCGCAATCGGCGGGATCCTCGTGACGAGGCGGATTGAGCAGACATTCGGGCAACACAATGGTCACCGGATCCAGTACGCCGCTATTCAAGGGAATGTCTTCATCGATCAGGCATCGCATCACGTACAGCACCGCCGCCGTCACGATCGCCCGGTTCGCGTTCAGGTTGGTCGCCAGAACCGGCCCCGTGCCAGTGAAGTCCACGCGTGCAGTCTCTCCCTGAATCTGGATGTGGACGGTAATCGGAGAACCGTCGTCGAGATGATCGGTGCGCGAGTAAGTGCCGTCGGGGATGTGGGCGAGAGACATGCGCATTTTCTCAGCGGCGGCCTGTTGGATGTGTCCCATATACGCCTGAACGACCGCCAATGAGTAACGATCCACCAGATCCGTCAGCAGGCGAACTCCCAACTGGTTCGCAGCGACCTGAGCCGAAACGTCCCGCAGGTTGGAATCGACCGCTCGCGAAGGATATTCCCCGGACAACAACAGTTCCCGAAGCTGGGGCTCGCGGGATTGGCCGGCATCCACCAGTTTGAAGTTCTGGATCAGGACTCCTTCTTTTGCCAGGTTTTTTGAGAACGGCGGCATGCTTCCAGGAACGATTCCTCCGATCTCGGAGTGATGCGCGCGGCTGGCGGTCAGAAATAAAAGCTCATCGGATCGGGAATCGTGAACCGGCGTGACGACTGTGACGTCGGGGAGATGCGATCCGCCGCGATACGGATCGTTGGTGACGATGACGTCGCCCGGAGCGAGATCGGGATTACCGGCGAGGACCCCTTTGACGGTCTCGCTCATCGCGCCGAGATGGACGGGAATATGAGGTGCGTTGACGACCAGATCGCCGGCAGGAGAAAAGACGGCACAACTGAAATCGAGCCGTTCCTTGACGTTGGTCGAGAACGATGTCTGCTGGAGCGTGACGCCCATCTGTTCGGCGATGGAGGCGAACAGATTATTGAAGATTTCCAGCATGACCGGATCGACATCGGTCGCGAGAGAGACCTGATGGTCGCTCTCGCGATGTTCGATGATCAGGCAGTGTCTCGAATCGACCGTCGCCCGAAATCCAGGTTCGACAACCACCGTCGAAATCTCTTCGCAGACGATCGCCGGTCCCGCGAAGGAGTCTCCGGGATGGAGATTCTGTCGCTGAAAGATGGCGGTCTCCACCGCTTCTCCGTTGAAGATCGTTTCTGTCATCCGATCGGGTTGGGGAGTGCGGGGAACGGGTTCGGTGATTGACTGAGGGGGATGCGGCAAACTGCCGACGACTTCGACGCGCGCCGCCGTCACTTCCAACGGTCGGGAATCGTGCAGATAACCGTAAATCTCCCGGTGTCGTCGCTCGAACGCGGATCGATAATCGCCGTCATCCGGACGGGGGATGTTCAGCGTCGTCTCCGCCCCCACATAACGCAAATCGAGCGATTCGAGTTTTTGCGAAATCTGTTCCGCCGGGAGACCGTCGGCGATCACATCGTCGCTCGCCTGCTGCGTCAATTTGGCGAATGTGGAGGTGAGGTCTTTCAGCGTTTCGGAATTCAATTCTCGAAAGATCGATTGCTCCCGGAAGCGACGAACGTCGGCGAGACCGATGCCGTAAGCACTCAAAATTCCCGCATAAGGATGCAGGAGTATTTGGGGAATTCCCAGCGCACGGGCGATGGCGCAGGCGTGTTGTCCTCCGGCACCGCCGAAGGAGACGAGCACGTGATCGGCGGGATCGTAACCGCGCGCGACGGAGATTTTTCGAATCGCGCGGACCATGTTTTCGTTGGCGATGCGCAGAAAACCTTCCGCCAGTTCGAGCGGTTCGTACTGTTTTCCGAGCGGAGAGTCGGCGATCTCCGCGCACATGGTCTCCAGATGCTTCAACACCGTCGATTCATCGATCGGGAAGGGAAATTGATCGGCGGGGACGCGACCGAGTGCCACGTTCAAGTCAGTCACAGCCAGAGGGCCGCCGCGTCCGTAACAGGCCGGTCCCGGATCGGCGCCCGAACTCTCCGGACCGACGGCCAGTTTCACGCCGTCAAACTGACAGATACTTCCTCCGCCCGCCGCGACCGTTTCAATGGCCAGCATCGGTGCCACAACCCGTACGCCTCCCTTTTCGGTTTCGTATTCCCGTTCGTAAACGCCGTCGTAACGGGAAACGTCGGTACTCGTCCCTCCCATGTCGAATCCGATCGCCTTGTCGAACCCCGCCTGTTCGGCGACTCGTGCATAACCGACGACTCCGCCCGCCGGACCGGAGAGGATGCTGTCCTTGCCGACGAACCGTTCCGCATCAACCAGACCTCCCGCGGAAGTCATCAGTTTCAGGGAACTTTCGGGCCCGAGAGATGACCGAATATCGATCAGATATTCACGAATGATGGGTGAAAGATACGCATCCATCACGGTCGTATCGCCCCGCGAGACGATTTTGATCAACGGCGAGAGTTTCGAGGAGACGCTGATTTCCGTGAAGCCGACGGCTTGTGCGATTTTCTGGACGAGTTGTTCGTGAACCGGATTTTTCCACGCATGCAGCAGGCAGATTGCCAGCGATCGAATCCCGGTCTCCCGGAGTTCCTGAAGCTGTTTCTTGACGGCTTCAGGATCGGGGGCGGCCAGAATGTCACCCTCTGCCGAGAGGCGTTCGTCGATCTCGATGACGCATTCCGCCAGAGGTTCCGGTTTCCGGATATCGAGTTCGAACAGTTTGGGACGATTCTGATTCCCGATCAGTAGGACGTCGCCGAATCCTTTCGTCGTCACAAACGCCACCCGCGCCCCTTTCCGTTCCAGGAGAGCGTTCGTCCCCCGCGTGGTTCCCAGCTTCACGGTGACGGCGGGGATCTCTGCGTTGAGCGCGAGTCCGAGAATTTTTCGAATCGCGATCAACGGTGCCGATTCGTGAGATCGCAGTTCGTACGGGACGCCGGGGGGCAGGTCCGGCGGCAGCGATCGATCGAGATAGATCCGACCCGCTTCGGCATCAAACGCGGTCACCCTCCAGGATTGATCCGGAAATTCGGACAGGGTGAGCTGATAGCCGGTCCAGAAATCAACCGGTTCGCCGAGACGTAGCGGATCGCAAAAAGACGTCCGTTCCGGGTTGAGGTCGAGTAGTTCCCCCTTGGTCGCACCCGAACTGAGTGTTTTGCAGGTCAGGAGTTCATCGTTGGGAGAACGGGCAATGCAATCCGTAAAAGTCCCGCCGACATCGATCCAGAATTCCCACCGTTGCATGGATTCGTCGAGGCTTTCAACCGAAGGAGTGTGTGGTGTGTTCGAGGTGACACCACATCCTATCGGTCTTTGGCCTGCTTCGCGAGTCCTTCCGGCCCGAGGACCGGTTGCGCCCAGGCACGCTCAAATTCTTCGAGCTCCGACGGATTGGGATGTTTTTTGTCCGAAGTCACTTTCGCCCGGACGTACAATTCGTCTCCTTGGAACTGATAGCGGGCCGATGTTCCTTCCACGGTCTTCAATACTTCACCGACGTCCTCCGAATAACGGCGTGTAGTGTGAATCTCGTTGCCGTCCTTGTCGAGGACCGGTTCGGATTCCGGGTCGTATCCCTTCCGCGTGCCGATGAACTCGATTTTGTACTCCACACCCTCTTCCGCGTCGACGACCAGTTCGTACACTTTGTCGGTCGCCGCAACCCCTCGCAGGTTAACGCCGGACGAAGCGTAAAATTGTCCCGCTTCCATCGCCAGAATCAGCGTCTCTTCTTCGAGTTTGTCCGCGAGCACCATCACCCAACCGCGACCCGGTTCGGACGCTCGCGACGGAATGTCGTGGTAACTGTGGCCATCGTCGGTGGCGATGCCGTACATGATGGGAAGATTGAGTTTGTCGATGCGCTGCGTAAGGACGATATCCCAGATACGTTCGGTGGAGGCGTGATTCTCGTCTCCGGAATCCCGCACGCCAGGATGACCGTTATAGACCTCGAAGAAATTTTCCCCGCGGACCTTCATCAGGTCTTCCGCGCGGACCGCGTATCCGAAGTTTGGGTGGTTGAGATGAATCATGATCGCTTTACCGGTTCGTTCGCGTTGCGCGATGACGGCGTCCACGTTGTTCTGCATGGTCTGGTAAACGCTGTCACCCCCGAGCGGCGGGAGCGCTTCCTGAATGTTGGAAGCGTTCATGTGGATCGGATATTTCTCGAATCGGTCGCTGATCTCTTCCCCTCGAAGCAACAGAAACTCTTCCGGGACGGTGAATTCGTTATAGAGCTCGGGGAATTTCTTCAAACGAACCTGCTTGCGACCGTTTTCTTCCCGCTCGACGATCCATCCTTCCGGAAAACGTTTCTTCAGTTTCTCGTAAGCTTCCGGGCCCCCTTTGTTTTTCTCGGCATCGACCCACTTATCCGATTCCTGAATATTGTTGTGATCGGTGAAACAGAGAAACTGATAACCGTGCTCCCGATACCAGTCGGCGATCATTTCGGGAAAGTCGTCCCCATCACTCCAGAGCGAATGCGTATGCAGGTTGCCGCGATACCATTTCTGTTGCGGCTTGGCTTTCAATTCGTAACGCACGGCGGCTTCGGCGGAAGAGCCGTCTTTGGATTCCTGCAGGAGGACTCCAAACAAAGTCAGGACAGCAATCAGGCTGGCGGCCACCGTGAAACGACGCAGAACAATCGGCATGGGTCAACTTTCCATCAATAAAGTGTCTCGGAATACCACCACGCTAATCGGGCGACACTCAAGATGCCAGACTCTCCGATCGCTCCACGCAAAAAACATCGAATCTTTGATTCTCCTTCACGAGTCGTTCGCAGATTGATCTTCTCCTTCTCCTGCACTCTCCTGTGCCGTATAATGCGTCCTTCAAGTTGATGTTCACTAGGCAGATAGAGACCGGGTGAACAGCCTGTTTACGATCCTGATCACGATGCCGACTGACTTTCTGAAAATCAGCGACAAAATCACCGTCCTCCCCGTGATTCACGGTTCGGGAGATTATGCGCTGGAAGTCCGTCGCGTCATGCTGGAAAACGAGTTCGATTGCGTCGCCGTGCCGCTCCCTCCCTCGTTCCAATCACCCGTCGAAGAAGCCATCACGCACCTGCCGAGCGTGACGGCGGTGGTGCAACCGGAATATTCCCCCCTCAGTTGGGAACGCCCGGAAGACGACGAAGACGATCTGCGGGCGAGTTACGTTCCCATCGATCCTTGTCAGCCGGTGATCGCGGCTCTGCGGATCGCCTTACAGGAGCATATTCCCCGCTCTTATGTCGATTTTGAAACCGACCGGTATATCGGGGTGAGTTCGCAATTCCCCGATCCGTACGCCCTCAAACGGGTTTCCGCCGATCTCTTCTCCGCCGCCCTGCTCCCTGCGCTCCCCCGACCGCAAGAAGAACAACACAAACAGCGTGTCCGTTACATGGCGTCGCGTCTGCGGGAGTTGGAGACGTCGCACGAGTCGATTCTATTTGTCTGCTCGCTGATGGACTGGCCCTGGGTGAAAGAAGCGTATACCGAACAGACCGACATCACGGTTTACGAACCGGAGGTGGAAGAAGCTGAGATCTATGGCATCAAAGTCGAAACGCTGCTCTTTCTGCTGGGAGAATTGCCGTTCATTACGGGACTCTACGAACGGGCGCGGGCGGAACTGGAGGATGATGAGAATCTCTCCATCGACGGGATCAAGGAACTGCTCCTGACGACCCGCGATGTCTACAAAAACGATCTGGGGAGCCGCGCCCAGTCCATCACGCCCAAACTCCTCGCGACTTACTTCCAATATTTGAGGAATCTGTCGCTCATCGAAACACGACTCACTCCCGATTTGTATTCAATCATCATCGCCGCGAAGCAGATCTTCGGCGATCAGTTCGCGGTCAAACTCGCCGAGACCGCGCGGGAGTATCCTTACGATCGCGAGTTACCTTATGAGTCGTTTGAGATGGGGATTCACAGAGCACGTTTGCCGGACGGCGAGACGGTGTTCATGAAAAACCGTCTTCCCGGTCCTCCCGTTTCCTGGCGGTCTTGCGATCTGCAACCCGCTCCCCAGAAAATACAAAAAGACAAATGGGAGATGAGCTGGAATCCCTATCGTCATTGCAGTTGGCCTCCCGAGGACGTCGCTATCGAACGTTTTCGGACACACGTTAAGGATGCCGCGCTCGCCTTGATGGGACACGATCTGGCCCGCTACGAAAAATTCACGACCAGTATGAAAGACGGTCTCGATATCCGCGAGACGCTGCGTAACTGGCATTCGGGAGATCTGTACGTCAAAGTGCTCCCCCCCAGCACGGGAACGCTCGATTGCGTGGTGATGCTGTTCGATCCTCCTTCCGATCCGCGCGATTATCCGTGGCGCGTCACCTGGTTCGCCGAAACTCAGGACGAATCGACGCTCTCTCTTTTCGCGACCGATTATCGTGAGGAAATGGTCGGACCGGGAATCGGTCTGTCCGTCTACGGCGGGGCGATGTTTCTCTTTCCCCCCCGTTCCATTCCCGATATCTGGATGGATCGACGCTTCGATTTCTGCGATACCCTCGAAGAGCGTCTGCTCGCTGCCGGCTGCTATCACAGCAAGGAAAAGCATATCGCGCTCCTCTCCCCTGCGCCGCCGGGACGAGGCTGGAAACAACTCGCGAAACGGTACGGCAAAAAACTGATTCACATTCCTCTGAGTCGATTCAGTCAGTCCACGATTCAGCAACTTCGGATGTTTCACGTGTTGAACGGTCAGGAAGTTCGCAGTTACGCGGCGAATTTTATCCGGAAAGCATGAGAGCGCGAAACAGCCTCTTCCCTCGGTCGTTCCGAGTGAGTAGCCTGAAGAAAGACCGTTCGGTCGCCATCAAACTGAATTATGACGCATTCGCGGATTTCCTTTCATGGAACAGATAAGAGGGCAACTTCTGGTTGCCGCCAAGCATCTTTTGGACCCGAATTTTTTTAAGACGGTCGTTTTGATGATCGAGCAGAGCGAGAGCGGAGCGATGGGCGTGGTGATCAATCGCCCGTCCGATATCGCCGTCTCGCATGCGCTCTCGGGACATCTCGACGTTCACGGCATGAACGAAAACATTTTCTACGGCGGTCCCGTCGAGCCGGGGGGCTTGATTGTATTGCACGATCGCGCCGATCTCGCGGAGAGTGAGGCCGTGATTCCGGGGGTTTACGTTCCGACCCGCGCCGATGTGTTCGAAGAAGTGATCCGGGCCGCGCAGGAAGACGGGGATTCCACGATTTTCCGCGTGTACAACGGCTGCGCGGGATGGTCTCCCGGTCAACTGGAATCCGAGATCGCCCGCGGCGACTGGTATTCGATTCCAGCCAGCGCCGATCTGGTCTTTTGCGACGATCCGTATTCGGTCTGGGAAGAATCGATGAATCAGGTCGCCACCAGCCAGCGATTTATCGACCAGACGGTCGAGAATCCGGAATTGAATTGATGGTGGGTATGATATGGCGAGTTGTTGATCACTCGATGAACTCACCTACGCACCCAGAGCAGTGCAAGAGGACTGAAGACATGCATCTGTTTTCAAGCGGACCTACCTGCGTGCCACCCTCTCCGCCTCTGGGGGAGAGGGCCGGGGTGAGGTGGTGAAGATGTTCGTCTCAGGAAACGAATACACGTCGCACTGGAAATTCCATTGGTTGTGATGTCATGTGAGTCAGTCACCTATTTTTAAGGAACCGGATATGTTGCGCTCATTTAGCACTCGGCTCATCCTTACTCTTTGTCTGATTTCTGGAGTAGTTCTTTCTGCGGACGAGCCTGATAACGCTCGTCCGCCGCAATCTCCGCAGGCGTTGAAAACCTGGCTCCAGAACATGATCTGGTATCATCATTTCTCTCTCGATGAAATCCAGAATGCGACCGGCTTGCCGCCGACGAAAATTCTTGCCGCGCAACAGCGATGGGACATCTATCCCGAAACCCGCCCCGAGCCGCCGACCGGAAAACTGCTGGTCCTCCCCTACCCCGGCGGACGTCATCCCCGCATCGGATTTCTCGAAGGGGCCATCGCGCCGCAGCGCGAAACGAAAGTGAGCGTCTTTCTTCCCTGGCAGCCGGACGATTATGTCGTCTGCGACGTTCCGGAGGCGATCTGGTCGAATCTGGGACTCACCTATCTCGCTCATACGCACGTAGAGACTGTCTGGGAGAAAGAGGGCCTCGAACTGGAACCGCTCGAATGGCAAACGCTGGCAGACGGGTCTTATGTCATGGAGCGGACGCTACCGAATGGCATTCGTTTCGGGACGAAAGTGGTCCCCAGGAAGGATCACGTGGCGCTGCGGATGTGGCTGCATAACGGCACCGATGAACGGCTGACCGATTTGCGGGTGCAGAACTGCGTCATGCTCCGCGAAGCGGACGAATTTAATCAGCTCACCAACGAGAACAAGTTCGTGCGTGCCCCTTACATGTGCGTCCATAACCCGGCGAAAAACCGGTGGATCATCTCCGCCTGGACGCCCAATCATCGCTCTTGGGGCAACGATCGCTGTCCCTGTCTGCACTCCGATCCCAAGTTCCCGGACTGCAAACCGGGCGAAACGAAAATACTCCACGGCTGGCTCTCGTTCTATGAAGGAACCGACATCGAAGCGGAGTTGGATCGAATCGACGCCACCGGCTGGCAGACGGATGACAGCATTGAGATCCCCGCAGAAGAAGAATGAAACTCAACCTATGTCAACCAGTCGGTTGATCCTGCAGTTCATTTATGGCAAAATGGTTTAGTAGACAATAAAAAATGTCGTTAGCCACTGTCAGTTCAGTTGGCTCTCACCCCGCAATCATCATCGCGATGCGCTCAGTGGCGGGCTTGCCGGTCAGGCACACATTAATGGACCGGCGTGGACGATTTGGACTAGTCCCGACTCGAAACAACGGAGGTTGTTCTCATGAAAAGTATTTTATCTAGCACGACGTTCACTTTTTTCAGTTCCTGTTTACTGCTGTTCTCATGCCTGGCCATGAATCGTGTAGCTCAGGCTGAAGTGACAGATTTGAACAACAGCTTTCCGATGTCCGGTTCTGTCAACGACGTCAGACACGGATTTGCATCGTCAGGCTATCAGTTCGACGTGCGGTTCACCAAGGTTCAATACGCAGGACAGGTGGAACAGACTCTCCTGCAGCAGGAAGAAACAGAGCCGGATAAAGTATGGTTCGGGATGCGCGACATGGATTTAACGATCGGGCAGACCAGCATTACAGGTCGCCGACACAGCGCCAGCGTTGGCCCCTTCAAGATTCAACTGGGGCAAGCGGATGTGGTGTGGATGAGCGTCGAGGTGGACCAGAGCGAAGATGACGAAGGAGCAAACTCTCCCCAATTTACTCTGGGGACAGTGGAATTTAAACTTCCGCCGGGAGACTGGGCAGTGAGATCCCCCAGTTGGGTCCGGACACGTGGTTTCGGCATGACCGAAAGTAAAGTGGTCACCGGGCTGCGGAGCGGCTTGCAGAGAAATCCGCGCGCCATTGAAGAGCAGTTCATGAAACAGGTTCCCGATCTCTTTGCCAAAGTCGAAGGTGATGTCCGGAAAGCCCTGACTCAGATCAATGACCAGGACGCTTCGGAGCACCAGTTGGCGGTGGCGGATCAGACCATGGAGAATGCAACCTCCACACTGGCTGCCGTTCCGTTGATAATGAGCGAAGGCGCGGTCGGTTCCTTGATGTCCCTGACAACAACGGCGATTCTCCAACAAGATCAATCGGAACCGAAGAACGAAGAACAACTGGAAGCACCGGAGATCCCGGAGACGCCCTATCGCCGCGCTTATCAGGTGACACTGTTGAATAAAATGGATCAGCCCCTGCTCTTGAAGATGGTTCACGTTCAACCGGAAATCGGCTGCTACCGCTATTATCTCGAACCGGGTGATCATGTCACTCGTTACTTTGAAGGCGGCCGGCGCGTGCTGGTGGGCTGGGATCGTGATAAGCAGTTGCTGTTCTCTTCGCCGCTCTCCGTCGATGGCAGCGGGACGGTGGTAATTTCCCCGGAGACACTTCGCAAGTCTGATGCGACGACCGCAGAAAACGACGCTGCCGATGGTCTCCAGATCGATACTTCTCGAAAACCGAAACGCCCCCGTCAATCGCGCCGCGGCGAGCAGTATGGCGAGTTCTAAGAGTTCGATCCACTGACGTCCTGCAAACTCAAGAGTATCCACCTCATGAGCCGGCGATCTGTCTAGCTTCTCGTTGATTTCTCGAAGTCGGTGCACTGGTCAACTGGCTGTGGATTCTATCCTCGCTCTTGCGAGTCGTCCTCAGCCAGGCAGGGCTCGTTCAGCCAGTGATTTCTGGGTCCTATTCTCGTGATTACCCTGCTTCCCTCTCTCAACGCCCTCTGTGTATTTCGCCCCATTTCAGCACGCGAAATTCCCTGAAATGCCTCGGCGACCTCTCTGTGCAGTGAGATTTCTATTGGTCATGCGTCAGACATCACAAAACGAAGATGACTGACACCGTTACTGACCTCAACTCATCAGTTTTCATTCTACTGCCGAGTCTTCAAGACATGGTACGTGGTTTCCAGTGTAGACTGCGATTTTCTCAGTCGATGACACTCTCGGCTCACTGTCCAAGCAAAACTTACTCACGTGGAAAAGGAACCATTATGAAGTTGATGCAAAGACAAATCGCGTTTGTTATTATGCTCTGTCTGATCCTGACCCCATTGGCATCTGGACAATGCGGTGAGAAGAAACGAATGGCAAACTCTCTCCAGATGGATCCATGATTCTGTATGCGGGATACGATGAAGGTCAGGAGGTGCATGATATTGAAATCTATACGGCACGTCTCGATGGGAGTCATCGCCGCAAATTGACTGACAATGAAAGCATGGACGGATTCCCCAACTGGTCTCCGGATGCGAAATAGAACGGGCGAAGTCTTTCAACATGCTGCTAGCCACCAAGCTGGTAGGACGCAAACAACAATAGTCCTCCGACGACCCACACGATAGCGGCGCTCGTGACAATATCCTGAAGTGACCATTTCTTGTCGCCGTGGTCATGATGTCCTCCCGACATGCCTCGCGCGTGCCGTCTGGATAGCCAATTCATCGCACCGACGATGACGATCGCCGCCACATTCAAAAAGAGCGTGTAATCGACTTTGAACTGGGTGACTTCTTCCACTTGGCGAGCGCTCTCCGGCATCATTCCCGTGAAATAGAAAGCATAGTGCAGGATCAAAGCCGTGAGGACAATACTCACGAACATGACAACAGCGACATAGAGCGCCACACGCCAGCCGTAGTATTTGGCGTTCACCTTTACCAGAGGCGGGACCATCAGGTCGGAATAGATGAACCCCATAATACCGGCAAACAAAACGCCTCCAGAGTTGAGAACCGTTGCCAGAGGAATGTTTCCCATCGAACCGATGAATGTACAAGCCGCGACGAACGGTGCGACGACGGCATTTTCCAACGCAATCAAAAAGTTACTCGGGTGCGCCTTCGCTTGATCGGCCAGAAACAGAGTCTTCCAGAACCAATCTGGTACGAAAGTGGCAATGACGCCGGCGATCGTGAAACCGACCACGATTTCTTGCCAGACCATTTTCCACTCCATCACGAAGCGGTGCCCCACCATCGCCCATCCATCGAGACTCCGGATGCGTTTTCGCCAGTCAAAGTCTTCTTCTTCCGACTCGCTTTCCTGTTGGACTTTCTCTCGGGCGGCATCGATCCATCTTTTGGGGTAAGTCATCTGGATCAAAATTGAACTGATGGCGATCAGGAGCAAACCACCAATAATCTCCGCCGCCAGAAACTGCCAACCGAGAAAGACCAGAATCATGATTCCCAGCTCGATTACCAGATTGGTCGAGGCGAACATGAATGCAACCGCCGTGATGAAATGCGCTCCTTTGAGAACCAGCGAACGGGCGGTCGCCAACGCGGCGAAAGAACATGAACTGGAAATTGTACCGAATAACGTAGCCAGGCTCACGCTTTTTAGACCGGCTTCCCCCATGCGTTTCGTCAAACGTTGTTTGGGGACGAAGGCTTGAATCATGGCGCTAATCGAATAGCCGACCACAAAAGCCCAGGCAGCTTTCCAGAAGAATCCGACAGACGTTTTTGCAGCATCAGAGTAAAGTGTCATAAAATGATCCATACTTATGCCCCTAACGAATTGTCGGTGAAGTGACCACCGCCCCAGATTACTCGAGCGTAAACATCTCAACTGTCCGCGATATTGACAGGAAGCGAATAGACTTCGTCTCCTCGGTCTGAGCCCCAACAGCTATCTCTCGTGAGACGAGGTCGGAGCTTGACTTCGAGTTCGCCTTTGCAGCCAAAATGAAATTTGAAGTGGGGCTCTGAGTGGCGTTGGTTGTTGTGGAACGAGACGACTCGCTAGGACTGTTTCATTCCTGATAACCCCCCTAACCCGAACAGGGACTGGCACGAAACTACTGGGAAGACGAGTTGTTCCGCAGACGGTGATGTTTTTTCGACGAATAGAGAATGATAGACAACATCACCCTTACTCCCCGCGATCGATCTCAGTCACGGATGATTGAACGGTCGAAGGCATTTCCGACACTCTTCCAGGAATGGATTCCATGCGCTTTGAGAGGAAGATTCAGCTGATTATTTTCATGGCGACGCTGCTCTCCGGCTGCGCCACCACTTCGAGAATGCCGCGACAAATCTCCGATTCAAACAACGGCGATCATCCCGTCCTCACCGAACGAGAAACGGAGACTTCTCACGAATCAGCCGAGCCGGTCGTCGAAAACTCGGTCACTGAAGAAGCCGAGAATCTTATCCAGCTTGTCGGCATCAGTTATGATGACCCGCCGCCGGCTCCCGCTGAAAACGAAGAGTCGATCACGCCGCTCTCCACACTGGAACAGATCGCCCTCGATCGCAATCCCAAACTCGTTCGTCTTTATCACGAATATCAGTCTGCAGTCTCGCGATCTCATCACATCGACAAACTCCCCGATCCGAAAATAGGAGCCAACATTTTCGGAAATCCAATCGAAACGGCTTCCGGCTCGCAACAAGCCAACTTGGGACTTTCACAATCGATTCCCTGGTTGGAGAGACTGAACGCCGAGCAACAGAAAGCCATCTTTGAAGCCTTTGCGATCCGATCGGAATACCGGGCGGCACGCTTGCGGGTGTTGTCGGGAGTTCGCGTCGGTTGGTATCGTCTGTACGTGATCGATCGTCAAATTTCGACCACGAAAGCGAATCAGGATCTTTTACAATCCCTGATCGACGTGGCCAATGCCCGAATTTCAACCGGTCAGGCTTCCCAGGGAGATGTGCTGTTGGGAACTCTGGAACTCTCGCAACTTGAAGAACGATTATTGACCTACCGAAAACAACGACGAGCGGTTGCGGCGGAAATCAATCGGTTGCTTGCGCGACCGGCAGAGACCCCCATCGAAATTCCGGAAAGTATTCAGGTCAAAACAACTCCCCTCACTTCCCCCGAGATTTATCAGCTTGCTCTCTCGCATCAACCCGAGATCGAAGCTGCCCGACTGAGAACTCAGGCGACTCGCTGGGGGATCGAAGTGGCTCGCTTGAAGAGACGTCCCGATCTGATGTTTTCCGCCAACTACCTGATCACCGACAACAATCGACCTCCCAGTGGAATCGTGAACGTGGGACAGGATCCCTGGTCGGTCGGCGTTCAGATGAGCGTTCCGCTGTGGAAAGAAAAATACGACTCGATTCGCAACGAAGCCGGCTGGAAACATCAGGCCGCCCAGCGATCCGTCCAGGAAATCAGCGATCGCTACGACGCGCTGATTCTCGATCTCTTCACCGAGGCCGAACGGGCTGCGGAGACCGCTCGGTTATACGAAACGACCATTCTACCTCAAGCGCGCCAGACGCTTTCTGCCGATCAGAACTCTTATTCCAATGGAGCGGTCGAATTTGATCGTGTGATTCGTGATTATCGCAGCGTGTTGACGCTGGAGTTGGAATACCAGAAGGCAATCGGCGACCTGGCGATTGCGAACGCTCGTCTGGAAGCCGCCGCCGGACAGGAACTGGACTTCACTGCGATGCGCTGAGGTCGCTCGGTCGATTCATTTTTCAAAGTCGCATTGACCAGTCTTCCTGTCCGTGCCTAGAATGGAGTTGACACAAAATACAATCCTAGAGTCCATATGCGCATTCGACGTTACACAATTTGTCTGATGCTCGTCGGGATCACGTTATTCCAGATAGCACCTACGACGCTCTCGCTTTGTCAACTATCTGCGGACGTCGATTCCGAAACGTGTTGTTGTCAGACACCTCCACAGCGCGTGAATGTTGAGAAATGTTCTCACTGTCGCCAATCCACCTCACCGCGATTCTCCGAGACTGATGTCTGTTCCTGCTCCCACCGTGTTCCTGATTCAGTCGTCCTGACGGATTCACCGGAATCTGTGAAATCGTACGACGAAGCCCAGTCTGAATTCCTCGCTCTTGCCGCCTCGTTGTCTCCCGCGACTTTTCTGCCTCGAAGGGCGCACTTCTCAGCAGCGACCTCCCGTCAGATCCTGCTCTGCGTCTGGCAGACATAAGCGACACGCTGCGCTGATTCTTTTTCGTCATTCGGGATCGAGATCTCATAACCCGTTTGACAGGGACGCCTTGCATTTCCTGTTTCTGGAGGCATTCATTATGTCTGCATATTCCTCAAAGAAATCCTCTCGTAAAGCCGCTTCCAGTTCGTGGTGGATCTCTCAGTTCCTCACCATTGCGCTCTTTTTTGGAGCCGGCATTCTGCTCATCGTTATCCTGGGAGTGGCCCAACGATTCGGCTGGATTGGTGGTTCGAGTGGCGAAACGGCCGTCGCATCCGAGGCCGCGTCCGAAACAATTTACACCTGTCCGATGCATCCTCAAATTCGACAGAACAGTCCGGGACGATGCCCGATCTGTGGGATGAAACTTGTGGAAGCTGCCGCCAAAGGTGCTGATCTCGATCAGTTGGCAGTCACGATCGAACCGGCTCAACGTCGTCTGGCCAACATTCAGACCGCGGAAGTGGTTGAAAAACCGGCATCCACGACGATTCAAACCATCGGTGAAATTCAAATCGATGAAAGCCGCCAGGCAACGATTGCCGCTTATATTGACGGTCGCGTGGAGCGGCTTTTCGCGGATTACACCGGCGTGGAGGTCGAGCAGGGAGACCATCTGGCCATTGTCTACAGTCCACAGCTCTTTTCAGCACAGGTGGAATTTCTCGAAGCGCGTAAAACGCTGGAGAAAACCAGTAATTCAGGTTTGCAAGCGGTTCGGGAGGCTCAGCAAAAGCTGGTCGAGAATTCGCGACAGAAACTGATCGAGCTCGGCATGACCGACGAACAAATCGCGGAACTGGAAAAAACGAATGAACCCCAATCGCGACTCACCATCTATTCCCCCATCGGCGGTACGGTCACTGAGAAGTTGACCGAAGAAGGGAAGTATATTTCCGCCGGAGAGCCGATCTACCGCGTCGCCAATCTTTCGACGATCTGGTTGATGTTGGAACTCTATCCCGAAGATGCTTCCCGTGTTCGTTTCGGTCAATTTGTGGAAGCGGAACTCACCTCTCAACCGGGGCGAAAACTGGAAGGCCGCATCGCCTTCATCGACCCGACCGTCGATGAGCAGAATCGGACCGTTGGCGTGCGTGTGGAATTCAAAAATCCGAAAGGAGAATTACGCCCCGGCGACTATGCCCAGGCTACGATTCAAATCCCCATTGGTCCGCAAGGAGAGGTTTACGATGAGGGATTAGCCGGTAAGTGGATCAGTCCCATGCATCCCCAGGTCATCGAAGACGAACCGGGCGATTGCCCGATCTGTGGCATGAAACTGGTCCCCACGGAACGTTACGGCTATACCGATCAACCGGTTCCTCAGGAGACGTCATTAATCGTACCACGTTCTGCGATTTTGATGGCGGGAGAACATAGCGTCGTTTATGTCGAAACCGAACCGGGACGCTTTGAAATCCGCAACGTGACGTTGGGACCGATCCTTCGCGACGAAGCCGTCATTCTGGAAGGGGTTGAAGCGGGTGAGAAAGTGGCCACTTCGGGAAATTTCCTGATCGATTCGCAGATGCAGTTGGCGGGTAAGCCGAGCGTTATCAATCCCACAAAATACAAACCGAAATCCTCGCAGGACTACCGCAACAAACCGTTGGAATTCGACAACATTCAGATGACACGGTTGGAGGGAGAGACGGGATTGAAGCTCGAAAACCTCTATCAATCCTACTTCGATATCCAAAAGGCCCTGGCTTCCGATCGAAAACCTGAAAAAACAGAAGTCGAAACGCTCGTTACCAACGCGGTCGATCTCGAGGCACAGGACAAGCTGTCGCCTGCTCAAAAAGATCTTCTAACGGCAATCGAAACCAACGCCGCCCATTTGCATCACGTCTCGATCGATGAGGCCCGCGTTAAATTCAAGCCGATCAGCCATGCCGTCGTCACGCTCTCCACTCAGCTTCGCGGAGAGCAGGCCCAACGCTCGTTCTATCAGTTCTTCTGCCCGATGGTCAAAGAGGGTGAAGGGGACTGGCTCCAGGCGGACGAAACTCTGATCAATCCGTATTTTGGCAGTCAGATGCTAAGCTGCGGCGAGCTGGTCCGGACCATCCCGCCGGACGCCGATGCGGAATCCCACGCGGAGCATGATCACCAGCACGAGCCGACCAAGGAGGAGAAATAATGCTACGCGCTCTGATCTCCTTTTGCGTTCGAGAACCGTTGATCGTGCTGGTCCTGACCGCCGTGACGATCGGATTCGGCTGGTATGCGACTCAACAAGTCCCCATCGATGCAATCCCCAACATCGGTGAGAATCAGGTCATTGTGTTCACGGCTTGGCCGGGACGATCCCCCAAAGATATTGAAGATCAGATCACCTATCCGCTCTCGGTTTCGATGTTGGCCGTCCCCGAGGCGGAGTCAGTTCGGGGAAAAAGCCTGTTCGGTTATAGTTTCGTGCAGGTGACCTTCAAAGACAGCACCGATTTCTATTGGGCTCGATCCCGAGTCGCCGAACAACTGGGGACTGCGGCCGCGATGTTACCGGAGGGAGTCGTACCCACGCTCGGCCCGGATGCCACCGGTCTCGGACAGGTTCTGTACTACGTCCTGAAGCCGCCAGATGATATGAATCTTTCCGAGCTGCGCACGATTCAGGATTACGTTGTGAAATACGAACTACAGGCGGTTCCGGGAGTGAGCGAGATCGCCAGTGTCGGCGGGTACGTTCGGCAATATCAGATTGAAATCAACCCCGACAAACTCCGATTTCATAACATCCCCGTCGATCAGCTTGTGGAAGCGGTCCGGAAATCGAATATCGACGTCGGCGCAAAGACGGTCGAATCGAGCGGTATGGAATTCATCATCCGCGGGAAAGGATTCATTGGCGCCGATAAGGATGTCAATCAGGCGGTCGCCGACATCGAAGAGACCGTGGTCCGTTCGCGCGACGGCATTCCCGTTCGGATCCGGGATTTGGGACACGTGCAACTCGGTCCCGAATTCCGTCGGGGAGCGATCGATCTGAACGGAGCGGAAGCGGTGGGCGGTGTGGTGGTGATGCGATTCGGAGAAAACCCGCGGACGGTCATCGATCGCGTGAAGCAAAAAATCGCACAGATCGAACCGAGTTTGCAGGGAGTCAAAATCCGACCCATTTACGACCGCACCGGTCTGATTAACGAAACCGTCGGAACTCTGACTGAAGCGCTCACCCAACAGGTGCTCATTACCGGCGTGGTCATTCTACTGTTTCTGTTGCATTTGCGAGCCAGTTTCGTCGTCGCCGTCATTTTACCGATTGCGGTTCTGATGGCGTTCATCGCCATGCATCTGTTTGGCGTCAACGCGAATATCATGTCTCTGGCAGGCATCGCGATCGCCATCGGAACGATGGTCGATATGGGAATCATCGTCTCCGAGACCATCTATGATTCTCTGGCGGAGTGGGAAGCCGAAGGATCGCCGGGAGGTTCAAAACGTCGTCTCGAAGTCGTCAACCAAGCCGCCGGTGAAGTCGCCCCCGCGGTCGTTACCGCGGTTTTGACGACCGTCGTCAGTTTTCTACCGGTCTTCATGCTGACCGGACGCGATTATAAACTCTTCGCTCCGCTCGCGTGGACGAAGACGTTTTCACTCATCGCTGCGCTGATTGTGGCGATTACGATCGTCCCCTTATTATCGCGGCTGTTGCTTTCCTCGACACGCATCAAACTCGCATTTCGCATTCTGGGGTCGCTGGGATTGGCGGCCACCGTCGGATGGGTGGTCGGATTTCACGGTACCCACGTGACGTCGCAACTCCCCGTCAGCCATTCCACCGCAACTGTCGTCGCGACGTTACTGGCTCTGGTGGGTGGTTTCTGTACGCTGGGAGAGAAACTCCGTCCCATCGAAGAAAATCCGGTCAGTCGCAGTATTCTCGCACTCTACAAACCGACATTGCGATTCTTTCTGCGGCGGAAAGGCTTGTTTCTGTGTCTGCCCGCCACCTTGCTGATGCTTGGAGCGGGAGCCTGGTTTGGCCTACCGACGATCCTCAAACCGTTCGAAAATTTCGCCTCTCGCCTGGGAGCCGATATGAACGAAGTCCCTGGTTATGTCGAGGCGAAACACCTGCTGAATGGTCTGGAGTCGGACGACTGGATCGCACTCGATGAGGGAAGCTGGTTTTACATGCCAACCCTCTACCCGGCCGCCAGTTTTTCGCAGGCGATGGAAGTTCTCCAGACACAGGACGCCCTGATTCATGAAATCCCCGAAGTCAAAAACGTTTTAGGGAAAATCGGCCGCGTGGAATCTGCGCTCGATCCCGCTCCCGCCGCCATGATCGAAACTTATGTCTTGCTGAAGCCGCGCGCGGAGTGGCGGGAAGGGATCACGTCGAAAGATATCTGGGATCGTATCAACGCCATCGCCACGTTACCCGGCGTCACTCCAGCCTCTCCACTCCAGCCGATCGAGGGGCGGGTCGTTATGCTGCAAAGCGGGATCAAAGCTTCGATGGCGATCCGTATTTTCGGCGATAGCCTGGAAGGACTCTCGCAAGCCGCTCTCCAGGTCGCCGATCATCTCAAAGAACTTCCCCAGGTCAATTCCGGCTCCGTCAATCCGGATATCGTTCTCGGGAAACCTTACGTCGAGTTCGACGTCAATCGCGAGAACGCCGCCCGCTACGGAATGTCGACCGCCATGGTCAATCAGATCATCGAAACGGCCCTCGGCGGCTCGAACGTCACCAAGACGGTCGAAGGCCGCGAGCGTTATCCGATCCGCGTTCGGTACGAGCGGAATGTTCGCGAGCGTCTCGATGAACTCCAGCATCTCCCCGTCGTCACTCATTCGGGAGACGTCGTCCCGCTTTCGGTCCTGGCGACCAAGAGTACCTCCTGGGGACCGGGTGTGATCAGCAGCGAAGACGCCCGACTGGTGGCTCACGTCTCGTTTTCTCCCTCGGGTCAACTGGGCGATCTGGAAACCGTCAACGCGGTGACAGGCTCCTTGCAACAGGCTCAGGAAAACGGCGAGATCGATTTACCGACCGGATACGCACTCAAGCCGGTCGGTTCGTTCCAGAATCAGATCGAAGCCAACCAACGACTCCAATGGGTCATCCCGCTGGTGATTGTGGTGAACCTGTTTATTATCTATCTGCAGTTCCGTCATCTCCCGATCACTCTGGCCGTCTTCTCCGGGATTCCCGTCGCCTTTGCAGGGGGAATGATCTTTTTGGCCATCAACGCCATCGAAATCAATACCGCGGTCTGGGTCGGGTTTATCGCCTTATTCGGGATCGCCGTTGATGACGGCGTGGTGATGTCGACCTATCTCGATCAGGTCTTCACACGTAAGGAGCTCAACTCAGTCCAGGACATTCGCGATGCGACGCTGGAAGCCGGCATGAAGCGAATCCGTCCCTGCCTGATGACCACGTTCACAACCATCATCGCACTGATGCCGGTCATCTATTCCACCGGTCGCGGTTCGGATGTTGCGAAAGCGATGGCGTGGCCGGTGATCGGCGGCATGGCGGTCGAATTACTGACGCTGTTTGTGGTGCCGGTTCTGTACGCCGGCTACAAGGAGTTCAAAATGAACCTGGGACTGGAAGATCATCACTGGGAAGCGGGAGGACAGGCTTCAGAAGCCTCCTGAGAACAGGAATTCATCGGTAAGCGAGTCAGGTCTGGCTTTTGATTGCCTGGGGCAGAATCGATGACGATTCCACATCCCATCTTATTTCTACACCACCCTACTAATCATCTACTGGTTAGCGGTTTATATTTTCCGGCTCCCACAGGACTGCATTCTCCGGGAAATTTTTTCGCAATTCTTTGATTCCCGCCATTGTCACCTTGCAGCCGGTCAGGTTGAGATAGCGAACGTTGTTGAGTTGGGCGAGTGACTCCAATCCCGCATCAGTAATCTTCGTGTTCTGCAAGGAAAGTTCACGCAAGGCCGGAAAGTCTGACAGCACTTTCAAGTTCTGATCCTGTATTTGAGTGCCGTCGAGAGTCAGCAATTCCAAAGCAGGTAAATTTTGCAGAGCAATCAGACCTTTCCCAGTCACTTTTGATCGACTCAAGTCGACAACACTGAGAATTGGTATTTTTGATAGATGCTTCAGATACTGATCCTCAACGGGACAATCTTTGAGGTACACGCGCTGCAAATTCCGCAACCCCACGAGATGTTGCAGACCTTCGCCGGTAATTTTTGCATGCGCAAAGCCTAAATAACGAAGTTCCAAACGATCGGCAAAGTGCTGGAAGCTAGAGTCCGTCAATTGCGGTGCCTCAACCACAAAATCTTTGAGTCGAGGCCATTGACTGACGACCGCTAAATCTTCATCCGCGATATCAGACTTCGAGAGGAAGATCCGCATCAGATTGCGATTGGCGGCTATACCAAGCAGTCCTTCCTTAGTAAAGACTTCCTCACTCATGACGATGATTCCCATGAGTCGAGGGGATTTCCCGAGCATTTTTAACCCCTCATCGGTGATCTTCGATTGAAAGAGAGCAAGATCGCGCAAATCTTCTGCCTGCTTCAACTGCTTCAGGCCAGCGTCACTGATCTCCACACCTCCCGCATGCAGAAGAAACAGACCGTCCAATTGACTCAACTTGCGAAGGTCCTCATCCGTTAACTCTACGCTCGGTGGGAACATCACCGAATGGAGGTTGTTCTGACTTTGAACTTGACCGTCTCGTTCTTTGATCCACTCTATAATCTCAGCAGACTCTTGAGCGTAGAGCGGAGTGGTCGCAATGAGAGAAAACAGACAACAGCAGGTGAGAGAAAGTCGCATGGGATACTCCTGTCTTTCTCGAATGACGAAGTGGGCAACTGGGAACTTATGATCACCTGCCAGCATGCCAAAGTCAACATCGAAATTGAGCGAGACAGTAACAACCACCTTCAGGTTCTGTATAACAAAACGGCGAATGTATCAGACCTGACGAGATCTGATGAGCCCCCAGCTCACCTACGATTTCCTATTTCGACTTCAGCGTCGCGATCAGATATTCGGTCGGGGATGCGTGCTTGATGTCCGCGACGCCCGGATAGACCAGTTCGCACTCGACACCGACATCGCGGCAGTGCTCCTGCAATTTGACGCCGAAGTTAGACGTGTGAGTGGGGTCTTTCTGTGGCTCTCCCAATGCGGGGGGACTGCGGTAATAAAGATACACAGGAGGATCGTCTTTCGAGACCAGGGCGTACGGAGAATACTCCTCGATCCACGGCAGGATCTGATCTCGTTCCGCGAGAAAGGTGGCAAAATTCGGGCGACCGAAGGCATGACCGCCGTAACGACTGTTGGGCGTCCATGCTTTCATCTGTTTCGGATCCAGAGTCGTCTGGGCACCGATAACCGCGGCACAATAGAGACGCGTCGATTCGCGAGCCACGGGATCATCGCTGTGAGGATCGGCCAGATCGTCATGAAACAGAAGCCACAAACTGGAACAGGCTCCCGCCGACCCGCCCGCCGCTCCGATCCGTTCTTTGTCGATGTTCCACGCTTTGGCTTTGCTGCGGACGAATTGAAGCGCCCGGGCGGCATCGTGCAACGGAGCTTTCACAGGAGGCTCAACACCCTCAGCGACCGCTTGTTTCACATAACGATAGTTGAGGGCCGTCACCGAGATCCCGGCATCCAACAGTTTTTGCACATCGGCAAAACGGTTCACACGTTCTTTTGATCCTCCCTGCCAGCCACCGCCGTGAATGACGAACACCAGCGGCGTCGGCTTCTCCGACTTCGCCTGCCAGAAATCGATGATGTGTCTTTCGTGATCGCCGTAACGAATCTCCGAAATCGTCGGTTTGGGAACGGACGCAGCGTACCTTGGTGCAGCCTTTTTCTTCGATTGAGCCGAGGCAGGAGGAGCCACCGAAGTCACAGAGAGAACGAGCGACAGGAAGAAACAGATCGTCGGAGATTTCAGCGAACCGTGCATAGCGGGTCTCTCAAAGAGTCGAATGGGTGGAAGCGATCATGGAGTCTTTAATTTAGAAACTCGTCAAGCCAGACTCAACACTCAATCGATGACGACGATTCGCAGGTCTATGCGGCTCATAAAAGCCGGGAATCTTCAATGAATGATAATCGCCACATTTCCATGTTGTCGATATCACCGACTTCGCGGTTAATTATACAGAAGGCAGTAATATGAACGACGACGCCATCAAAATTATTCTCCTTCCCGGCATGGACGGTACGGGAGAGTTGTTGGAATGTTTTGTGGAACGGGCTCCGCAAAAGTTTGAGCCATTCGTCGTTCCTCTTCCGCAAAAGGCCCTTTCGTCCTACCCGGAACTCGCCGATCGCGTCATTCGTCACATCCCTATCAACGAACCATTTCTTCTCTTGGGCGAATCGTTTTCAGGACCGCTTGCATTGGAGATCGCCAGCCGACAACTGACCGACCTTATGGGCGTAATTCTCGTCGCCTCGTTTGTCACGCCGCCTGTCTCTCAAAGGCTGCGGTGGTTGCCCTGGTCATTGCTGTTTCATTTACCGGCTCCCCGTGCGATGATTCAGCGACTGCTGTTGAATTCGACTGAGGACGAAACGTTGGCGACCGAAGTTCTTCAGACGCTCCGATCCGTCGATCCCCAAGTTCTCGCCTCGCGAGTCCAACTCGTTTTGAACCACAATTCACGGCAGGTTTTGAAATCGTGCCCTGCTCCGCTGCTCTCTCTCCAATCCTCATTCGCTCGACTGGT
>JABURQ010000066.1 GCA_014762625.1 Planctomycetaceae bacterium | reverse complement strand
GGTTTTGCAAAAAGCTCATCTTCCAAACTTTAAGGACTTACGACGAAAACAGCCGTATGTCTTCCAGACACGAAAAACACATTCTCGCCAAACAGTACACAAAAACAAATTCTGCGCAGGATGTGAAAAATCGGGTCAAAAGCGATCGTTTTCCACTCGCGTTTTCAACTTTACAACTTAACAACTTGCGAAATTGTCAAGTTGAAAATCCTCGGGAGTTTTCCACAAAATGGCGAAATCTTTTCCGAACACGAAAAACATTTTTGCAGCAGACGAGATTTTGAAGATCCGATCGGGGTCATCTGACGTTATCTCCTTGCCTGCGAGAATTTTGCGCGGCACAATCGAACATGTCTGGGCCGTTCGTCGGCCACTTCACAGAACATCATCACTGCAAGAAAGAGGGCATCAGAATGGGGCTCTTTGACAAACTCCGCGGGGAATTGGTCGATATTATCGAGTGGGTCGACGATTCCCGTCACACGCTCGTCTGGCGATTTCCGCGCTATCACAACCAGATCAAAACCGGTGCGCAACTGATCGTGCGTCCGGGACAGATGGCGATTTTCGTGCATCGCGGCGAACTGGCCGATGTCTTCGAGCCGGGAAATTACGTCCTCAAAACCGATAATCTGCCGATCCTCTCCACCTTGCAGGGCTGGAAGCACGGCTTCGACAGCCCATTCAAGGCAGAAGTCTATTTCGTTTCTACCCGCCAGATCACCGATCTGAAATGGGGGACGCCCAATCCGATCATGTTGCGAGACCCGGACTTCGGTCCGATCCGTCTGCGAGCTTTCGGGACGTATTCGCTGAAAGCGGTCGAACCGAAAGCGTTGTTGCGGGAGCTGGTGGGAACCGATTCCGAGTTTGAAGCGGATGAGATTCAGGAGTTGTTACGTTCGATTATTAATTCATCGTTTGCCGAGTTGATTGGAAAATCGGATGTGGCGGCACTCGATCTGGCGTCCCGTTATCGCGAGATGGGAGAAGACCTGCGAAAACTCGCCGTCGAGAAAGTCGACGACGAATACGGTCTCGATCTCCCGCAGCTCTATATCGTCAATATTTCGCTCCCCGAAGAAGTCGAACAGGCGATGGATACCCGTTCGAGCATGGGAGTCATCGGCGACATGGGACGCTTCCAGCAATTCCAGATGGGCAAGGCAATGACCGCCGCCGCCGACAATCCCGCCGGTGGAGGAGCCTCCGAAGGGATGGGGCTCGGGATGGGCTTCGCGATGGCCAACCAGATGATGGGAGGCATGAATCAGGCGGGAGCTGGCGCAGCTCCGCCGCCTCCTCCCGCGCCGGCGTGGCATATCGCCGTCGATGGACAGACCCAGGGACCGTTCTCTCCTCAGCAAATCCAGCAGGGAGCCGCGTCCGGACAGATCACCCCGGACACGATGGTCTGGTCGAACGGAATGGGAAGCTGGACGCCGGCGAGTCAGGTGCCGCAGTTGAACGCCCTGTTCGGTCAGGCTCCGCCGCCTCCACCGCCCCCGGCTCCGTAATTCACGGAAGGACTGAGATTTCATCTTCATGCTGCAGGAAGCCCCATGAATTCGAACGAACCGTCCGCCCCTCCTCCCGTTCAACCGGCACCGACAGGACGTAGCGATGTCGCCGGTCAGCGGGTGGATGAAGGCAAGGGACGCATCTTTCCCTGTGAGGGATGCGGCGCCGACCTGAAGTTCAGCATTGGTCAGCAGCAACTGAAATGTCCGTTTTGCGGCTTCGAAAAGGAACTGCAACTCGGCGATGATGCCGAGATCCGGGAGCAGGACTTCCACGCGATGCTGGCGCATCTGCGTGAATTGCGATCCCAGGAATCGGACGAAGCCCCACTTCAGGCTGGTGAGGAAACGGCGAACGAAGTCCGTTGTGACTCGTGCGGTGCGGAGGTGGTGTTTCTGGGGACGTTGACGAGCACCGATTGCCCGTATTGTGCCTCGCCGATTCAGCGGGACGACGTGCATCGCTGCGACGTTCGCGTTCCCGTCGATGCCGTCCTGCCGTTCCTCATCGACCGCGATCAGGCGAAGATCAATCTGAAGGACTGGGTGAAATCGCGGTGGTTCGCTCCCAACGATTTCCGGGAGCGGGGTGCGGAAGGAAAATTCAACGGCGTCTATCTGCCGTATTGGACGTTCGACACGCTGACCTTCAATGTCTACTCGGGGCAGCGGGGCGAATATTATTACGTGACGGTGGGAACCGGAAAGAACAAACGCCGGGAGCGACGCACGCGGTGGTATCCCGCCTCGGGAAAATTTCAGCGATTTTTTGATGATGTGCTGGTTCCCGCCACCAACAAACTCGATTCCGGCATGCTGATTTCACTGGAGCCCTGGCCGTTACAGAAGTGCCTGCCGTTCACGCAGGAAGTGCTCGCCGGGTATTTTGCCCGGACCTACGACCTGGAACTGGATGACGGATTCACGCACGGGAAAAAACGGATCGACGACGCGATTTACAGCGATGTCTGTTCCCGCATCGGAGGGGATACGCAACGCGTCCATTCGATCAAAAGTCGCTACGACGGATTGATGTACAAGCACGTGTTATTGCCGCTGTGGTTGATGGCGTACAAATATCACGACAAGACGTATCAGGTCTACGTGAACGCTGCGACGGGAGAAGTGCAGGGAAGCCGACCTTACAGTTGGGTGAAGATTCTGTTTGCCGTGGTGTGCGGTCTGGCGGTCGCCGGCGGAATCGGATTTTTCGTCAGTCGATCCTGAGTGGAGGAATCTCGATATGAATCGCAACCTTGCCTCGTGGGCTGGCTTCTTCGCCGTCTTCCTGATCCAACCACTCTGCGCCGAGCCACTTTTCGCCGAGGAACTGATTCATTCGTTTCATGCGGACATCACCGTAAACCGGGATGGCTCGCTGGATGTGGTTGAAACAATTGATGTGACGGCGGAAGGGAACAAAATCAAGCGAGGTATCTTTCGCGATTTCCCCACCGCCAAATTCAACGCCTTTGGCTTCCGGAAGAACTATCCGTTTGAAGTGATCTCGGTGCAACGAGACGGCCAGCGGGAAGACTATCATATCGACGATCAACAGGGGCTGATGATGGACGTCACGCGCGTCTACATCGGACGTGAAAGTTTCATGCTCCCGAAGGGCCGCTACGTTTATACGCTTTCCTATCACACCGATGGCTGGCTCTTCACGGACGATAAGCAGGACGAACTGTATTGGAACATTACCGGCAATTTTTGGGATTTTCGGATCGAGAACGCGTCGGCAACGGTTCATCTTCCGGACGATTATCCCGAAAAACAAATCACTGTGAATGGTTGGACCGGACCTGAAGGAGCCGAGGAGCAGAATTGGAAACTGGTCTCCAAATCGGAGGGAGTGGTGAACGTCGAGGCATCTTCTCCGTTCGACCCGCGAGAGGGCATGACGGTCGCCGTCTTCTGGCCGAGCGGAGACGTCGACTTTTCCAGCAGTCTGTTTTCCTGGCAAGACAACCTGTCGGCGGGGTTTGCCTTTCTGGGACTGTTCGCGACCTTCGGCGTCTTCTGGTACGGCTGGGTGCTGGTGGGCAAGGACCCCGTGGGACGCCCTGAGGAAACTGCCAGCACACCACCTGCGGGCTTATCGCCTGCCCTTGCACGACAGCTCTCCCGGATGAAATACGATAACGAATGTCTCTCGGCGGCGTTGATCTCGGCGGGAGCGAAGGGGGCGATCTCCATTCACGAAGATGAAAAATTTCTCGGAAAGACTTTCATCATCAAACGTGAAGATGAGGCGCTGTTCGATCGGTTGTCCGCCGACGAACGGATTCTGGTGCATCAATTGCTCAAGGGAGGCGATGAGATCGAATTGAAGCAGACGAACCGCACTCGCATTAAATCGGCGGTGGAGAAGTTTCAAGAGTATCTGAAAGAGACACTGGTCGGCCCTTACTACAACAAGAATTCCAAATGGGTCTGGTTCGGTGTATTGACGGCAGTCCTCTTTCATGGTTTGGCAGTCCTGACCGCAACGAGCCCCGCCATTGCCGGGTTTATCACAGTCTGGTTGACGTTTTGGTCGTGTGCGGTGGCGGGGTTGTTGTGGATGGTTTTTTCCTTATGGAAGGCGGCGTTGGAAGGCGAAGGGGGGCTGAAGGTGTTTGGAGCAATGGGGATGACCTTGTTCGCGACTCCCTTTTGTATTGGCGAAGGATTTGGACTGTTCATGCTGAGTCTCAGTTCCAGTATCTGGGTCGCCCTCGCGTTTCCGATTTACATTGGAATGATTATTTGTTTTGTCCAATGGATGAAAGCTCCCACCCTCGAAGGGCGGGCCCTCCTCGATCAACTCGAGGGTTACAAACGCTGGCTGACCGATCAATTGCCGCGTTTGATGAGCGAGACGGCTGACGACGATGAGGCGCGACGGTTGCTTGACGAACACCTTCCCTGGATTACAGCGCTCGACCTGGGTGGAAGCTGGGGCGAGAAAATCGCCTCGGCGGTCGGTTCGGCGTCCGTGGCGGATCGCGGGTCGCACTGGCATCGACATCCGCATTGGTATCACGGTAACCACTGGAACGGTCTGCATAGCGTAGGGGATTTTACCAGCTCGATCAGTTCCGGCGTTTCCTCCGCGATGGCCAGCAGTTCTTCCAGTTCGAGTTCGAGCGGAGGAGGTGGCAGTTCCGGTGGCGGGGGAGGAGGAGGCGGTAGGGGAGGTTGGTGATCCCGTCGATAAGAGTGCCGCCCATGCGGG
>JABURQ010000116.1 GCA_014762625.1 Planctomycetaceae bacterium | reverse complement strand
ATTTTACCAGCTCGATCAGTTCCGGCGTTTCCTCCGCGATGGCCATCAGTTCGTCCAGTTCGAGTTCGAGCGGAGGAGGTGCCAGTTCCGGCGGCGGGGGAGGAGGAGGCGGTGGGGGAGGTTGGTGATCCCGTCGATCAGAGTCCCGCCCATTCGGGAGGAGTCGCTTTGAATTTCAGTTCGACATGTTTGGTCGGATGCATCAATGCCAATTTCCAGGCGTGCAGACAGAGAGGAGGAGCATCAACCGAAAGAGTCTGCGTTTCCCCAAGTTCTTTATTTGGTAAATACGCGGGGTCACCCACAATGGGGAATTTGAGATCCCACAAGTGGAGCCGGATCTGATTCGTTCGTCCGGTGAGCGGGCGGACTTCGAGTAACGCGGTGCCGTCGTTGTCGCGACGAAGTACCTGAAATTCGGTGATCGCTTCCTGTCCGTTCGGATCGGGAAGTCGCAAACCGGCTTGCGTCGCGGTACTGCCGATACGTGTTTCGCAGCGGAATCGGTCTTCCTCCGGATGCCCCTGAACGCGAGCGAGATAAACCTTTTTCGCCGCACGATCCTCAAACTGGGGCTGCACGCGCGAGGCAATGGATCGCGTCCGGCTGAAGACCACCACGCCGGAGGTGTTCGCGTCCAAACGATGGGCGGGTTTCAAAATTTGCGGATCGTAAACGTGGTTCAGAATCGATTGCAGCGTGTTGCGATTGAAGCGTCCGGAGGGATGCATCGGCAGCGGGGCCGGCTTGTTCACAACGACCAGCGAATGATCTTCAAATAAAATTCGAATGTCGGCGTTCACGTCGGGTTCGGTCGTCGCGGGATAGAGATGATCGTATCGCTCTCCCGAACGTACCATCCGGTCCGCGGCAATCGGACGATTTTTGTAGAGAATTCGTCCCTGATCGAATTCCAATTTCCAATACTCCTCACCGAGGTGGTCGTGGAGCCCCGAGACAAATTCCAGAACGGTTCGTCGATCGAAGCGCTCGGGAACATTCATGGGACGCACGTTATCGTACGGAATGCTGCCGGGAAGAGGAGTCGTCCATTCCCGAATTGCGGCTTCACGCTCGCGGATGCGTTCCTGCAAAGCAGTCTGTTCGTCTTTGAAACAATAGGGACAGGACTGCCCAGGGACGTATTTCTCGGATTCCTGTTCCTCCGCTGACAACGGCATCTGGCACGCGAAGCATTGCGTGGTTTCGGTTTCCTTCAAGTTGGGATCGAGTCCGACCCGTTGATCGAAGACGAAACATTCGCCGTTCCAATGGGCTCCGCCGATCTCCTCGAAGTATTTCAGGATTCCCCCTTCAAGCTGATAGACATTTTTGTATCCCCTCTGTTCCATGAACGGTCCCGCTTTTTCGCAGCGAATCCCGCCGGTGCAGAACATGACCATCGGTTGCTCTTTGGCTTCGGGGGGGAGTTTTTCGATCGCTTGCGGAAAATTCCGGAAGTGGTCCAGATCGAGATCGACGGCGTTTTCGAACGTCCCCAGTTTGACTTCGTAATCATTCCGCGTGTCGAGCAGCGTCACCGGGCGTCCTTCGTCGAGCCATTGTTTAAGCTCGGCGGGCGATAGTTTCGGCGATGTTCGTTTCAGGGGGGAGGCTTCTTCGATTCCGAAGGCGATGATTTCCTTTTTCAGACGAACGAGCATTCGATTGAATGGCTGGCGGTCGCTGAAGCTTTCCTTCACCTCCAGATCTCCGAAACAATCCTCAGCTCGTAGTTCATGTAGAAATTCGTCAATCGATTCGCGCGAACCGGCGAGAAAACAGTTGATCCCTTCGGGGCTGAGAAGAATCGTACCGCGCAGCTTAAGTTCGTCGCAGCGGGATTTAAAATGTTCGCGCCGCGATTCCAGATCGTCCAGGGGGACGAATTTGTACGCGGCGATGTTCACAATCGGCAATGAAGAATCCGAGGACGATTGCGGGAAATCGGTGGAAGTAGTGTCAGTCGAAGAATTCATAACGCTAAATCAGACAGACAAGGCGGACATAAAGCGGGTTCATCAAAGATTATACAGAGGACCGAATCGATTGCGAAGATGAGCGAGCAGCGGTTCGTGAGAAAGTGTCTCACCCGTGACCACTTCCACCAGACGGTTTGATTTGTAGCGGCGACCGTGCTTGTGGATGTTTTCATTGAGCCATTTTTTCAGCGGTAGAAATTCGCCCTTCGCAAACATCTCGCTCAAATCACCCAGTTCTTTTTCCGCCTGATTGAAGATTTGCGAGGCGTACATGTTACCGAGCGAATAAGTCGGGAAATAACCGATCAGGCCGTGTCCCCAATGGACATCCTGCAGACACCCTTGCGAGACATCCGGGGGAGTAATCCCGAACGACGCCGTAAACTTCTCGTCCCAGACTTCGGGTACGTCCGCCGCATCCAATTCTCCGGAAATCAGCAACTGCTCCAACTCGAACCGGAGCATGATGTGGAGATTATAGGTAACTTCATCAGCTTCTACGCGAATGAATGACGGCTGCACGCCGTTGATCGCCTGGTGAAAGTCTTCCAGCGACACGTCTCCCAATGCGGTTGGGAAAAATTCCTGCGCCCGACTGTAGAAGAATTGCCAGAACGGTTTCGAGCGTCCCACCAGATTTTCCCACATACGCGACTGGGATTCGTGAATTCCGAGTGAAGCCGATTCGCCGATAGCCGTTCCATACCATTCCGGGTCGAGCCCCTGTTCGTAGATACCGTGTCCCGCTTCGTGCAACGTTCCGAAGAACGCGCCGGGAAAATGATGTTCGTCGTAACGCGTTGTCAGACGACAGTCACCCGGTCCAAACCCGCTGCAAAATGGATGGGCGGCGATGTCGAGACGACCCGCCTCAAAATCAAATCCGATGGCCGTAGCGGCTTCGATCGCGAATTTCTTTTGTTGCTCGACGGGATAGCTGCGTTCCAGGATCGAGAGATCCGGTTTCACGGACGAGTTCTGGATCTCCTGCAGCAGTTCCACCAACGGACCTCGAAAAGCTGTGAAGACGGCATCGACTTCTGCCGTTTTGGCGCCCGGCTCGTAAGCATCCAATAAAGCATCGTACGGCTGACCGTCGTCTTCATAGCCGATTGCTTTGGCTTCTTCTCGTTTGAGAGTGACGATTTTTTCCAGCCAGGGTTGGAATGCGGAGAAGTCTTTATTTTTCCGGGCTTCAACCCACGCCTGTTGTCCCAGCGAGGTCACTTTCGACATCTCTTCAACGAGTGTTTGAGGGAGCTTGGTGGCCCGGTCGTATTCGCGTCGAGCTTCGCTGATGACGACGGCTTCCGGTGTTTTCGGGTCGTCAAAAGACTGCAAGGCTTCGAGTTCACCGATGAGATCGCCGAGTTCGGGTGCGGTCGCCATCTGGTGCCCCAGCCCGGCCAGCAAACTGAGTTGGTTGGCGCGGTGCTCGCCTCCTTTGGGAGGCATATTGGCTTGTTCGTCCCAGCCGAGAACGGAACCACACGAACCGAAGAGCGTGATTTTTTTGAGTTCGGCGACAAGTTGGTCATACTTCGAGCAAAACGTCTCACTGTTCATAACGTGGTTCTCTTCGGTTGGCGGTCACGAAACAATGCTTGCAGATAGGCGACTCATAATAATCACTGCGGTGATTGAACAACAGCGTGAGGAAGTCCTCCGTTCCGGCTCGGAGCGGTGTTGAAGCACACGGTTGTTCCTGTCCCGGCGGTCTGGTGGGGGCTATTCGCGGGAGAATCCCCGAAATCGCCCCGTCTCGATCTCTGATTCGAATTAACCGGTGACGAGATGATCGTCCGATTGATAGGGCGTCCGCATATGATTCAATGAAACTTCTGAAAGTTCCAGGTGAGCCGTTTCCAGATAGACTCCCAGCACACCCCGCACGAAGCTTTGATCGGCGAGAGACAAAACGACCCGACCGTTCATCGAGAATTCCAGGTAACTTCCAAAAGCAATGAGTTGGACGTTCGCATGACCGGGGTTTTTGCTGTGCCAGTAACCGCTTTGCAGAGAGGAAAACTGCATCATCTGTTCCCCGCTTCCCTTGGGCCCTGTCTTCCAGCTTCTCAACTGGGCGACCCCCTTCAACAAATCGAGCGAGAGATAATAGCCGTCGTGAGTCTCCGGATCGACGCGAAAAACGAGCCCGCATTTTCCTTTGCCGTGAAGTTTGAACTGGGCTCGAAAACGAAAATTTTCCGATTGTTCATCGAAAACGAATGCCTGAAAACCAGCTTCGCTTTGGAGTTCTAATGTGCTGCCGTCCACACTACAATGCTCCTCACCGATCCCCGCTTTCAGAGAATGAACGCACCGGGTATCGATCGCGTCTTCGATCCATTCGTCGAAACCTTCGAAGGTCGTCAGTCGCAACAGCCCGTCGTCCGTTCGCATCAATCGCTTCGGGGGTGGCATTAGATTATTGACGGTCCGATCCGTCGTATCGACGCTGAAGAAATTCCAGAATAGCCACCCCTTCTCGTCTTCACACAATCGGCCCGCATAATTCCCCTGTGCCATCAGTACATTATCGTGATACGAACGCCAGGGGCTTCCGATCCAGTCGGTATGCCAGTAGCGAATTTTGGCATCTTCCCGCAAACTTCCGATCAAATAATATTCGTTCTCGAATCGGATCAGATTCGGAACTTCAATGTCATCGTAAATGCCGGGATGATGGAGCGCTTTCATCGCTTCAAAATGATTGGGTCTTGTTTCCTTGTAGAGCGCCACGCAACCGCGACGCACCACCGGACCATCTTTCACTCGCGCCGCCATGATGAGCCATCCCTGGCCGTTTTCTGAATAATAAAACGGATCGCGAAAGCTGACCCACTCTCGTCCTTCTTCGAGGGTGGATTCATAAAATCGTCCGTCCGCCTCCAGCGGGTAGCAACTCTCTGCATCCTCTTCCGCATGACGACTGTCGGCGGGTTCGTCTCGGCCCACTTCGCGCGCTTTCCGCACCAGTTCCGGATCGTTCGCCCCGCGCAAATCATCCCAGTGAACGGGCGCCTTTTTCCAATGAAACAGATCTTTGCTGTAAGCCAACCCCACCCGTTGAACTTTCCCCTGGTCCCGACGCGACAATCCCGTATAAAACATTCGCCAGCGACCTTCCTGATGCGGATCGGGTGTCACCGCCATCGTCCACAGCATCAAGTCATCCCAAGAACCGGGATCGCCGATGAACAGCGCATTTTTCACCCGACGCCAGTTGATCCCGTTCGTGCTGACGGCGTGAGCGATAAAATCGTGGTTGGGGAGAACCAGATGAAAGAGATGATACAAACCATCGTGATACAGAACGTCAACGTCACCGATGGATTTGCGACTGCCGTCAGTTTCAGAAAACATACAAAATGGCCGGGTTCAGGCTGCAGAAATCGGAGAAAAGCTGTTCAGCATTATTGAGCCCCAAAGCGTGAACGTCCAGTGTAGACCTGATCTGATTCGTTCTTCACGTCGCAGCGCTGTGCCTGTCGACCCTGATCAGCACTCCTCCCTCTATACAACTTGTAGAAGGGCTCTCAGATCGTGCTGTAGAACGATTCTTCTCTGAGCGAATTGGACTTCCCCCCTTTCTGTCCAGTCGTTGGCAAATACTCTTGCCAGGTTTCCTTCGTCCAGAGAGAAAGCTGACGGAATTTTCAGGATTCCAATCGATGTTGTCCCGACATCAACCAGTCTCATCATGGTAACAAATACTGTAACGAGAGTCTGGATGTCTCTCGTGAGTGAACTCGCCAAGGCGTCTCTTTCGAGCGGTATCGATCATCACGTATGCTAAAAAAAGAATCACTTTCAATTAATTCACGGAGTTATATGTTTCATACTTCATTGCAGCAACTGACTGTCGGAGACTGGATTGTCAACGGAGTTGTTCTGGCGGTCACAGCGGCACTTCTCTTCCTTTTTTTTCGACCGTGGGTACGGACGTCGAAATTCTGGCGGGCGACGGTCACGCCGCTGGCTTCCATCATCGGCAGCGGCTTTCTGGTTGTGGCGCCGCTGCTTGGCTTCACCGTCGGAAACTGGGCGTTAATGGCCATCACAGCCATAGTGGTTTTGGCCTACTTTGTTGGCGGCGCGGTGCGCTACAACATTGCACACCTCGAATCGATTATCGAATCAGACGAGTCTGATGAGGGTGATGAAACCGTCATCCGTTGGCTGGGACGTGCGGCGAAGTTGTCGCTGGCGCTCGCGTATGTCATCGCGGTCGCTTTCTACCTCAAACTGCTGGCAGCCTTCGTGATGCGACTGTTCCATCCTGATTTCGCTCATCTAGAGAACTGGATCGCCACTGCGATTGCGGCGTTCATTGGCGGATTCGGACTGTGGCGCGGCTTAAGCATGCTCGAATCGATGGAAATATTTACCGTTGAAGGCAAACTCTCAATTATCGGAGGACTGTTAGTCGGCTTGCTGATTTATAACGGAGATCTAGTGATGAAAAACCAATGGCATCTCCCACAGCTCAAAACCGATTGGAGCGTTAAAACGCTGCGACAATTGTTAGGTGCGTTCCTGATCGTGCAAGGATTTGAAACCTCGCGATACCTTCACGGTGTCTATCCACCCAAGCATCGAATCAATACGATGCAATTCGCGCAAGGGATCGCGGCGGGTGTTTACATTCTGTTTGTAGGTCTCGCTACCATACTACTGGGTGTCTTTGACAACGTGAGTGAGACAGGCATCATCGACCTCAGTGCGCGAGTGGCGTATGTACTTCCCTTTACTCTGATTGTCGGAGCTGGGATGAGTCAGTTTTCAGCAGCCGTCGCGGATACGGTGAGTTCGGGCGGGTTGCTTGAAGAGGCGACCAAAGGACGCATTAAGAGGCACAAAGTTTACGCCGGTGCCGCTGGATACGCTATCGCACTGCTTTGGCTGGTTGATATTTTTAGCGTCATCTCCTACGCCAGTCGCGCGTTCGCGCTCTATTACGCAATTCAGTGTACTATGGCAGCCGTTCACGCCGGCTCCTCGGGAGATAAGGGGCGTCGCGTGGAGAAATCGTTGTGGTTCGCTTTGTTGGCTCTGCTGATGCTCGCGACTGCGATTTTGGGTATCCCCGCCGAAACCACAGGCGAGCATGGTGGTCAGTAATCTTATTCTACCTACCAGCGACCAAGCTGGTAGGACGCCAACAAGAACAGCCCCCGCGAGGAATAAGCATCTGCTTGTGTGGCGGAAGATTCCAATCCGTCGAAGATATCTTCGCGAGGCCGTTGGAAGGCCCTCTCAATTCCAAATCCAGTGCCACATTGCTAGGACAACGGCAGTGAACGTGGTAAGAAATTTTCAACGAGGCAGTTTTGTGCTGAGTCGAAGAAGAGAGTCATACTCGCTCTGATCTGTCCCCTCACACGTCTGTCATCTTTCAGAATCTTCCGTTTTCGATTTGCTATGAATTCGATGACCTGATCGAATGCAGAAAACGCGATGCCCAGTCGCGCTGAATTCATTCCTGCACAGCTTAGTGAGATTACCCCCATGAAGTCGTCGCTCGTTCCGTTTTGTCGTCCCGCTCATCTGTTCGCTCTGATTCTGATTGCTGTCGCAACTTTGGGAAGCATCTCCCAGGCGAAGGCCGAACGCGATCCGATCCGACTGACGCACGGCCCCATGCTTGGCCAGGCAACCGCGCATTCTATGGGAGTCTGGGGACGGACTTCCGATCCCGGCGAATTCGTGGTCCATTACGGGACCGATCCCAAATCACTCGAACTGGTCAGTGAGCCTGCCATCACAACTATCGCACACGACAACACCGGCGTCGCGCAGCTTAAGGACCTTCAATCAGACACTCGTTATTATTATCAGATCTGGGTCAATGATCGGCCGCACGGCTTGCCCGGTTCGTTCAAAACACTACCGAGTGCCGAAGATACGCGGAATGAAAAGTACAATCCGGACGGCTTATTCAATTTTCGATTCCAGATCGGTTCCTGTGCCAATCAGAATCCGCTGCACGGTGTAGGACATCGACTCCCCACCTATGAGAACCTGAATCAGGACTGGGCCGACAAAGCGCATTTTCACATCATGAACGGCGACTGGCTATATGAAGAACTCCGCGAGTATCCGCCGGAAGCCTGGCGACTGACGCAGGGGATCGACGAGTATCCGCTCTCGGTCGAGGTCATGCCGACGGTGGTCGGTGTCTGGGAAAACTACAAACTGTATCTCAGTCGCGGCGTGGAACTCGCCAAATGGCACCGCAACATGCCGAGCTATTTCACCTTCGACGACCACGAACTGGTCAACGATATCTGGGGTTCGTCGGAAGCCGGCAAACGTCACCGGCGAACCGTTTTCCGCGATATCGGAACCTATGCGTGGATGGATTATCTGGGCTGGGCGAACCCGTTCGCATACGGCCACCCGATCCACTTCGGACAGGGGACAATGAAAGTGGGGAGCGATCTGCTGGTCGATCCGAACACCGACTTCACCAAACTCCCCCTCGACGAGATGACCAATCTGCACGTTCACTGGGGAACGCCCGAAGCCGGGGTGAACGACCTGCAATACGATAACGACGAAGGGAACAAAAACTCGTATGTCTACGATATTGTCGAGGTGGTCGGTCCGCACACCGTTCGTGTCCACATGCCGGCCAAGGTCGATGACGAGGTGAATTATTCCATCGGTCGACGGAGCTTCGGGAAATTTCGCGTCTCAAATTGCGAGTTCTATCTGCTCGACACCCGTGGCGACCGCGACATGCACGACGTCAAACAACGCGACAAGCCGGGCGTCTCCATGATCGGCAAACCGCAGCGCGAGTGGCTGCTCAAGTCGATGAAGGAAAGCGACGCCGATTTCTTTTTCGTCGTCTCGACCGTGCCGTTCATGATCCCTCACAGCGGCGCGGGCGGATTCGAGTTCGATGAAGCGAACAAGGAAGAAGCCTGGACCGGATTCTTCGACGAGCGAGAGTTACTCATCAAAGAGTGGAGTAAGCTCAACAAGAAGGTATTCGTGATGACAGGCGACCTCCACAATAGCTTCGCCATCAAGGTGACCGACGATATCTGGGAATTCTGCTGCGGTCCGCACAACAGCGTCAATCACGTTCCCAAACTCGATGAAAGCGACCGTCCCGCAACCGGCAAATGGACGTTCGGGCCGCGCGAATGCGATATCCGCTGGAGCACCTATATTCTCCCTGACCTTCCTCGGCTCGAACGACTTTATCCGCATTTCTGCGTCGTGCAGGTGAATAATGTCTTCAATATGCCGCAGAAGCTGGGAGACGAACGCTGGGTCGCCTATCCGCACCCCCAGGTCATCTTTCAGTACTACGACGGCCGCACCGGCGAACTCGACTACGCGGAAGCAATCTCGCTGGACCACTGAGTGAGTGTCAGGAAGTCAGCCACAAAATCACAAAAAGGCATCCGTGAGGAAGTCCTCGTCAAGACCGGAGTGAGTGATTTCGCAGCGTTTCCCAAACATCCTTCGGCATCATCCGCCGTAGCGGAGCGCCACGAATCAATATACGGTCGGCCCCTTCGGTTCCGTAGACAGTGAGTCGAAAACCGTAAAACACTGTCAGATATGGAGGTTAGGGGATCCTCCAAAGGGCGTGGTGCCTGATATGGTGCCCGACACTCTGCATCAACTTGCATCGATTCTCCGCGATCCGCTTCTGAGAAGGCTCGTCTCAGTTTGGGAGTCGCTGCCTGACTATATTCGGCGGGCGATAAAAGCACTGCTGGATTCAGCCATGGACAAACAAGGTTGAGCCTGAGATCAGTCAACGGCAGCCCCGAGAGCTACTAGAAGTGAAGATCGAAATCGCGAAGACGACCGATTTTGGTTACCCGACGAGATCAGATCGGACTACCAGTTCCTTAAAGAGTTCCTCGACCGTCACACAAAGACACTGTGGGGGCGTTTTGATTACGAGACTGTCACGGCGTGGAGATCATATTTTCCGATCGAGATGAAGTGTGCTCCTAAGCTCAACGGTATTCCAAGACGAAACGGTAAGTCTGAACCACAAAAGAATCTTGTCGCAATCGATTTCCGAACGATCTATCATCGGTTGAGAAACTGACAAATGATGGCTAGCTGGGACGTGCTCTCCAAAGTGACTGTTTCATGAAATCTAAACCCTGGTGGAAAAGAGAATCTTTTTTCTGGTTGGGTACTTTTTTTTTATTTTCACTGGTCGTCATCTGGAGCACCTGGCCTCTCGCTCAATTTCCGTCTCGAAAATACCCTTTGGGGAACCCCCACGTTAGAACCGTTGAACTGTTCAACATGTGGACGATCTGGTGGAACTCAGATCGGGCGCAGGTACACTTCGACGACTATTGGGACGCTCCCATTTTCTATCCCGTGGAAGACACGTTCGCTTTCTCGGAACCTCAACCGATGACAGTAGTGGTTGCACCGGTCATCTGGCTGACCGGTTCTCGTGTACTTGGTTACAATCTCTATCTGGCGATCTCGTTACTATTAAACGGACTCTTGGCGACAAGGCTTTTGCGGCAAATATCAATCCACCGTTTGGTTGCCGCAGCGGGAGGGATCTTCGTGATACTCCTGCCGATGATCCATCTGCAAAAAGATTCATTACAATTGATACCTGTGTGGGGAGTTTTATGGTTCTGGTCAACTCTTCTCAAAATTGATCGTTCGCCGACCGCTTGGCGTGGTGCCGAATTAGGCTTGGCTTTTTCCGTCGTGGTTTTCTGTAGCATCCACCATGCGCTTTTTCTTCTCATTCTGACACTTGGGACATGTTGGCTCTCAGCATCGCACTGGACGAAGACCAGTTTTTACCGTGCCCTGGTGATCGGTCTGCTCGTGGCTGGAGTGATGTCTGGACCATTTCTCTGGCGAATGCGAACAGTTATGGTCAACCACCACTTTCTTCGCTCCATAGAGAAGGTGCAACAATTGTCCGCTGTCCCCAGTGATTACTTGAAAACTCCCGGTCGTCTGATGGTGGATCCCTTCAGCATCCAGCGTCGTCCGAGCTGGAAACTCGGCACAGGGACAGGTCGATTGGTACTGGCATTAGCGGGGTGTGTGCTTGGGTTGATTCACCGAAAACGACGACGGGTCACACTATTTCTCTTCTCGCTCTCAGCCTTTGCATTCATCCTCTCACTGGGAATGAATCTGCAAATGCGAGACTGGAATCTCTGGCTCTGGTTGTCCTCTTTTCCTGGGGTCTCGCAAGTCAGAAGTCCATTTCGATTCAGTTATTTTGTTCAACTGGGAGTGGCATTGCTAGCGGCGTTGGGACTCCATGAACTCTGGATTTTGGTGTGTCGTTACTGGTGGAGAGCACGAACTGCGATTTTGCCTCGATGCCTGTTGGCTTTACTGGCAATACTGGTTGCCTTTGAATCTTCTCCTCGAAAAATCACTCTCGCCAGCGTGCCGGATCACAATCAGCATCAGGACTGGATCCGGTGGCTCATACAGAATGCAGACAGTAAAGCAGGAGCGGTCTGCTTGCCGATGTCACCGGGAAATCTGGTTCAGGATTTTGACATCACGGTCAGGTGGATGTATTTCGGATCGTATCACAAAGTCCCTTTGTTGAATGGATATTCCGGATACTTCCCGGACGAATATTTCGACGCAAGGAATCAACTCAACTCGGAGTTCCCTTCTCTCAGAACGCTTGACTCTCTACGAAAAAAAAACATCCGTTATGTCATCATTGACCATTCTTCGGACCGGTCCCCCACGACAAGCAGAATGAACGAATTCAATTCTGGTGTGAAGATGGAGTATCACAGTGCCACAGGTATTTCCATTTATCGAATCAACGATCGCTGATTCGTTATCGAATCGTGATTCCGACTCCCTTTCCCACGATCGCGTTTTCCAGTCCCCGATGATTCTTTGCTTCATGACCAGACGTCTCTCTGGAAGTTGATTGGTAAAAATAGGATTTGAATCATTGAGGTTGTGTGCGGTACAAAAGGGGATCGATCTTCTTCTTGAGGCTTATCGTCGTGATACCGAATTCGTTCCTCCCTCGTTGCTTACTCGCCTTCTTTCTTTCGGGAGCCAGCGCCCTCACTTATGAAATCCTGTGGCAGCGTCAGATGTTTCTCATTTTTGGGGCGAGTGCCCCGGCGACAACGGCGATTCTGACAGCCATTTTTCTGGGGATCGCACTCGGTAGCCAGGCAGCAGTTCCTTTTCTGAAAAATACCCGCAACCCTTTCGTTTTTTATGCGGTCCTCGAGTTAATGATGGGCTTCTGGGGACTGATTATCCCCTTCCTGTTGAATTATTCGGGGCAGATATACGTCTCCGGAGTTCACTTCTTGGGCGAAGGGCATCCGTTACAAACTCCGCTCCGGTTTGTCCTGGCGATCCTCCCTCTGTTACCCGCCACGCTGGCCATGGGAGCGACAATCCCGGTCATGATTCAATGTATCGCACGAAGTGGCACGTCCAGAGTCGGTTTGGTTTACGGCATTAATATCATTGGTGCTGTCGTCGGATGCCTGTTCACGGGGCTGCTGGGGATCAAGTTACTCGGACTGAGTGATAGTCGCTACGCGGCGGTTGCACTCAATATCGCTGCGTTTCTGATTATTCTTCCTTTACGGAAATTCGATACCCGGATTTCCAATGAGCAAACCGAGGCCCACGTTGAATCGGGAGCCCGACCGATCTCGCTGTTTGCCTATTTTTGCACCGGCTTTGTGGCTTTGGGATTGGAAGTGGTCTGGCTGCGTTTCCTGGGAATCGTCAATACAAATTCGACGGTCACCTTCACTCTCACGCTCTCCTTCTATCTTTTGGGAATGGGATTCGGAAGCTTGTGCCTTTATCCGTTGCTGCTCAGAAAATGGACGCCTCGATCGATTTTTCGCCTGGCCAACGGAGGCACTGCAATAACGTCCTTGGTGACGTTTGGTGTCCTGTACCGTGCTGCGGTCTGGAATCAGGAGTTTATTGTCAGTGCGTCGCGAGCAGGAACCTTGACTCTCACAGACATTTACCTGACGGAAGCACAGATTATCAGTTTTTTGATGTTTCTGCCGACAATGTTCATGGGACTCGCTTACCCGGCCGTCTGTGACAGTGACTCCCGGACAGGGGACTCACACGACCGCTGGGTGGGCCGCTCTTACTTTTGGGGGACCTTAGGGTCGGTCGCAGGAATTATGGTCGTTGGTACTTTGCTGATCCCAGTGTTCGGACAGCATTTCGTGTTTGTCTCATTGACCATGATGTCCAGTCTGGTCTGCCTCACCACACGAGGAATTCACACCAACCGTCTTCAACCTGCATACGTGCCCGGACTTGTCTTCGTGGCATTGATTTGGTCTGTCTGGATTGGGATCAGGGATCGGCCAGTCTTGCGGGAAACACTAGCTGTTTGGAAGGGAGATCAGTTATTGGAAGTCTCGGTGGATAACACCGATCTGGTAATCTCGGAAATCGTTCGTGTTGCGGATGGACGCTCGGCGACCGTTTACACCAAAAAAATCCCCGCGACTCAGGAGCATCTGATCTACGTCGACGACCAGCTCGTCGCTTCCACCAACATTGAAGCACGAGTCGATTCCCTAATGCTGGCTCATCTTCCTCTGCTTTTGCATCCTGACCCCCAAAATGCACTCACCGTGGGATTTGGGACAGGGGGAACCAGCTACGCTCTCACAACACATGGCGTGAAGTCCTACTGTGTTGAAATTGAACCGGAAGTGACTCGTTCAGCGTACCTGATGCCGGAACAGAATTTTTCCGTTCTCGATCATCCCAATTTCACGCTGATGATTAACGATGCCCGAGATCATCTGCATGTCGGGACTCGGAAGTATGATGTCATTGCCACCGATGTGACAAACCTGCAATACAAACAAAACGGAAACTTGTATACTGTCGAATATTTCGAGTTAATGAAGTCTTCTCTGAAACCTGACGGGATTGGATGTGCGTGGATCCCGATGGCCGCAATTGATGCGCGCGAGCTCCGAATACTGATGCGTGGTTTTCAAGACGTTTTTCCTCACGCCACTTTGTGGTTTATGAACCATACCCATACAAATTTTGGAATTCTGATCGGCACGCCTTCACCTTTGACAATTGATTATGAAAGGCTCGAAGCAGGATTTTCGAAGCCCGAAGTCGCCCGCAATATGAAATTGATTGGGATGACATCACCATTGCAACTGGTGCACTGTCTGCATCTTGATGAATTCGGATATCGCCTCTATTGCGGAGAGGTCCCCTTGCATTCCGATAATCACCCCATTCTGGAATTCAGTTCGCCGCTCAGTTTTTATCAATACTATTCGACATTCCATGTAAATCTTGCCGAAACACTGTTTCTAAGACCCAAAAATTTCTCGCAGTATGTCCGGAATCTGCCCGACTCAAAGTTAGATGAAATGGAGGCCCACCGCATCGCCTCACAAGCATTTTGTGAAGTGATTCTGCGAATGTACGAGGTGATCCTCGCTCGTGAAAACGATTCCCCGCAAAAACTTAATTCGGCACTCAGAGAAGCCATCCATTTTGCGGAGATTGGTATGCAAGCCTGGCCGGAAGATACGGTTCGGGAACGGTTTTATACGAAATTTTTTGCCGATTCACAGATGCAGCTCGAAAATCGATAAGCGGAGCAGAATCTCCTTCACCTGTTGGCTTCTCGTTAATTCGTCACTCGTCTTCGAGGAAGAACGGGATTGGATCATGTGCTCTAAATCGCGCGATTTGACTGATGCTAAGACAATCGCGTCTCAGCGGGAGCTTTCCGGGAGGAGCTCTTTACCTTCCACCAGAACGTAACGACGTGAAACGGGGAGATCGGCGAATTCCTGCGTTAAGCCGGACGGCCATTCGACTCTCAGTCGATCGAGGCGTTCCACATCGCCGAGGCCGAACGTCAGCTTTTTTTCACTGGAAGCTTGATAGCTGCCTCCCGCCACCAATTGCTGATACCAGTGTTGTTCACCTGAATTGACACTGACTCGCGTCCCGATCGCGTCCCGATGCGAGCTTGTGCCGATCAGTCTTAAAATGAGAAAGTGTCCCGAGGTTTGGGTGCGATTTGTCAGTAATGCATAGTTTTCCTCGAGATGACCGACGACCAGATCATCGAGGTGATCGGCGTTCCAATCCAGCGTGACCGAGGCTCTCCCTAGCCATTGGTTTTGAAAGTAATTCCCCAGCGAGTCAGGAGCGACTGTCTGATATTGATCGGACTCCAGCCGAAATAATTTTGGTTGCATTCTATAAGGGCGCCCATATCGTCGAAGGTCGTCAACGTGTCCATTCGACACAAAAAGTTCCAGACTTCCATTCAGGTCGACATCCAGAAAATTCGTACCGAAACCTAAATCGTCATAAGTCGATTCCTGGAGACCGTACGCTTTCGTACTGTCCTCGAACAGTATGCCTCCGAAGGATCGATAGAGCGTATTCGACTCGGCCAGAAAATTGGTGACATGTAAATCTTGCCGACCGTTTTGGTCGAGATCTCCCACCGCGATCCCCATGCAGCCTTCTGCTTTACCATTGGAATTCACGGCAACTCCCGAAAGAATCCCTTGTTCGGAGAAGCCTTTTGTCGAGCCGTGAGAGGGAACGTAGAACAAATTTGGAGTCGTATCATTGGCGACAAAGAGGCTGAGTTGTCCGCTGTGGTCGGCATCCCACGCGACGACGCCGAGTCCTTTACCATCCGGTTTTTTCGGAAATAAAGTTTCAGTGGCGTCTGAAAAACTCCAAGAACCTTGGTTTTGCCAGAAATCATCGAGTTCCCCCTTGAAGTGAGTTGGGTAGCAGGCAACCGCTTTTCCATCGGAGTGCTGACAGATTTTCTCAAAGAGATCGTGGCCGGCGAGATAATTTGCCAGATATAAATCGGCATCTCCGTCATGATCCAAATCGGCGATCAGGCAACTCGTACTCCATTTTTCGCCGAAGAGACCGGCTTCCTCTGTGACGTCGGAAAACGTACCGTCTCCGTTATTCCGCCAGAGACGATTGGGCCCGATGTTCGCGATCAGAAGATCGGGAAACCCATCAGAATCGATATCTCCGACGGCAACTCCCTGACCGAATTCTCTTTCCTTGAGAGAAGCCTCTGAACTTATCTCTCGAAAATGAGTGCCACCGACATTCCGAAAAAGTTGATCCTGAGGGGAATTCGGTCCACGATCTTCCCATTCGAGTCCCTGAGAAAAATACAAATCGGGAGAACCATCCTGGTCGTAATCCAACACACCAATTCCACCACCGGTGAATTCAAACATCCGACGTGTCGGCTCCCCTAGAGTCCCGTTCACAAAACGAAATTGTATTCCGGCCATCGATGACTCATCATGAAACGCAAACGTTCGGGAGTCGTGAGATCGGACCGCTGAGGGCTGCTTGTCGAGTGAGATGGAATCAAAACTCGGCAGCGGATAAGAGGATAAATCCACTTTTAAGGCGACATTCGCATCCACTTGCGTCAGCTGAAGTGGAAGGGATTCTGTACGTTTCTGGAGTTCTGCGTACCTTTGTTGAAGCCCCTGGTTTGACGGAGCCATTTGCAGGGCGCGACGGCACCACGCCCAAGCTTCCCAGATTCGCCCCGTCTTCTCATAGGCGTGAATCAGCCGCAGATAATCTTCGCTGGTTGCGTTCGAGGTCTGGATCAACATTTGATTCTGGGCGTCATTAAGACTCAGTAGGTTTTGCAGGCGGGATGCAAATAATTCCGAGACACTTGTTTTCTCCTCTGTTTGCAGCAGAGGAATCAGGCGAACAACAGGGCGATCGAGATCGGGAGATCTTTTTGATGCTTCCCAGTAGCAACGGATGGCAGCATCAGGCTGATCAAAGTGCTCCGATAGCTCTCCATTGAGAATCCAGAAGTCCGCATGGTCACCACATTTGATGGGAAGTTCCTGAGACCATCTCAATAATCGGTGGTACTGCCCCAAGTGAAGCAACTGTCGCCCCAACGCGAGTTGAGCGGCTCGATTTTTGGGATCGAGAGCGACCGCTGATTCTAGTCGTTCCAGAGCCTGTTCTTGATTTCCTTCTGCGGCGAGGTTCCAGGCTATCCCTATCAGTGGGACGGGATCTTCCGGCCAATTCCGCCGTGCCTTTTCCAGCAGATCGAGATTCTCGATCGCGCCTCTGTCTCTCAACAACAGGATGTAAGCGTCATCGTCTGGTGTCTGGCGAATCATTCTTAGAATCGATGGGATCGCTTCCCGACTGCGTCCGCAAGTGGCCATCAACTCGACATATCCCTGATGGGCCTGAAGATGGTTCGGATCGAGAGTCAAGACATCCTGGTAGGCTTCTTCTGCTGCGGAGAGATTGGCGAGATGCCGGAAGTTCCATTCCGCACGCAAGAAAGCGACTTCTGTCACAAGTTCACGATCATCGGACCTGAGTCGTTCGAGATAGTTGAGTGCCTCTCGATAGCGATGTTGTGCGGCGGCGCTCCGTGCGGCGACGAGGACGGCTTCGTCTTGAAACGGATCTTCAGCGATCGCCGCAACGGCGTATTCTTCCGCTTTCTCATGATTACCGATCCGTCGTTCCTGAGTCGCTTTTTCCAGTAAGTCGCGGGCAGTTTTTTTTGAGTTCCGGTCTCCACCGAGCCAGACGACCCCGACCACTAAAAGGGACGACAGGAGAATCATTGAGAACACGACTCGAATTTTTGATGTTTGATCTTTCAAATCTTAACTCGCTGTGGAGCCCATCCCGGAATTCGTTCCTGCCAATCAATGATTTAACTTGAGCGAAGTTGGAGAAACCCCCTGCCAGAGTGTGGCTGAATCCGCATCTTCGAGAAATTCCAAAGTGGAGTCAACAGGCGGCTCTCTCACGATTTGTTGATTCCCGGAGGGCCAGTCGATCACCAGTTCTTGAATCCTCTCTGAATCCCCCAGTCCAAACTGAAGCAGCTTTTCGTTACTCGCCATGTACCCATCACCAGAAGTCAATTGTTTCTGCACGGAACGATTCTCCAGTTTGAGCGTGACGATGGTTCCGACGGCATCACGCGAACTTCGTGTCGCAATCAGACGGAGATTCAGCCAGTGGCCGATGTCGGACTGATTTTTCAAAACGGATGTTCGATCTCCAATGTTCGAGACCACGAATTCCATGCGACCGTCGCGATTCCAGTCCAATCTTGCCAGTCCCCGGCCAAGGAACTTTTTCCCAAAGTACGGCCCGACGTTTTCCGGGTCCAGTTCCTCGAATTTTCCGCGTCCGATGTTGCGAAAGAATTGAGGAGGCATCTGATAACCGCGGCCTCGACTGCGATAATCATCGACGTGTCCGTTCACCAGTACCAGATCCGGATGGCCATCCAGATCCGCGTCCAGAAACTGGGTTCCCCAGCCGACAAAATTGAAGCTCGGTGTAAACAACCCTGCCGCTCTCGTGGAGTCCCGGAATAGTCCGGGAGAGTCCTGCAGATAAAGTGTGTTGGCTTCGTCCTGAAAATTCGTCACAAACAAATCCAGCAGTCCATTGGAATCGACGTCATCCACCGCGATTCCCATGCAAGCCATGGGGAGGCCATCCTCGTTGAAAGCGAGCCCGCGAAGAAAGGCTTCATTACGGATCTCGATTTTCTGAGAACCCGGAGTGGTTTGATTCTGTATCAAATAGTTGGGGACCTGGTCATTGGAAACGAACAGGCTCGGAATTCGATCGCCTTCAAGCACCACCGCGACGACTCCCATCCCTTTGGAGTCCTGCTGTGGCAAAGCGTCCGGGATCAGTTCAAAGTGGCCATCTCCCCGATTTAAATAGACGTCATCCACAGCTCCCGGAAAATTTGAGGGAGAGCAGGCTCGTCCCTCGCAGATGTCTGTGTAGATTCCGTCACCAGTCAGATAATTTGCATCGAACAGATCGGGGAGCCCGTCGGCATTAAGGTCAACGATCGCGCAGCTACTCGTCCATTTTCGGGAGGTGAGCTTGGCCGAAGCCGTGACATCGGAAAACGTCCCGTCTCCATTGTTCATCAATAAACGATTGCGACCAATGTTTGCCACGTAGAGATCGGGAAATCCATCGTTATTGAAATCACCGACCGTGGGCCCCTGGCCAAAATCCAGGATATGAAGGTTGGCCTGAGCGGTGACGTCAATAAATCTCTCTCCTTGAGCATTCCGATAAAGTCGATCTTGATATTCCATTGAGGGGCTCGGTTCCACCGAACCGGTTGCCCATTCAGATCCCTGAGTCAGATAGAGATCCGGCCACTGATCGCCGTTAAAGTCGAGAACGGCAACGCCGCCACCGTTCGATTCAAACATGCGGGCTCCCTGCGTCTCGGGATCGGAAGCGTTGTAATAAATCAGATCGATTCCGGAATCGGCGACTTCTTCGAAGCGAATTTGCGAGTCGGTCAACGTTTCTACGATGGCTTGCGGTTCCTCGCTCTTCACGGATAACAGTCTACGAGGGACCGGATAGCTCGAGAAATCGTGCTTCAGAGCCAGATTCTGTGCATCGATGACTTGCGGAGTGTTCGCATCCAGGACCGGAGTCAATCGTTGAATCACCTCTGTGGGCCACCTGTGGCCAGGTAGCTGCTCTTTTGAGATAGCTGCCCAGGCCCATGCCTCCCAGAGGCGTCCGGTGGATTCCATCAGATCGACGAGTTGTTTCAATACTTTGGCCTTATCTCCGGCGCGATTGGCCACCTGATTCAGCAATCGGGATATTTCGTTGAACTGTCGCGTCCGTTCACTGAATTCGCCGGCGGCTGGATTCTCGGTCGAATTCAGGCTCTGCGACAAGTTTGACAGAGCGCGACGATGGGTCGGTTCCAGACGCACGCTTTCCCAAAAACAACGGATGGCCATCTCAAGCTGTTGATGCTGGCGAGCCCACAATCCCCGCACATACCAGATCTCCGCATCGCGGTCGGCAGCAGCGGGAAGACGTTCATGCCATTTCAAAAACTGATCGGGCTCGCGTTCCAGTAAGACCTCTCCTAACATCGCTTGTGCGGGAATCAGGTTCGGATCGTTGCGGACGATTTCCTTCAACAGAGGAAATGCGAGTTCGAGCTTGCCGTAGGAGAGGTGATAGGCGGCGAACGCTGATAGAACGAGCGGATCGTCGGGATCCTGTTCTCGACAGCGTTCCAGATAATCGAGTTGTTCGAGGGGATGTTCCAGATCCCCAAATAAAATCAGATCCTGAATCGTCGCGTTATTGTTTTGTAAAACAAATAGGAAGTATGGAGACGCGGCCCAGCGTTGGCCCGTTAATTCCAGCAGATAGGCAAGTCGGTGGTGGGCCAGCAGATGGTCGGGATTCTCTTCCAGTACCTCCCGATAGGCTTGAACTGCCGGGGTCAATTTCCCGACGTGACGGTAAATCTCGCCGATGTAGAATAATGCCTCAGCGGACTTTTGGGAATCGCTCTGTACGAGGGTTTCATAGTGACTCACGGCGTCGTCGTAACGCTCCAGTTGAGTTGCCGCTTCCCCTGCGATCATGCGACTTTCGGCCCAATGTTCGCTGGCGGGAGAGATATTGAGAGCATATTCCTCGGCAGACGCATAATCATCGTCACGCAGAGCTTGTCGCGAGAGACGCAACCATTCCGTTGCGTCGGAATTCTCGTCTGACATTCGGAAGCGTTTCGTGATTAGAAAGAGCCCGATCCCTCCGATCAAAACGGCTACGAAGACGCGGATCAACGGCTTAGGTTGTCCGCGATTTCCTTCCGAAACTGCACCTTTCATCGGAGTTTGCTGGGACATTCATCTGCTGCCTGCCCACCCGTTTCAGAAAAACATCATGAGCGAAGTTAACAAAGTCACGCTGAACCATCGCGATGACAGTTCAGCGTGACGCAGGATTCGACTCAACAACAGTGCGACTGTCCTGACCATCGTCAGGGAGAGAGATCGAAGTTGAAGACGTTCTCTCCATCTGCGGTAACGTTCGCCGTCAGGTCCGTTTGTTCCCGATCGCTGTATTTCTCAGGAAGCACAGAACCTCCCTCTTCGCCGGAGTTCTCCCCCCCTGAAGCGTCGTGACTTGGAGGAGGTCCACCACCTGACGTCATTGCTTCATGCATCGCTTCTTCAGAAGGGCCATCCGATCCACTTCCCGCGGATTTCGTAACGAGGACAACGTATTCACCTTCTGCGGCACCGTCGTAGCCTTCATAAGTCGTCAATTGATATTCGCCGCTGGAATTTGTCTTACCGGTTGCGGCCGGCTGATCCCCCTGAGGAGCGAAGCTAACAATGGCATTGGCGACCGGCGCACCTCCCAGTGTAATTTTCCCGGAGACGGGATAGACAGGCACTTGGTCGCCCCCCCCTCCTCCAGCGCCACAGCCACTGATGAATATGAGAAGTCCACAGATGAGTGAGAGATTTTTCATGTTGATAGTCTTACTTCTTCAGTATTTTGGAATGCTCCAGATTGAGCGCGATATAGACCCTTGAGGCGTAGAGAAATCACGGGGAGTTGTTCAGCACAACTCCCCGTTTCCGTGAATGGTAGGTACTCTAAGCCATCACACGACAAACGAACCAATCAGAATTGAACCTGATCCGATCCATTTTTCGATCCGAGAGCTCCCCAGACACCGTAGGGACTGGGGCCGAATCGGGGCGTACAGTTCGACTGAGGATGATCGGGAACTCGGCAAGTTGTGTCGCCGGTATCGATGTTTTCGCTGATGAAGCGAACGGCTCCGTCCCCCATCAGACATTGAACGCCGCCGGTATGTCGACTGCTGGGTTCGTAAATCCCATCCTCGCCGTCCCAGCCCCTTTGCGTAAATGTGCCTTTATTCGGACCAAGGATAGTGGTATGCCCCGTGAAGGCTGGCGCGCCGTCTCCGAAACGGCGCCCGCCCCAGGCACCTGGATTACTGGTGTAGCTATTTGTGGCAGGATCGATGTGGGCTGCGAGCAGAGACTGCGGGTTATCTCGAGTAGCGCTGCCGACATTACGCGCAGTACCACCATCAATGACCTTTCGAGAGCCAGGGATAGCGATGTTACGCTCCGCCATGGCGATGGTATTACTTAAACCATCGACCACGTCACGGAAACTGGTTTGAGGTGATGTATTCCGCGGAGTTGTGAAAAAGCCGCGATTACCGCGTCCTCCATTGCCGGCCCAGTTGGGGTTATGATCCCAGCTGGTGTCTCCACGTGAAAACATGTAATTGGTATGGCCGCGTCTGTCCGGGCGGCCTACATCCGAAGGACAGCGCATGTAAGGGATTTTTTCGTCCCAGACGCGATTGGGGCCTCCACCATCCCAAGGGACACGAGAGCCTGTCTTAAAATATTCCTGCATCTGATTAAACAACGGTCCCTGATCCATAAACGGCAATAAGCCGACGTGGCCACTCGTGCGTCTGGGGGATGTTCCTCCATTGGCGATTGTCGACGCCATCGGGACGTGGTTGTAGACGTCGTGGTAGTTGTGAATGCCAAGTCCCAGTTGCTTCAGATTATTTTTGCAGCTTGAACGACGAGCTGCTTCTCGCGCTTGTTGCACTGCCGGTAGTAGCAGTGCCACCAGAACCGCGATGATGGCAATCACCACCAGCAGTTCAATGAGCGTAAACGCTCTTCGTCTCTTGAGTATCCTCATGATAGGCCCTCCAAAAAATTAAAAAAGATGTGTGTGAAAGTCTGAATTCTGGTGTGAAAGAATACAGATAAACAGGAAAAACTTGGTTCAGTGATTTAAAAACGAACCAAGACACCACAAATCGTAGAGATCTGGATTAAGTTTATTTTTTTGGACAGGTATCAAGTGGGCAAAGAGATAAGATACCTGAGGATTTTCGCTGAGACGCGATAATGAATTGTCTTTGAACTACATAAGATAAAGCAAGATTCTCAAAAAAAAAACAAGAATTTCACGAATTTGGGAAAATTCACCGAAACCCGCTGATCCCTCCTTTGTTAACAGGCGGATCTGGTAAGATCACAAATTCAGCAAAAAAATGCCTGATTGCAGAGGAATTCCCCTTTGAGAAAGGATGATCAACCAAAACATCAACGAACGAATCGACGCCGAGTGCTTGTTCTGCTTCTCTTTGTCTGTTCGACAGGTCTTCTGGGAATCTGGATTTTTTTTTCTTCCGGACGAGCCATTTCTCCAACTCTCCCGGACCAGGTTCGTGCTTGGCAATCTGATTACGAGCCTCCGTCTCAATCCGGATATGTCGGCAGTAACGCCTGCATTGCCTGTCACAATGAGATCGCGGAACGATACGCCGTTCATCCTATGGCGAATTCCACCCGCACAGTCCGAGAGAACATCTGGAACAAGACGGAGTGTCTCTCTACCACCATCCCAGGGGACCGGAAGGTGCTGGCGGTGAAGTGTGATGGTGAGTCGCTCGTGCATCTCGAACAGATGTATGACGGACAACAGGAACTCATCTACGAACAACGCCATCCCGTCAATTATGCGGTCGGTTCGGGACAACGGGCCAAGGCCTATCTGTTGCAGGTCAACGACCTGTTGTTTATGTCACCCCTCAACTGGTACCAACAATCTGAAAGCTGGGATCTCGCGCCCAATTATCGCCCCGACGATATCCGCGGATTTCGACGACGCGTGACCGAAGAATGTCTGAGTTGTCATTCGGGACTTCCCGTGGTGGAAGTCCGCAACAGCCATCGTTTCCCCTCTCCCGTGTTCCATGAACAGGCAATCGGGTGCGAGCGATGTCACGGCCCTGGAGAGCAACACATCCTCTTCTGGGAAAATTATCCGGACAACTCGGATGCTAACGATCCGATCGTCAATCCATCGCGACTCGATCACGTCCGGCAGGAAAGTGTGTGCTATCAATGCCATCTCTCTGCGTCCGCCCGTGTATTGCGTCCCGGTCGTAGTCATCTCGATTTCGTCCCGGGAATGAAACTGTCCGATGTCTGGGGGATCCTCGATCGTGGAACGGAAGTCAACGAACAGAAACAGACCAAATCGATCAACCACGTTCAGCAGATGCGGGACAGTCAATGTTATCAAGGAAGTTCAGGAACAATGGGATGCATTACCTGTCACGATCCCCACGGCGTTCCGGGCATCGATGATCGCATCGGTTACTATCGGGAGAAATGCTTCCAGTGTCATCAATCTGAGGATTGTCATGCACCGCTTAAACTTCGCAACTCCCGTCAAAACAGTTGTATCGACTGTCACATGCCGAGCCTTTCCTCCAGCAACATGTCGCACGTCGCACAGACAGACCACCGCATCATCAAAGACGCTCTGCAGGCGGGTCAGGTTGAGGAAAACCACGATTCCAGTCGATCGTTGGAACTGTTCGAAATGATGAAAGACGATTTTTCAGCGGAAGAGTTCAAACGCATTATGGCGCTGGGGACATACTCGTACCATCAGAGACATGGACTTCCCTATCCTGCCGACCTGGGGAGGCAGCTCGAAGACGCCTTACAGTCTTACTCAAACGACTATCGTTTATTGACGACACTGGGTTATTACCACCGCCAACAGAATCATCTGGCAACCGCTCAGAAGTACTTACGGAGAGCAGTAGAAGCCGCGGATGCGAATGAAGAAGCGCTCGACGCTTTGGTGGAGGTGGCCTATCTGTCGCGACAGTGGTCGGAGGTCGTGGAGTTGACGGACCAACTGTTGCAAATTGATGTGACGGATCCGAGGCTTTATGCCATGAAAGGCGATGCTCTCGTGAATCTGGGGCGTGTTGTGGAAGGAGTCCGGTCGGTCGAAGAGGCCGTCCGACTCAATCCGGGAAACCTGTTGCTGCGGGAATGGCTCTTGAAATACTATCAATCTCTCGGATGGACCGCAGAAGCCGAAGCGTGCCGCCTGATGATCCAGAGACTCGAGTCGGCGTCGATACCCGAAAACCTACGATGATACGCTTCGACAGGAGAGTCTGTCTCCGCTCATTCTCCGGGTCGCGCGATCAGAGAATAGATTCCCTGATTTTCCACAACGACCCAGTCGCCCGCTGAAACGTTTTCAAACTGCTGTTTATTCCCCGATGGCCATCTGATTTCGATCGGAATCATGCTTTCTGTTCCCAGGCCGGCGTGCACTTCGAGAGCGGAGGCAGACTGAAAACTTCCTCCCCCCACCAGTTCCCGCGTCTGAATCTGCGGCGTTGTCTGGAAGACGACGATAGCCCCAAATGCATCGCGGTGTGATTCGGTCCCGATCAATCGCAGTGTGATCGATTGATGCCGACTGTCCGTCTCGTTCATAAGAATGATTGAGGGGTCAAGCTGATGTGAGACAACCAGATCGGCAAATCCGTCGCGGTTCAAATCGCCGGTCGCGACGCCGCGACCAATCCATTGCTCGCTGAAGTAGCCTTCCAGCGATTGTCCGATTTCCTTGAAATGCCCATCGCGTTCATTGAGAAAGAGTTGAGGATACATTCGATAATCCTCCGGAACCGGCATCCACGTTCTGTCATCTACATGACCGTTTGCCACAAATAGGTCCAGCCAACCATCGTTATCAGCGTCGAAAAAAGTTGTCCCGAAACCGAGGTAATTTCGACTGCTGGCTCCCAACCCGCTACCGCGCGTTCGCTCGACAAATTTCAGCTCTCCCAGGTTGGCATACAGCGTGTTGGTATCGCCGAAAAAATGCGTCAAATACAAATCCTGCGTCCCATTTCCATCATAATCTCCACAGGCGATTCCCATGCTGGCCTGGGAGTAACCGCGTTCATTCAAAGCCAAACCACATAATAGGCCGACTTCTTCATAGGACAGCTCGGATTTTTTCGATGAGTTGGAATCTGTTGTGCCGGAGTCGCTCTGATTTCGGACGAACAGAAAATTGGGTTCTCCGTCGTTCGCGACGTAGATCTCCGGAGATCGATTCTGATCCAAATCGGCAATCACCACTCCCAACCCTTTTCCCGGATGTCGCCCGATCCCCGCATCGTTAGTGGCGTGATGGAAACCACCTTCTCCATCTCCCCAAAACAGGTCGTCAGGAACTCCCTGAAATAGAGCCGGCGAGCAGCCCTCAAAGCCGTCTGGACTTTGAGAATTCGGGCAGACCGTGGGGGTTTCGAGCGATTCATCGAGATAGTTGACAGCATAGATGTCGAGTATGCCGTCAGAGTTGAGGTCAGCAAACGCGACGCTGGTCGTCCAACGTTCGACTTGATCAGCAGTTTGGAGAGCCTGTTCCTCGAAGGTCCCATCCCCGTTGTTGACCCAGAGATGATTCTCGCCGATGGCCGCGACATACAAGTCCGGAAATCCGTCAGAATTATAGTCCCCGACGGCACATCCCGTATCGAATCCTGGTTGCATTAAGTTGGCTTCGGTTGTCAATTCACGATAGTGAGTGCCGAAGCGATTGCGAAAGATTTTAGAGGGATGATTGTTCTCCACGGAGAATTCCCCGATCGGGGAACCGTTCGTCAGGTAGAGGTCCAGCCAACCGTCACGATCGTAGTCGAAGACGGCCACTCCTCCGCCATTGGTTTCGAGGATTCGCCGACGTGCCGAGATGTCATCAAACCGTGTAAATTCGAAACCGTTTTCCGCACCGAGTTCTCTGAATGCCAGCTTCAGGTCGCGATGCCCCAATTGATTTTGTACACTCTCTTGAGATTGCAATAGAGAAGATTTCAGCAAAGCTCCGAGATCAGGCTCCTCACCTGACTCTTTCTCCGGCTCGGTCTGAGGACAGCCCGCCATCAACAGAACTGCTCCCATACCAGTGATGGCGAGACAGAACCATGATTTCGACCAGGCGAGTCGCATTATTCAATTCTCCGGAGCCGTTAAAAACGGAACCTGTTGGCCAATGAGTGCCCCTTGAAGCCGTAAAATGCGGGCCGCATCATCGTAACCTATGGACTCACATTGCTGTGCAATTTCGGCAAACGACTCTGGGTCGTCCTTCAAGAGTTTACTCAGTTGGGGCCGTATCCGGGACAGGACGCGCGTTTGTTGCCGATACTGCTCGCTCTTTTCGTTTTGACCGAGTTCCTGGTAAGCTTGAGCAAGTCCCATGGAGGCAGTGACATTCCCCCGATCTTCTTCCAGGAGTTTCTCAAAGTGGAAGGCAGCTTGCTCCCAGTGCTGCTCGTGGAGAGCATATTCGCCTTTCATGAGCATCAGAAGCCAGTCCTCTTTGTCTTCTGGTTTGTACTTTGTCAGCACGGCTTCAAAGGAGTTCCAATCATTTCGTTCGAAGTGGCATTCCAATAAGGCAGCAAGACAAGCAGGGTTTGTGGGGATTTTCTCTACCAAAGCTTCCAGCAATACCCGCGAGTCCTCAAGTTTCCCGGCTCCGGTCAAATACCTGCCGTGAGCGATCAGCAAGTGAGGGTCACCAGGCGTCTCCTGAAGACAGGCGCGAATCTTGTCGCGTCCTTTGACGGAATTCCAGAGAAGAAGATGCGGGAACAGATATTGTAAGGAATGTTGCGGTTTGGCGTATCCGAGTTCATGCAACTTTTTCAGGAGCGGCGTGCGCTCTTCAAATCGCAACTCAATACTCATCAAATATTTCAACCAGTCCAATGCCTCGGCAATCTGTGAATTTTTGATATCGGGATCCTGATCCGCGTATTCCAGAAATTTCCTGAGCGAGCTTTCAGCTGCGGTCGCATGATTGAGCTTGATCTGCAGCTTTCCAGACTCCAGTAACGCACGGAGTCCATAATGAGAGTCGCTCCCAGAGACGGCCTCAAAACACCGACCAGCTGAGTCATAATCGCCCTGCGACTCCAACGATTTTGCCAACGTAAATAAAACCTCGGCCTGTGTCGGTTCTGTGCCGGTAGCTTTTTTTAGAGAGGTCCTAACGCTTTCATAGTCTTCGGAGCTGATGCCTTCGGGGAGAGGAGTTTCAGAAGAATTCTTCCACAGGAACAACGCAAGCAGCACAAGACCTATCGTGAAGACGGGGATCAATCTGTTTGCTGAGTTTGATTTCATCGAGTAGGAACTGAGTCATTTTTGATGACTGGATCAATGACGTTCAAGCAAAGAGACAATATGAGATTGAAAAATACATTCTATACAAAATATATTACGTTTACCGAATGACGCAATGCTGTCAAACCAATCTTGTTTCATAAAATATTACCGCTTCGATCCTCAAACTGACTTCGATTGCGCAATCGAGGGGCCGAAGTGAGCGAGTGAACTTTAAAAGACTTTTCAACTCCTGCGTAAAATATTACGGAATCCCAACCGATTTCATTCCTTCAATCGCGGATTAGGATTCCGGAACTGCGCGATCATTTCATCGGCGGCGGAGAGAATCACTCCCGCGAGAAACTCGCTTTGGGTCTCATACGGAGAGAGGGTGGTGGCGATGTGGAGCGTCCGAAACTCTTCGTCGGTGAGATGGACTTTCAGGCTTCGCATTTTTCCGGGCAAGGACATCAAACAGTCTTTCGATCTTTGAATATTGAAAGTTCCCTCAGGGTTAGTGGTCTCTTCGTCCTCCTTTTCATCCATTGTACGAAATCGCCCCTCCGCAGCGCAAGCGTTTGGAAAGACCACACGGCATCCGGGGCCGATTTACTCCTCGGAACCGTCTCTCCCGCTAAATTCTCCCTGAAAACGTGGCATATGGAGTGACGGCTGGCTTACCCGTCAGCCGGTGTGCGAGAACGCCTCAAAATGCATCCTTGAAGCCGTTTTCCCGCTGTTGAGCCCTCAGCCCCGTGGGCTGGGGGGTGATTCTTTTTCTTCTCCCTGTAAGGAGGTGCCGATGCCCGATATCCCGGCGCTGACGATCTGTCTGTCGCTGACCGTCCTGGTCCTGGTGTTCGTGTTCCTGCACGAACGCCGCTTGCGGATCGCGCTGCAATGTCTGTTGTCCCGTGTCCTGTCTCAACGGAGGTCCCCACCCCATGAAATCCCTGAAGCTACTGCCGCTGTTCCTCGTGACGAGCCTGATCACGGGATGTCAGAGTGAATCGGCCCGTGTCTCCCGCATCGCCGAACAGGCCATGCACCAACAATCCCGGCAAAACGAAGAAATGGCCCGCCTTAACCGCGAAGCCACCGTCGCCACCGAACGTCTGGTGGAAGCCGACGCCGAATCACGACGTGAGTTCCTGGCCGCCCAACAATCACTCACTCTCCAGCGCGATGCGCTGGAAGAGGAACGCCGCGAGATTGCCGCTCACTGTGTCCGTGAATCGTTGCTCGCACCGATCCTGTGGCAGTTGGGCACGTTGGCTCTGTGCCTGATTCCGGTCGCCGTGGCGCTCCTGGTGCTGCAGCGACGACCAACCGACGAAAACGGTTCCCTCAACGACATCCTGATCGAAGAGCTGGCCACCGATCGTCCCCGTTTACTGGCGTCGTCCCCAGCGTCACTCCCGGGATCGGAAGATGTTCCCCCGCTTCCCGCAGATTCCGAGTGATTCTGCGTCCCATTGTCCCATTTTATCCTACTTTGAAAGGAGATTCTCTATGCTCAATCTGTTACTCCACTGCGGCAGTAAAGCCGTCGATCGCACCGCGGTCGATGACTGCCCCACACCGGCCCGCACCAAAACCTGGGTCCCCGTTCCCCATACCCGCCTCCTCAACCTGGTCGAACGAACCATCGACGGGTTTGGCTTTCAGATCTCTCAACAGGCGCACGCCCTGTGGGGAGACGGCCAACGCTATTTCGGTCTGATGGAACTGACCAACGGCCACAACGCCGACGATTACGGTCTCGTGATCGGTCTGCGGAACAGTCACGATAAGTCGTTCCCCGCCGGAATCGCCATCGGCAACCAGGTCTTCTGTTGCGACAACCTCAGCTTCTTCGGGGATGTCGTGTTGGCCCGCAAGCATACCCGGTTCATCGAACGGGACTTACCCGGCATCGTCAACGAAGCCGTCGGTCGTCTCAACGATCTCCGCGTCCAACAGGATCAGCGGGTGGAAGCCTACAAATCGCACCGATTGCGCGACAAGACGGCCCACGATGTAATGATCCGGGCCGTTGAATCCCGCGCGTTGCCCGTTACGGCCTTACCAACCGTGATCCAGGAATGGCAACAGCCGCAACACGAGGAGTTCCGTCTCGACGGGAAAACGGCCTGGCGGCTGTTCAACGCCTTCACGGAAGGACTGAAAGGTCGCAGCCTGACGTCACTCCCGAAACGGTCCCAACGGTTGCACGGCTTACTCGATCGAGTCTGTCAGCTGACCGCCTGACGCGTTCGTGTCAATCGGCCAGAACGGATTCGCACTCACTTCATTCCAACTTAACCATCTGGAGGACTACAGCATGCCGAATTTATTTCGGGCGTTAAGCCGTCGTCTTTACGCCCTTTTTACGACCCACATTGCGCTCGACTTTGAGCAGCAGTTTCTGGCGCAGCAGAGCGACCGCAAAGTCGAATTGCTGCGAAAAGCTCAGGATCTGGAAGAACAAGGACTGACAGATCTCGCGGACGAGTTACGCGAGCAGACCGAACGTCTCTCCTTGGAGCGCCCGTTATCGAGCGTGTTGCCTGCTGCGGAAGATTTCCATGGCGAACCACTCTCGCTCGAAGAGTCGCGGGGTAATGGTTCCTCCCAGAAGAGTGATCAGAAGAAGCTGACGAAACGGCGGCGCACCAAAGCGAAGTAACGCGACCTCGCACCACAATTTTCCCTTCCCGTCCCAGGACCGGCTTTTCAGCCGGTCTTTTTTTATTGGAGACCCCCATGACTCAAGCTGAACTGAATCGAACCGTGGCGGCAGTCACCGGTGAATCTGTCCGGGAAATCGCCCATCGCGGTTTCCAGTTTGTCCCGTCTCCTTCCGATGAGCGGACTGCCGAAGAACTGATCCTCGACTGGGATCAGCTCGACCGGCAACGGAATGTCGCGCTCGTCGAACAACCGGAAAGTGAGTCCGTAATATGTTACTGAATCGACGTACGTTGAAAGCGTTTCTGACGCTGGCCAAGCAAACCCTGAACCTCAAACCACGGGACTCCGGTCCCGTGGTGACGTTCTCCGAACTGGGAGACGCCTTCACGATCTCCGCCACCCACGATGGCGCCTGGCTGGAGTATCGGGAAGTGGGCGAGTTTGATTTCACGCTCTGTTCGCTTCCCTGGCTCGCCTTATCGGAGTTGGTGGATTCTGGCGCCGACGATCTGACGCTCACCATGGAACGGGAGCAGAACTGTGTCAGCTGGACGGAAAACGGAACGCCCGTCGAACAATGCTATCCCGACGGCCCTTCAAAGGAGTGTCCCACGTTCCCGGCTGTCGATCGCTGGACGGCTCACGGCGAGCGACTGTTCCCCGCCTTGTGGGAAGCCTGCCAAACCGCCGATGTGAACTCCACCCGGTATGCATTGGGTTGTTTGTGTCTGCGAGGCGGCAAACAGGATCTGGTCGCCACCGATAGTCGGCAATTACTGATCCAGCATGGTTTTGACTGGCCGTGGGACGAGGAGGTGTTAATCCCCACCTCCCGCTGTTTCCGATCGGCCACTCTCCGGAAAGGGGCCGAGAGTGGTCCGGTCGAAGTCGGTAAGACGGACGAGCAGGTGGTGTTCCGGTTCGGATCGTGGCGAGTGGCGCTGCCCATTGAAACCGAAGCCCGCTATCCCGACATCGACGCCATCGTTCCTGCGCATTCGGATATTAAAACCACACTGACGATCGACGACACCGATCGCCGGTGGTTGGCGGACCGTCTTCCGCGAAGCTCTCAACAGAAAAAGCAAATTGCCGCTGTCGAGTTGAACGGAGCGGTCGCCATACGGTGTGCGGAACGGGAAAAGTCGCCCACACAGGAATGGATTCTGAGTAATTCTACCCGCCAGGGACCGGAATCTCATTTTCAAACCGACGTGACGTATCTCGCCCGACTCCCCGATCTGGGACTCTCCCGGATCGATATCTGTGACCACCTCTTGTTCGTCGCGCGAGACTCCTCCCAAACCTATCTCTGGAGGGGGCTGTCGGGAGACCCGTCGCCTCGTCCGGAAGAGATCGAACGTGTGGCTTCTCCTCGCCGACGGGGAGAGGCTGTTTCTGCTTTATCCACCTCCAACCGAAAGCAAAATGTCATGCCCAAGCCTGCATCCCAATCCAAAACCTCGGCAGAGTCCGCCTCAGAGATCGACACCGTCGAACAGCTCATCGAACGAGCCACGACAATCAAATCGAACCTGAAAGACCTGCAATCCGAAGTTCAGGATCTGATCACCGCCCTGCGCGGGCAAAAGAAACAGGCGAAGATCGTCCGCAACACGATCGACTCGCTCCAGAAGCTGAACACGCTGCAGGCGTGATGACTCCCGTAATTTATTACCGAACCTCAACTTCTCAATGAAAGGAGGCTCCGATGGGAGCTCGTCATAAACTCAATCAACTGTATGTCGTCGGTTCCGCACTGTTCGCTGGTCTGTTCGGTCTGCTGGCCGAATCCTGGCTGGTGTTTCTGGGCGTACTGATGGTCTTACTGGCGCTGATGGTGCATGGCGGCGATATCCGTCTGCAACAGATCACACGCCCTCAACCGGTTCGCGTTCATCGTCGGCCTGTTCACCCTCGCCGTCACCGCTGAAAGCCGGTCCGTTTCCCACAACATCCTCAACACAAGGAATTCCTCTATGCCACTCACACTCAACGTCAACATTTCCAAGAAAGTGGGCGAGCCCGATTACGGGTCCCGTGGAGCGTCGGTCAGTCTCCAACAGGAACTCGACACCACGCTCGTCCAGCAACCCCAACAATTGCAGTCCCAGATCCAGCAACTGTTTCGTCAGGCTCGTGACGCTGTGGAGACCGAACTGTTCGGTCGAACCGCCTCTCAGAACGGGGCCTCGTCCAACGGGAACGGTCTCCACAGTCATCAACAACCGGCCTCCCGCAATGGACGTCGGGCGACTCAGAGCCAGGTGAAGGCCATTTACGCCATCGCCAACCAGCAACGACTCGATCTGAACGGGATTCTTTCTCAGCAGTTTCAGGTGGAACGCCCCGAAGATTTGAGTCTCCGGGAAGCCAGTCAACTGATCGACGACCTGAAAGGGGCCGAGACAGGAGGTCGCCGATGATCACCACTCCCGTTCTCTCGGAGGAACGTTCGCCGCCGGTGGTGAGAGATTATCTCTCCTACTCGGCGATCAACACGTATCGCAGTTGTCCGCTGCGATATTACTTCCGTTACATCGAGCAGCTCCCGGAAAAGACGGTCTCGGCCGCGCTGGTGTTCGGTTCGGCCATTCACACGGCTCTGGAATACTGGTTTCGGGAACGCCTGATGGGAAACCCCGAACCCGACCTTGATCTGCTGTTAGCCGCTTATCAGGAGGAATGGAAACAGAGAGATCAGGACAACATCCGGTTTGGGAAATCCGACAGCCTCGATTCCCTCGGACAATTGGCCGAACGAGTGTTGCGGACATTCCTGGAAAGCGACATTGCCCGACCGGAGGGAACCGTGTTGGGTGTGGAAGAAGAACTGAGACAATCGCTGATCGAAGACTGTCCCGAAATCCTGGCCCGTCTCGATCTGATTGTGGAAACTGACGACGCCGTGGTGGTGACCGACTTCAAGACGTCCCGCTCGAAATGGAGCAGCATGCAGGCAGAACAGTCGGCGGAGCAATTATTGCTGTACGGTGAACTGGTCAAAGATCTGGTTCCCGGCAAACCGTTGCAACTGGAGTTTGCTGTGGTGACCAAGACCAAACAGCCGACAATCGAACGGTATCCCGTCGCGACCGATCAACAGAAAGTCGCCCGCACCCGAGTCATGCTGGCCCAAGTCTGGTCGGGGATGAGGTCGGGCCTGTTTTACCCGGTGCCGTCTCCGATGAACTGTGCCGGGTGCCCGTTTCAGGAACCGTGTCGGAAGTGGTCCGGTTGAGAATCCCCAATCTCCCCAGCCCCGGCTACGGCCGGGGCGAGGGGAGGTTTTCTTTTTAGGTATTGGAAGGTGGATGCGTAGCATTGACGCCTCGATAGAAGGTTGAAAGGATTGATCTGGAATGAGTTTCCCTGAGTTTTTATGATGCAGTAACAAGAGACAATCTGATTCAGACAAGGGCGATATGAGCTTCTCTCGCAGAATGATGACACTCCTCCTGATTCTGTTGATCGGCCGCGCGCCGCTTCCATGGGTTCATACGCATACGGGCTTGACCGGCCCCGAGCTTGTCCAGCATCTGAAAAAATTCCACCAATCAAGCGCCCCCGCTGAAATACCTCAGGGCTGGCATTGGCACGTCTCCCCACCAAAAATGTGCGGGGAGGACAATTCCGGGCCTCAGGACGAGAAAGTCGCGATATCAACTCTGCAATCGACTGATCCTCTGACTCTTGACGTCGACGCTGACGTTTCATGCGTGAGCGTTACAAGCCATTCAGTCCGAATTTTACCGGAGAGTGGGTTTTCAGATTGTCGGCAGCATGCCTACCTGAAGCTCCAAAGACTGCTCATCTAGATTCCACGCTTGCAGCACTCTCGCATTATGTGCCTTCACCGTGGAGCAATCCGTGAACGCACTTCTGTCAGGCATTGCGCCAAATTTCCCCAAATTTATGCCAAACTATCTCGTTCGGGATAGTTTTGTTGAAAGGACTTTCCCAATGAAGAATTACTCTCGATTGATCGTACTGACCGGACTCTTCGTGGCAGGGACGATTGGTTTTCTCGTATCCTCATCACCATCAAGCCAGGCCGCTTCCGCTCCTGAAAAGGAGATCTCAACAGAACCCGTCGAACCTGACATGCACGAATTTATGGAATATGTTTTCCAACCAACATTCAAACAACTGAAACCGGCGATGGCGACAGAACCTACCGATAATCAGGGGTGGAAAACGATCAAGGCGAACTCATTGGTCCTTGCAGAAGGAGGCAACCTGTTGCTGATTCGTCAGCCTAAAGAAGGTGCGACTGATTGGTCGAAACACAGCGATCAGGTTCGTGGTTTCGGCGGGAAGCTCTATCGTGCCGCCAAATCAAAAGACTTCAAGATGGCCCGGAAACACTACGAATCCATGATCCGGAACTGTAATGCCTGCCATGAACAATTTGCCGGAGGCGAACACATACTCAAACCGTAAAAGAGCCTCATTCTCCTGACGCATTTGAGCCGTCTGGCGGCGACCCCTCAGCTGTCAGGCGGTTTTATTGTCGGATTATCATGCGTGTGAGGAAAAGGTTCTAAATGAACGAGAACGTCACGTAGATTCGAGAACTCGTCGAGTAATCGGTCCTTGACCAGATGTCCGATGCGATGCCCCTCGGCGACGGTGAGGTGTTGATCGACCTCGATGTGTATGTCGGCGAAATATTCCAATCCCGATTTGCGGACCCACAGCGTTTCCACGTCTTCGACACCGGCGACAGACATCGCTACGGCCTTGATTCGCCCCACGAAGTCCACATCGGCTTGTGCATCCATCAATTCACTGGCACTGGAGCGGAATAACTTCACTCCAGACCATACGATGGCCGCGACCACAACGAGCGAAGCCACTTCGTCAGCCCAAATATAGCCTGAACCGCCAACACGAATCGCTCCAAGTCCTATGAGAACGGCCAACGCACAGAAAGCATCACTCCGGTGATCCCAGGCATTGGCGATTATCGCTGCGGAGCCTGTTCGTTTGCCGATACGCATTTTGTATTGATAGAGACTTTCCTTCAAAACAATGTTGATGCCGGCAATCCAGAGAGTCCATACAGGTGGGATCTGATGTGATAAAGTGATTCGCTGCATGGCCTCCCATCCCACCATGAGTGCCGAGATGATAATCAGCAAAGCCACATTTGAGGCAGCAATGCCTTCGGCTCTGGTGTGGCCGTAAGGATGTTCGTCATCGGCTGGACGTTGGGCAATCCGCAGGGCAAACAACACAACGACAGTTGAGATCACGTCCCCAATCGAATTGACGGCGTCGGCGATTAAAGCGAAAGAGTTTCCAACAATACCTCCGACGAGCTTGACGATTCCCAGTGACAGGTTGACGGCAAGTCCGAGATAGGCGGCTTGAGTGACTTTCCGATAAAGATCAGAAACATCATTGTACTCGGTCAAACCATTCCCTCGTCATACTGATAGAGAATCTCACCCACAATCCGCTCGACATCCATATCATATTACCCACAGACTTACTCAAACGACACGCACCGTATTCCATACTACTCGAACCGAGTAACGGAGTGTGGATATTCGATGCCCCCGGGCAGCGATCCAGTGCCTTTTGCCAATAAGTCCCGTTTACAGACCTGTGCGGAGCTCACGCCGATATGCCGGAGAGCCTCATGTTGTCGGTAGATGCTTTTAGCGAGTGTGGGATTTCGAGCTGATTCTTCGGAGAGTTCTCTCCCGATTCGATCTTTGCTGACTCGGCGTTGTTCTCCCTAAGGCGTGAAAAGAATCGCCTCGACTCGGTCTTTGTCTTCCCCGCGCGGTTGAGTTGGACTCGAAATAAGTTCTGAGGGCTGTTCATATACCTGTCACAGTATTTTCATAATATATTACGATCACTGGGATTACGGAAAGGGTCGATGTGGCTGATTTGGTTTGAAAGGGCCGAGTTTGCACGCATCGGTGAAAATCACCGGAGCAGCGAAGCGATTTTCTGTAACTGCACGGGTCGATGAAACCGGCAGCAGCTATTCCAGTCTCCTGACGCCATTTCTCACACCGGAATCAAGACCCGCTGTAACATCTGGAAAACTGAGTTTCGAGCTGAATGCGGAAATGTATGACTGACGTGACGACCATCATGGGGCAGATCGAAGTCGGTTATTCCTACAGCGCGAGACGCATTTAAGTGCCTTTCGCGTCATGTCACTTTTTTCGCGTTCTCTCGCTTCACCTTTCAACTGTCTCACGGAGGGGCCGTCCTCTATTCAACCGATAATTATTCTGGTAGATCGTTAGAAACCCAAGCATTGATTTCAAAGCTGATCGATTCATCAAGGCCCGTCGGAACGGAGATTAAATCGCCCCCGTTCCGAGAAATTCGTTCGAGGTAATAATTGTAAACGGGATCGAATCCTCCACCTTTTCTAGCCACTTTTTTGACAAGTAATTGACTCGAATCCGGTGACCAGTGCGGCTGCAAGAAACCCTCCCATGAGCCATCAATCAACACGAAATTTGAGTTCCCATTCAAATCTCTCACATGAATCTCGAAACCGGTATCGATCGCAAACAGGCTCCCGTCTTTCGCCCAATCGAACTCCGTGTAGTAGTACGTGCTCTCCCATAGTTTGGTCGTTGCGCCTGAATTGGTATTGGTGAGAAAGAGGTCTGGCTTGGTTCCTTCGACCGACGTATCAACACCGAGATAGGCCACCGTCTCGCCCAACGGCCCCCAGCGGTGTTGCCGAAATTTTTCGTAGTAGCCGCTGTTAAGTGTGACCGGTAGTGACCACTGCTCCGAATTCGCGCGAAGAAGGTAATCTTCGCTTTCGGCGAACATGGCGAACATGAGGTCAGCTCCACTCACATCAAGGCGGGTAAGGTGTTTGGCGATCACATAGGGTGTATCATCTTCTACTCCGAATTCAGTGGTTGTGAATGAGACGAAGGCGTCGTTCGGTCCCCAGGAAGGTTTCCTGTCCGTATCATTAACGAGGAATCTGTCAACAAACGCATTTGTCAGTTGGTTTTCAGCGTCAACGACCGGCCCGCTTTCACCGCGTTCCATGCGGAAGGCAAAGAGTTCTTTGATTTCTATCCCCGTCAGCGGATCAGTCCCAAGAGACTTCACTCCTAGCCACCAACGATCGAAGAAAAGATCGGGACCGTCAACATGATGAGAGGGAACCACTGTTCCAGAGGCAGATTGATAATACTGCTTGGCGATATCGGCCGGGATAACGAGAGTTAAGTCGCTGCCGTCTGAATTCATCGCGTAGACAGCATCGCCCTGAGTAAGGTAGATCGTGCCGACGGCAACAGGCTCTTGAGGATCGTCTTTCGGTGGTTTGCCCCCACCTCCGCCCCCATTGCCTTTGCCGGCCATCAGGTCGATGGGACTGCACAACAGGGTCAGGATCGCCATGAGGCTTAGAAGTCTCTTCATCATTGTCTCCATGCGGTTCTCAAAACTGCCCCACATTCAAGAAAGACAGTACTCCTGAGGTAGAAATCATCTGCGGGAAATTGCGCAATTTCTTTGTGTCTCAGGAATGCAGTCGCTTCGTATGCTTGGCATTGCGTGTGATATTTTTCTCAATATTGCATGCGTAATTCATGTTGGAGAGCTGCCAAGAAAACAGTTCACTTTTGAGAAATAATTTCGTATTCAGGGATTCCCCTCAAAAACAATGGTCACATACCAGTCGAAAGACTATGCCTACGCGATTGTTTGTTTGCATGGAACTCGTATTCAGCAATTGGTGGCTGGCTGGTCTGCTTTAGAATTCGGTTGAAAGATTCTTTGAACTATGAGCGATTTCCCGTACTTTCATCGGTGAAAATCACCGATGCGGCGAAGGGAAATCGCGAAACCACACAGGACGATGAACCCGGATGCACTTATTGCAGCTGTCCGAAACCCTACAGGAGGTCGAATTCCGTCACATAAAACATCTGGAAACACTTCATTTCGGTCTGTACGCTGGAATTCATGAGCGATGTGACGAACATACTGGGACAGATTGAAGACGGTGATCCTTCCGCTGCGGAAAAGTTGTTGCCGCTTGTTTATGAGGAGTTACGAAAACTGGCGTCCGCTAAAATGAGCCAGGAAAGCCCCGATCATACGCTTCAACCGACTGGTCTGGTTCACGAGGCTTATCTGCGACTAGTAGATGTCGACAAGGCCCAGAAGTGGAATAGTCGGGGACATTTTTTCGGGGCAGCCGCCGAAGCGATGCGCAGAATTCTGATTGATAATGCTCGACGAAAAAAAAATGAGAAACACGGAGGAAACCATCAACGAGTTCCTCTGCACAAAGAAACCATCATTTCCGAGAATCACCAGTTCGATCTTCTCGAGATTGATGAAGCAATTTCGGAACTGGAAAAGCACGACCCCCAGTCGGCAGAATTGATTAAATTAAGATTTTTTGCGGGTATTGATCATCAGGACGCAGCACAAGTAATGGGGATCAGTCGTCGACAAGCAGACCGACTTTGGACTCTCTCTAGAGCCTGGTTGATGAAAAGCCTGCAGGAATCCTCGCGGGAATCTTTTTCCTGATTTTTTTTTCATTTTCTCAAAATTACGGTGCACGGTGCCGACGAATCTCGCACTGGCTTATGAGGCTTCTTCAAATAGCTCATGGGCAGGGAAAACGATGTCAAACTGGAATCCACGAGCCAACCAACTATTTCTTCAAGCGGTTGAACTCAAAACCGATGAGAAATTGTCCACCTTTCTGAAAAGAGAATGCGGCAACGATATCCAACTCCTCAAAGAAGTTAAGGTTCTTCGAGTTCTAGCGCGCGTTGTTGATGATAACATCATCCGACAAGCGCGTGTTTGGTTTTGTGCAGGGCGTAGAG
>JABURQ010000121.1 GCA_014762625.1 Planctomycetaceae bacterium | reverse complement strand
TTACGGTCCGCCTGCAGGAATGCGTGGCAAAACTGGCGCGAGTCGTCCGGCCCGCTACCGAAAGCTTTTTCGCCTTTCGCTTCGATGTGCGCCTGCTCCAAATCGCGCTGATCTTGGATCAAACTAAAGATTTGCCACTTCAGCGCGTCTCGCGGTTTCAGTTCGATTTTGTTCATCGGACACGCTCCCCCGCGATGGACTGCAATCGATGCTCATATCGATTCAGCCACGAGAGGAACGTTTCCCAATCGCCGCCGTGACGAGCCTCCAAAAACTCCGCTTCGAGCGCGTCGAGTTCTTGCCAAGCCGCCTGATCGATGTGAATCTCCGCCGTGATGATCTCGTTCCAGAGCGCGATGCGTCGCTTCAATTCCTCGCGGAAATCGGCGTCGGTTCGCGTTGGTGTTTCGGTCAACGTGTTCTGCATTGTCGAGGTCTCCTTCGAGGTTTGGATTTTCGTTTGCGTCCTGCGGCCATCCAATCAAACAGATCGCGAGGTTTGCCGCTCTGATCGATCCGGAATCGCCAGAGGCACCGAGCGCACTGAAAACGGTTCTCGCCTTCCTGGTGATGCTCGTGTGACCGACATGCCGGGCATTGAATCGGGGTCATTCGCATTCCTCCTTCGGGATCGGGAGATCGCTCGGCAATGGTGGGAGCCCGTTCGATCCCCTTAATTCGCTTGGAGGGGGGAACGGGTCTTCGATCTCTTCACGGTCGGATGATTCTTGGAACTCCCGACCGGTGGTCGTTTGGTGGGTCGGTCGGTCGGACGGTGGGATTCCCCCCTTAAGGGGGGAGAATCCTACCGACCGTCCAACGCCCGGATTTGGTGGGATAATCCGACCGCTATCCGACCGAATCCGACCGGCAATAAAACCCCTTTCAGGGCGTCCGTTTTTCTCGATCTCGACCTGTTCGATGAGCTGTTCATCAATGAGTTCATCGAATATCGGGTTGAATGTTTTGGCGTCCATCTTCGCTGCTGCGCGAATCTGGGTTTTTGTCTCTCCGCCCTCAAATCCCCTCACGGCTTCCAGGACCTTCTCCCGGCGTCGATTGTGTTTTCTTAATTGCTTTTCGCTCTGCACGGCCTCTTGACGTTCCTCCGCCTCTTCAGCAGCTCGCGCGCGGGCCTGCGATGCTTTAACGATCTCCACTTCCCATCGACGTCCCCCGTCGTCGTCGTATCGACCTTCCGTGACGTCCACGCCCCACAGTGATGAGTGACCAGCCGAGCCGCCGCAATTGAGCCACAAACGATGCTCACCATCCGATTCCGGGTCGTACTTCTCCCGTCGACCGATGAGAATCCATTGTCTGGCGAATTCCTGGAATCCAGCCCACGCGATGTCCTCCAATTCCGGGCACTCGAACGGGTTGGCTTGGCCCTTGCGTGTGTGATGGCACAGAATCAATGTCACCCCGAGTTCCTGCATCAACTCCGAGAGCTTCCGCAGGATCGGTCCGACCTCAAACAGATTGCCAGCCGCGTCCCCGATCCCATCCAGGCAGAGGTAGAGCGGATCGATAAACAAGACCTCAATACCGTGCTGTTCGACGAAGTGGCGAAGATGCCGCACGTCCTCCGCACTGGTCAGGCTCGGAAGGTTGAACACGAAATGGACGCCGTCAAAGTTGCGGAGCGGTTGCCGCTTGGATCGTGCGACCCGGCGGGCTGTTTCCTGGATTGTGGCGCGGCCCGATTCCCCCGAGATGAACGCGACTTGATGCCGACCGCTCACGTGGAACTCGTTCAAGAACTTGAAGCCACTCGCGAGGCTCAAACAGAGATCAATCCCAATGTTTGTTTTCAGGCATTTTTTCGGGGCCGCCCAAATCGTCGGCTGCCCTTTTGCCAGCATGCCGGGAATGAGGTATTCGAGCGCGAAATCACCGGCATCGAGTTCGGCTGCCGAAAGCGACGGGAACCGCTCTTTTTGTCCTGTGTCACCCCTGGAAAGTTCCAGCGCTTCGGCTTTCAGGTCATCGAGCGCGACTGATGGATCGCACGCCATGCGCTCCAGCTCGCGAGCTTTGCGAATCGCATCACGGCGTTCTCGCAGCTCGCGCACCCTGCCGCACATTCGCTTCACCATATGCGGGTCGGCGTGTTCCATCAGGTCTGCCAGAGCCGGAACGTCTTCATCCTTTTCGAGTTGCCTGGACCTCTCCAGCGCCTCCGCAACCGTGAGCGGGTTGATTTCATCATGTTCGCTGTGAAGATGCTGAATCGCCTGAAAGAATTTGCGATTTTGATGAATATAGAAATCGCTCGGTGTCAGCGCGCTGCAGTCTGCAAGCGACCGTTCGGGGTCGACGAGAATTGAACCGAGGATTACCCGTTCGACGTCTGCATCATGTGGGGGCGTCGCGCCGGTTTGACGTATCGCGCGTCCGTTATTCATTGTTGCCGTCATCGCCGCACCTCCCCTCGCAGAAGTGAACTTGACGGGCAGGCCTCATGCCTTATGCTGCTCATAGCACCTTCTCTTAGCCGCCGGATAACGACTCCACTCGTCCGGCGGTTTTTTTGCGTCTTGGGTTTCAGAATTCAAAAATCGAACTTCACGAGTAACACGCTTCCAGGAATTCATCCAAATCGCGGACTCGGAAGCGACGCGACGCGCCGATTCGGATCGATTTGATTTCTCGATCCCTGATCATTTCGTAGAGTTTCGACCGGCTGATTCCGATATAACGAGCCGCTTCGCGAACACTAATAGTTGCCGATCCGACAGTTTTTTCTGACGTACTCACTTTTCACCCCTTCTCGCTAGTCCAAAAAAAAACCCGCACTTTCCTCGCAGCGATCGCTGCGAGTGAAGTACGGGTATCCAATCCGTTCAAGTTTTTTAATATTGCCAAGTGTGGTGCTCGGCTGTTCGTTAGCCTCTTTCTGGTGATGTTTGAGAAGGTTCGTGCAAAAAACCTTCTCGAAATTCATATCCCCTAAGGGCATCCACTATAGCGATTAGGAAGAGCAAATCCAGATCAATCCGTCAGTTTTCTGGAAGTCCGCAAATTTTTTTCGGTCCAACATCGCGAACCGCTCCGCCCCAGCTTCCACGATCTCGCTTCGACGTTCGCGAGCGATGCCATGCGATTTCGTCCCCAGACAGGGACGCGCAACAGTTGCGCAACAACGCGGTAGGAAAACGGCTGGATTCGTCTGGACACCGAAAGAAACAGAGAGACGTTCTACTCTCTTTTTGCCGAAACTTTGGATGCATCTGGACAACAGCGGAAACGCATGTGCCACATTTAGGATCCCGTTCCTTCGGGAGTGCAGGTTCGATTCCTGTCAGCCCCACATTTTGATTTTGCAAGGGGCTGCACTTTGTTGCAGCCTCTTGTTTTTTACGGGGTTTCTGATCGGCTTCGGGTGACGACTTCCCCCACTTGCGAACTCCTACGCGGGGTTGCTGCACCGGATTCTGCAGCGCTTCTTGAAAGTGATCTTCGGTCACTTGCAGGTAATGCTTCGCGGCAATCAATTGAGAGTTTCCGATCCAACTGCAAACGGTGTGCATCGGGAATTGTTCTGCGAGTTCGGTTTCCCGTGTGCTGCGGAGATTGTGAAACAACTTCGGCCAGGGTTTCAGGCCGGCTTTTTTTATGATCCGTTTCAATTGTGTCCGCAAGTTGGAATTCCGCTCACGATAGCGTGTGATGACGTACTCCGCCTCATCTTCTGCCTGTTCCCAAACCTCATCCAGATACGGTCTGATCTCAGGGAAGATCGGAATCACTCGGCTTTCGCCCCCTTCGTGATGTTCGGTTTTCGGACTGTGGACCGTGATTCGATCCAGTTACCCCCCCTGTTTCTGTAGCCAATGTGTCAAGCAAACCAGCCCCGATTGTGTACATATCGGACGACCGGCATAACTCTCTAGCCCCTGATTTCATAGGAGCTTACGTCGATTTCAGCGTGTATACAGTTGGGGTGGGAGCATACTTTACAACTGTGTCACAATCACCACTCCCGCAGCCGCAAAAACCTGCCGTCAAAATTTGGGGGTACAGGGGTGCGGCTCGAACTGATCACTATATCACTTTGTGTTTGGTTCCAAGTTTTTTCAATACGCATAATCGATGCATCTTCCTTAGAGAAAACACCTTACACCTTTGGACAACTTACTCCGAATTGCAATTTTATGTGTGGCATATTGACACACAGAACCGATAAGCAATAATGGGTGTCAGATTGCCACACAGAATCCTATTGAGTAATGTGGCAGGATGGTGAGAAATGATAACCGGATGGTATTCATATCAATCGGAATATTGTGATAAGGAGGGGTGTAAAATGGCTGCATTGAAAAACGAAACCCGAATCAGTGTGCGTATGCAGAAAGATATCAAGGCTATCATCGAGGATGCAGCTACAGCTTTAGGTCAGACTGTTAGTGACTTTACAACCTCATGCTTGGTACGTGAAGCACGTCAGGTCCTTCATGAAGCGCGAACGACTCAGTTGTCTAATCGAGATCGAGATTTATTCCTCGCAGCAATTGATGAGAATAACATTGAGCCCAATGAAACCTTGATCTCAGCTGCAGAACGTTACAAGAGTTTCATGAAATAAAATGGCGGATAAAAAATGGGAAATAGTGCCATTCGCTAAACCCGATCACGACCGCAAGGATTTCAGTTGCGGTCGTGATTCTTTAGATAATTGGCTCAAAAAGCAGGCATCCCAGTTCCTGAAAAGAGATCTTGCCCGACTGTTTGTATTGATTTCAGAGGGTAGTCCAAAGGTATGCGGCTTCTACACACTATCTAGCCATTCAATAGAGTATGAGACGCTCCCGGAGGACCTTGCCAAAGGATTGCCACCTAGAATGAGTATCCCTGTGATACTCATTGGTAAACTGGCAATTGACAAGAATCACCAAGGGCAGCATCTAGGAGAACTCTTGTTGATGGATGCGCTCAGGCAGGTCCATAAATTGTCTGAAAAAATTGGAATCCGGGCAGTCGTACTTGATGCAATCGATGAGTCAGCAAAAAGCTTCTATCTCAAATATGGTTTCTGCTCCCTGATGGACGATGAGAATCATTTGTATTTGCCAATAAAGACGATAAGAGAATTAGGGCTTAACTAGTCTAAGAAGAACCAAAACGATCATTTCATAGGTGAGAGATCAAATTAGCCCCATGATCTTCGCTCGAATCTCTCCCGACAGCCTCGGCCAGGCATCGATGATGCGTTGCAATCGGCTGTCATACTGGCACGAATCAGGACCAACTGCACCGGATATTGCAGCGCCCGATTCGGTCAATTATTGTAAGTCGATGCTGTCACAGTCAGTTACGGAATCCCGTTCGATTCCTGTCAGCCCCATTGTGTTACTCAGTAACACCTTGCGACTTCTCGGAAAATTCCGGGGAGTCGCTTTTTTCGTCTGGCGCAGCCATTGCGCAACAATTGGAAATCTGATGGACGGCTCAACAATTCTTGATCACGACAGGCACTTCACGGTTTCTGCGAATCCGTTTCTTGAGCCAAAGAACGAATACTTTTCCCTGATTTGCCTTTACCACGGAATGTCATTTCTTAATGCACAAGTGGAGAGCACGACCGAAGTGCCTTTTCCCAAATGGGAGTGGGTTTCAATATTGCCGGCAGATTCACAGCAGTGGCCTATTCGATGATCTCGAACACATTGCCCTCAGTGTCGGCTTTGGCCAGGATCTCATCGGTAATCACAGCGTTGAAACTATTTCGACCGCGGAATTTCATATAAATCAGCAGGTGATCACCTTTGTCCCAGTATTTAGTCTCTACGTGCTCGAATGAGTCGGGATCATTCATACGGTCTTTGATCATCTTCACCAGTTCGCGGTGCGATCCGTCGTAAGTACTGAATGAATCTTCGATTTTCTCTTCGCGGCTTGGTGGTCCCGGTGGGCTGTGTTCGATTTGCGTGACTACAAGCAGGGCCACAATCATGATTCCCCCCATGAAAAGCCAGGCTTTCAGTATTCCATTGTCAGATGATTTCTTGTGCGACTTGCGCGGTGCTCGCCTTTGTTTGCGGATACGATCAAATTGGTCAGACATGCGATCACCTTTCGCGATCACCGAGAATAGAAGGCGGGAAGCCGGTGGTGATGCGGGTTTTCGGGAGCTACCCTATTCCGCTCCTGTAATAGTTTATTCGCTATTCCCACTCATGCCAGCGTGAAAGACACCTACGATCCACGCAATGAATCCGGGAACAACCAATAAATAGAACCCGATGATGGAACCGAAAAAGAAAGCCAGACCGGACCAAACTTGGCCTTTGTAGACCTGCCCGAGTCCAGGCATAATGAAACTCATTGCCGCTGCCGCCCCATTAAATGATCCGCCCTTCTCTGGCTGGGAACTCTTCTTGTGAAGACTCTGGCCTCCACTTTTGATTTTCGCTCCCTCTTCAATCATTCGCTCCGTATCCTTAAACTTCCGATTGTCTGGCATGTTTGCATAAAAATCGTCAGGGTCTGAAGCCATTACAGATCACTCCTCAAGCTGTGGTCTCAAGTGAATCGATTAAGCGTTGTTATCGAACGGCGGTCACTTGGAAGACCTCGAATCGGTCGGATCCTTTGGTGTAATCAAATTTGACCGCAATTTTCTTAATCTCCAGCATTTCGGGACCGCTCAGCTTGATCCCCCAGAGGTTTTTTCGCTTTGCAGCCAGTAGACAGGATTCCGTATCCCACTCTCCGACCGGAAACCATTGTTCTCCATCGAGGCTGGCTGAAATCTTCCCCAAGCTTGTCCCCCTACCTAAATGCGTCATCTGGCCATTGATCATCAAAAAGAGATCATTGATATTCACTGGAGTTTGTAGCTTCAGAAAATACACATTCAGAGCGTCGTCTGCCCCACTGATCCCTTTATGCGGATCCCGTCCGACCTCCTTTGCCCGTTTCAAATCAGGGAATCCTTCCGTGCCTCTCACTTCAAGCTTGGAGTTCAACTCGGGAAACGCTTGATCGATCTTTTCCTTCTCTGCGTCGTTATCCACAAGCGATTCGACCGTCTCCAAATCATCCCTTGCAAACTCCACTAGTTTTCTGTTCCCCGACATGCTGGCCGATTTCTCAGCCAGTTCTGCGAGTTCATTTGCTTTTCGATCATCTTCACCCAGAAGAGCTTCACGGATTGCATTGTGGAAAGTGAATGAAAGCATCCAGCGTGAGATGGGATCAACCGATCTAAACCGGGCGGCTTCTGCCAGTACCTCATCCCTGATCGATGTAGAGTTGAGTTCAAAAGTTGAACCTAATTGCTCTACCAATCGCAGGGCTTCTTGAAAATTCCCCGCCTTCATATACAGATCTCGGCTTGCGATCATCAAAGCATACTGCCGTGCCGAATTGTTCTCTTCGTCAGCTTCGCTTTTGAGCCGTTCCGCCAACTCGCTGATTTCAGTTAGTTTTCTCGCACGTTTGATTTTCGAGCCGTAGGTACGATCGACTGATTTAACCGCATTTTTCAGTTCGTCACCTTCCGGCGGCGATGGTTTTACAAAACCAAATCCATATCCTACAAAAACAAACAGGCACAAAGGAATTGTGAACAAGATATGCTTCATGGCAAGATCTCCTTTAGCTGAAACTCACCCATAGATCCGTAAAGGAAACCGATCACCGATTCAACTGTTTATTGTCTATTTTGTGCAGTACATGAGAAGCTGCGGAAGCATGTTCATTCAATCTGTCCGGGCGAATCTTCCGCTAATAGTTCCCCGATCATTTGATTGATTGCCCGGTCCTGCCTCTCGATTTCGTCGATGACCTCCCTGAGTTCCGCGTCGGGATCGTCGATCAGTTCCTGAATCATCCGGGATCTTTCCCGATCCTCTCTTTCAATCGCACCGAGAACCGGTTGCAGATCGTCCGCCATATGCTCACCCCTTCCTCGGTACAGGCGGTTGATTGGCTTCGCTGGCCAGTCGATACAGATCATCCCGGACTGTTTCAGAGAGTGTCGGCCAGGCATCGATGATGCGTTGCAATCGGCTGTCATACTGGCACGAATCAGGACCAACTGCACCGGATATTGCAGCGCCCGATTCGGTCAATTATTGTAAGTCGATGCTGTCACAGTCAGTTACGGAATCCCGTTCGATTCCTGTCAGCCCCATTGTGTTACTCAGTAACACCTTGCGACTTCTCGGAAGATTCCGGGGAGTCGCTTTTTCGTTCCGGCGCAGCCATTGCGCAGCCTTTAGGCGTGATTGCGGAGTTCCAATCAGCCACTGCCTCGGAATGAATCCCATCAGTGAATTGGCCGTAGAAGTTGGCTGTCGTCTGGATGTTCGAGTGCCCCAGCAGATTGGAAACGGTCTTTAGCGGCCACTTTCGCCCGAGTAGGATCGTAGCGACTGTGTGTCGAAGATTCTTCTGAGGGATCACCGGCAAGCCGGCATTCTTGATCGAGTACCGTGTGACTTCCTGACACTCACTCTGTGATCGAGCGAGATTGCTTCCGCGTCGTCGAGTTCGCCCGTGTGGCCGTCTTAATATTGAAAGATGACCTGGGGATGCGGATAGGCAACCCAGCCTTCGTCCCCCAGCTTCTGCGGTCTGTTGAAGACATTGGGAATCAATGCGCGTCGCGGATTCTATACATTGCGACATTCGTTTCAGACAGCCGCCGAAGAATGTGCCGACTTCCCAGCAACGGGTCGGCAGGTAGGTGATGTCGGCCACCTATTTCTGATTGAGAGCCGTCGCTGTGAAATCCTGATTCAACACGTTCGGAGCCGGTTGACGTTTGGGATCGGTCATCCTCGATCGCAGGACCGATGACCTGGCCGAACTTCAATAATCGCTCACGTTCCTCTGGCTTGGTGTGAACTTGCCCCGGCGAGCTTCTATTCTCTATTTCCCAGTTTCTCCACAAACAACTGACAACAAACCACGGACCAATCGATGTAACACTTACAAATCGGCGTCAATTGCTAAGGAACCGTGCTTGACCGGATCGAGCAAATCGACAGAATTCCCACACCTCCCGTTCGGGAGTCCTTCCGAGCCTTCCAATTTCCTTTCCCCGGATGCGCTCGATCCACTTTTCACTCCTCTGACATGCGACCACACCATGAGCGAGTACCCCGTTACTGGTGATTCTCTGGGAACCTCGCCCGGCGTGCGCCCCGTCAGATTAAAAACGCTGTTTCCCCTCGCCAGTTACAGCGGTTGCGCCGACGTCAAAGTCATTTCCTGCGCCTGCGATTCCCAGACCATCGAACGCGGCGCGGCATTTGTCGCCATTCCCGGCAACCACCAGGATGGAGCCGACTTCATTCCGGACGCCATTGGGCGTGGGGCAGCGGTGTTGATCACCGAGAAACCGGTCCACTCACAAGGTTTGCCGCAAGTCATCGTTCCCTGTGCGCGGGAAGCGTACGGGAAAATTCAATCCGCTTTGGCTGGAAACCCCAGCCGTTCCCTGAAAGTAGCCGCCGTCACCGGAACGAACGGCAAGACAAGCGTGAGCTGGATTCTGCGGTCGATCGTCCAATCCTCCCTGGGTGGTTGCGGCATGCTGGGGACCATTGAGTACGACGACAGCCTCAATATCCTCCCGGCGACACTGACGACTCCGCCCGCGGATGTCATCCAGACTTTGCTGCGACAAACCAGACAAAGTGGAAGTCGTTACGCGGTGCTCGAAGCTTCCAGCCACGCACTCCACCAGCAACGACTCGCGGGGTGTGAACTCGACGCGGCGGTCATCACCAATGTGACCCACGACCACCTCGATTACCACAAGGATCGGGATTCGTATGTGAAAACCAAAGCTTCGCTCTCTCGCTATCTGCGGGAAAGCGGAATGATGTTGATGAACGCCGACGACCCAGGAGCACAGGAAGCCGCGGGTTTCGTGTCACACCCTCACATCATAACGTACGGTCTCCATTTAGCGGCGGAGATCAAAGGCGTGATCCTGGAAGAATCGCTACGCGGGAGCCGATTCTCGGTCACGTGGCAACAGGAAGAACTCCTCTTTTCGACGCCACTCATTGGACGTCATCAGGTCTCCAACTGCCTGGCGGCGATCGCCATCGCACTGCGATGGGAAATATCACCGGAAGCCATCCAGCGCGGACTGTCGCGGTTGCGGTGCATTCCGGGACGACTCCAACTGGTCGATCATCAGCGCAGCGTTTCCTGTTTCGTGGATTATGCCCATACCGCCGACGCTCTCGAACAAAGTATCGCCCACCTCCGTCGTCTGAGCTCCGGACGCATTATTCTGGTCTTTGGAGCGGGTGGAGACCGCGATCGAGCCAAACGCCCGTTGATGGGTCAGGCCTCCCGTCAGGCCGATGTCACGATCATCACCAGCGACAATCCTCGCTCGGAAGATCCTCACGCCATCATCGCCGACATCCAAGAGGGGCTGACCGACTCCTCCCAGAACGTTCACTGCGAAGTCGATCGGCGGAAAGCCATCGATCGAGCCGTTCGCCTCGCCTCCGCCGGGGACGTGGTTCTCGTCGCCGGTAAAGGTCATGAAAAAGAACAACACATCGGAGCTGAAGTGATTCCTTTCGATGACTGTCAGGTGATTCGTGATTGTCTCGAACGTACCTCCTCCCCTTCCCTCCCCTCCGCAGCATCGTCGCACCTCTGATGACCCCTCTTTCCTTCGCACAACTTGTTTCCGCCGTCGATGGACGACAACATCCTCATGGAGAATGTCCGAACGTGACCTTCCATTCCGTACAACTCGATTCTCGGAAATGTCGCGAGGGCGATCTTTTCTGGGCGGTGCGCGGAGAGAATGAGGACGGACATCATTTTATTGCGGATGCTTTCCAGCGAGGAGCCGTCGCGGCGGTCGTCAGCCAACCCCTACAACAATCGCTCCCTCAAATCATCGTCGACGACACCATCACGGCACTTGGAGCATTTGGAAACTGGTATCGTCGTCGTCAATCAGGGCTGGTGATCGGCGTGACCGGATCTGTGGGGAAAACGACGACGCGGAACATGATCCATACCGTCCTCTCGGGACATTACCGCGGTGTTCAAAGCCCGCAAAACTTTAACAATCAGTTCGGCGTCCCTCTCAGCCTGCTCTCGATGAGTGAGGAGGACGAGTTCGCCGTTATTGAAGTTGGTGCCTCCGCTCCCGGCGAAGTCGCCCAACTGGGGAAAATCGCCGAACATGAAGTGGCCGTCATCACGTCGATCGCGGAAGCTCATCTTTCCGGCTTCGGGTCTTTGGAGAGGACTCTCGAATCGAAGTGTGAGTTGATCGACACCTTAAGCGAGAGTGGATTTGTCGTGCTGAACGGCGACGATCCTCGGCTGCTGGAATATTCCGAGACGCTCGAGAAACCGTTTTACCTGTGTGGATTCGGTCCTCAAAACCACTTCCGGATCGAAGCGGTCGAGATGACTGCCGACGGGATGAATTTTCAAATCAACGGACAACAATTACACCTTCCCGTCTGCGGTCGTCACTTCCTCAACGCGGCGGCCATCGCAGTCGCCATTGCCTCAGAGCTGGGTATGGAAGTGGAAGAGGTTCAAAGCGGGTTTTCCAGCTTCACGCCGGGCTCCGGGCGATGTGCGGCCACAGAAATCGGTCCCTGGACCGTGATCGACGACACCTACAACGCCTCACCCCGATCGATGCACGCCGCTTGCCGGTTGTTATCGGAATGGCCCGATTCGTCAGCGAGCAGAATTCTGGTCGTCGGCGACATGTTGGAGTTGGGGGAGTCGGCGGTTGCCTATCATCGACATCTCGGCCACACGATCGCGGAGTCGGACATTGATTTTCTGATCGCCCACGGAGACTTTGCGAAGACGGTTGCCGCCGCCGCGAGTCACGCGGGAATGCCCGGTCATCAGATCGCGGTCTGCCCTTCTTTCGAGATCATGGAAGTCCTCCTGGATTGCTGGTTGCAGCCGGGAGACGTCCTCCTCGCGAAAGGTTCGCGAGCGATGAAGATGGAGCGGACGCTCGACATCCTGACCGAACTTGCCGAGTTACAAAACAATCAATCAAACCGGACGGCCCGAAAAGCCGCCTGACTCAAGGAGAAGAAGACTACAAACAAATCAATCGTGATTTCGTTGCCCTGCGTTTTGGGTTTGCGGGGATCCGACGCGATGTTTCATGGATGAAACAGGAGCCTTCATAGCATGTGGATCAAGTGATTATTTGGGTCGATCACTCCAGATGTGGCTTGGCGACGAAATCATAACGATCGCCTGCCGGGACAAGACGTCTCGGCAGGCGATGATACACCCCCGTCCGTCTCCCCTCCTCGAGAAGTCTCCCTTATCAACCTTTGGGCCTCCCGCAATGCTCCTCTGGTTACTGGATCACTTTGCTCCACTCCTGGAGCAACTGGAATTCTATTCGACCGGCGACTCGCGCGTCTTTCTGACTGTACGTATCGCCTTGGCGAGCGTCACGGCGTTTCTGATGTCGTTGCTCCTCGGTCCTTTCGCCATTCGCTGGTTGAAACGCCGCTGCAAAGAACGGATCGCCAGCGACTCGGAGCACCTGAACGAACTCCAGGCCGATAAAGACCAGACCCCGACGATGGGAGGTCTCTTCATTGTCGCTTCGCTGGTCATCGCGATCCTCTTGTGGGGAGACTTATCGAATCATTTCACGCTGTTGGGGCTCTTCACCGTGATCAGCTTCGCCACGCTGGGAGCCATTGACGACTGGACCAAGTTGAGCACCACCCGCAACGGACTCCGAGCCAGACAGAAGCTCGCCGTCCAGGCGCTGCTCGCTGCCATCATTTCGGGATTCCTGTACTTCGAACTTTCGTCGGTTCCTCGCGGGCTCGAGTTGATCTGGCCGTTGGGAAATAACGGCTTATACCTGGGAGTGGGTTTTATCCTCTGGGCTCTCCTGGTGCTGGTGGGATCCTCGAACGCCGTCAATCTGACCGATGGTCTGGATGGCTTGGCGACGGGATGTTCTTTGATGTCGGGAGCTGCCTTTGCCGCGATTGCCTATCTTGCCGGTCATAAAGTACTCTCGTCCTATTTGAGTATTACTTACATTCCCGGCAGTGGAGAAATTGCAATTTTGCTGGGAGCACTGGTGGGGGCCATGCTGGGCTTTTTGTGGTTTAACTGCTATCCGGCGCAAGTTTTCATGGGAGATACCGGTTCTTTAGCGATTGGCGCGCTACTTGCTTTCTCTGCTCTCGTCACTCGACAGGAAATCCTGTGGGTCGTGATCGGCGGAATTTTCGTCATCGAAACGTTAAGCGTGATCTTTCAGGTCGGCTGGTTTCGTATGACGGGACGCCGACTGATTCGATGCAGCCCACTGCACAATCATTTTCTGTTCAAAGGGGATCATGAAATCAAAATCGTCGTCCGGTTCTGGATCGGTGCGGCGTTACTCGCCATCGTCGGCATGGCGAGCCTCAAAATACGATGAAGCGTTAGGGAGAGAGGGATTCGGGAAGTCGATGAGGATGTGTTGTCCGCATCGACTTCCCACCCTTCCCGAGACTGTTTCTTCCGTCGCGTTCCGTTATTCTGTTTCGTTATTCTGAAGACTGGCTCTCAGAGATCAGGAGCAGGAAGTGGCGGACTTAAAGCGAATTCTCTTCACGGGAGGCGGCACGGGAGGACATCTTTTCCCCGGTCTGGCGCTGGTTGAGGAATTAAAAAGGCGCTTCCCGGATTTGACACCCTTATTCGTCGGTTCCGAACGAGGTCTCGAAAAACGAATCCTCCGGGAAGCCGGCATCCGTCACGAGTCACTCCCCGTTCGCTCCTCCGCCGATTTGAAACGTGCTCCGATCTCTTTTTTATGGAGCTATGAAAAAGCCCGCCAGGCGGCAAAAAAGATTCTTCTCACAACTCAACCGGAAGTCGTCATCGGACTCGGAGGATTCGCCAGCGTGCCCGTCGTTCGTGCCGCTCAACGGCTGAAGATTCCGACCCTCCTTCCCGAAAAGAATACCGTCATGGGACGTGCGAATCGCTGGCTCCAAAGACGGGCGACCAAAGTTTGTCACGCGTTTCAGCAATCTCTTCCCACGGGAGGCAATCCTGAAAAACATCAGGTGACCGGCAATCCGGTCCGCAAAGAAATACAAGCCCTCCTCGGTCGAGAGACCAGAAGGGAGGGTGTCCAGACGATTCTCATTCTCGGCGGCTCACAGGGAGCGCAGGCCGTGAATCGGATGTGGCTCTCCGCAGTCGAGGCTCTCGGCGATGAACTCAACAGCCGACAGATTATTCATCAAACCGGTGATTTGGATTGCGAGATGATTCGTGAGAAGTATCGTGAGCGAGGCTTCTCATCCATCGCCGAGCCGTTCTTCGAAGTGTTGCCGACATTGTATCGACAAGCGGACCTGGTCATCTCCCGTGCGGGAGCGACGACCCTCGCCGAGCTGGCCTGCGCTGGAGTTCCCGCAATTCTGATTCCCTATCCCAATTCGGTGGGCGACCATCAATTGAAAAATGCGCAACTGTTTGCAGAAACGGGAGCCGCCAGCATCGTCTCTCAAACTTCCGAAACCGAAGAGACGTTAGCCCTCGTTGATGCGATTGAAAAACGACTCACGGAACCTCTTTCCGAGATGCGGAAGGCGATGCGTTCCCAGGCGAAACCGGATGCCGCCAGACAGATCGTCGATCTGCTGATCGAATTGCAGCAGCCACGCTGAGCGTTGCGTTTATTTCTTTCGGGAATCGAGAAAAACGCCCAACCCGTGAAAGAAAATCCCGATCCCCCAACCCATCGCAGGCCACTGCACCCAATGATCTTTGCCTTCCGGAGATCGACTAAAATCGAGATAGGCCAGTCCACCGATCACCAGCACATAGACGATCAGGTGGATGAAAAATCCCCGTCGTTTTTCCCCACGTTGGGCTTCCGTCATGTTGCCGGTCGGTTCTGCCGAATCGGGAGGAGGGCTGACCGGTGGTGTGGCTGGTTCGTTTGATGATTCGTTCATATTGATGTCACTCTCTCAGATTACCAACGACAATTGGGACCGTACTCTTTCATGCTAACATAATTGCTCAGAGAGTGACGGAGCGAACCAAAGCCTCCCGGCATTCTCAATCGTTGCCGAAGTATTTTTCGATAATCCATTTTGGCTGGTGCCTGTCCGGATTTCTTTTGCGACCGGTCAGGTCGATTTCGGCGGAAACGGGGTTTTCGGACGTGAGCGGCGTCTTGTCGTCCGTCTTCTTTTGCCACTCTTTCAATTCCGCCATCATCCGATTCACGCGGTCGATCTGATCGAAGTTTCCCGCGAGGTTGTGCAGTTCGAGCGGATCGTTCTGCAAATCGAATAACTGCGTGTAGTTAATGTGCGGATAGCGAATCAGTTTCCAGCGACCGTCGGTCAGTCCCCGCATGTAAGTCTCGTAGGTGGTATAAAGTGTCTCGCGGACAGACTCCTGCTCACTTTCAATAATCGGCACCAGACTCTTCCCCTCCACGCTCTCAGGAGTTTCCACGCCCGCCAGATCCGTGACCGTCGGAAACAGATCGAGCAGATAAACGAGCGCGTCGCTCGAATCCTTTTCGATTCCCGGTCCCGCGATGATCAGCGGCGTCCCCATGCTGTGTTCGTAGACCGACTGTTTCCCCAGCAGACCGTGACTTCCGACCGCCAACCCATGGTCGGCGGTGTAGATGATGTAGGTGTTGTCGGCGCGTCCGGTTTCTTCCAGTGCGGCGAGGATACGACCGATCTGGACGTCCATATGTGTGATCATGCCGTAGTATTCGGCGAGTTGCTGTTGGACGACGTCGGGCGTTCTGGGCCACCCGGCGAGCGACTCATCCCGCCCCGTCATCCAGCCGTTAAAGAACGGGTGCTGGGGCATAAAGTTTCCGGGGAGCGGAGGCAGGTTCTGGTAATACATCTCCGCGTAATCTTTCGGCGGTTGTCGCGGATCGTGGGGAGAGGTGAAAGAAACGTAGGCGAAAAAGGGTTTATCCTCGGGAGCCGAGTTCAGAAAGTTGATCGCCGCGTCGGCAAACAACTCACTCGAAAAACCGTTCTCCGTTCCTTTGTCGGTGACGGTGCCGTCACGGGCCACATCTTTGAGAGGGACTTGCGTATGATTCGACATGCCGCCGAAGAAGACGTTCTCGCCGTAATCGAACGCCCGCTTGAAAGACTCCTGCCCGTTATGCCATTTCCCGGTTCCGAAGGTGGCGTAGCCCCCCTTCCCCAGAGTCTCGGGCATCAACGGTTCCTTTTTGAGCTGCAGGTCCACGTGATACAGAGTGCGTCCCGACATCAACATCGCCCGCGACGGCTGACAGACCGCTCCATGCATCGAACCCATGCAATATGCCCGCTTGAAACTGAATCCCCGTTCGACGATCGAATCGATCGAGGGGGTTTTGATATGCGGGTTGTCGTAGGCGGCGATGCTGTCGTCCCGTTGATCGTCGGCGAAGAGAAACAGAAAGTTCGGCTTCTCCGCCGCCGGTAGCTCCGTCACCGAGGAGGCAAACGGGAGTAGAAAAAGGATAATCATCCACAGTCGAGCCGCTTGAGCCATCGGTTCTTCCTTCAGAAAAGATCTCGTGTCAGTCGTAATTTCAGTGTAAGACTGAAGGCGTTCCTACTCAAGAACCTGTCACGGAAACGGCAGCCCGGGCGACACGGCTGCCGATTCAACAATTTTGGTGCCATGCCCTCGCTTGCGTGGGCATGCAAAACTCTTCAATCAAACAAACTCGAAGCGACGCGATCATCCATGTTGGTCAACACAGGTACTGAACGACGTTGAATAGAAATGGGTTCGTCGTCACCACTCTTCCAGGCAGACGGCGAGCGAAAGTCCCGTAAGAAACACTCAACGTCGCTCATGCCGACTTGCGTAACTGCAGGCCGCCGAGCGATGAGCTCGGAGTAAGGCCGAGGGCGCGAGAAGAAGCGTTTCCTTCACGTCGGCTTACGGCGGGCGTCGAATTTTGATCCTATTCTCTCTGCGCCGCCGCGCCTCTGCGCCGGGTGCCACTGGCGTCTCGCCAGTGTGAGTGCTCTTCAGCCGTCCGATCTGATTCGATTCTGACTATCACGGACAAAATATTCAGACGGGAGATGTTGGATTTCTGGATGATCAGAATCAACAATCTGGCCGTTCGTTTGATGCCATTTGGCACTCGACCACTTCCAGTCAGACGTTCGTTCCACCAACTTACGACGGACAGGATTCTCGTGAATATAATCGATGACTGACATCACTGTCTGCTCCCGGTTCAGGTTTCGATCGTAGCCAGCACCCTCCTGCCAAAAACGAAACACGGTTTTGCCTGGTCTCTCCTGGAGGGTGAGTTTTTGCAGCAAAGGACTCTCCGACTCCTGTCATGCCTGTTTGACTTTGACGGAAACCGGACGTTTGACGCCAGCTAAAAATCGGGAAATCGTTTTGGGATCGGGTTGCTCCGGAAGAATCAGAAGATGGACATGTTCCGGCATGAAGACAAAGGCAATCAGTCGGCTTCGTTGAGACTCACAAGCTTGATCGATGTGTTCGGCCAGCCAGGATTGCCATAGATCATTCGTCAGAAATGGCTGCCGACGATAGGTCGAGAAGGTGAGTTCGTGCAGGTCACCTGGGTCATGAAAGTGCTTGACTTGTTTTTGATGAGGAGGTCTCATGAGACATTGCTTTGGGAGGATTTTGACACCAATTGTCGATTGTCATCCCCACGAGAGCAAGCATTTCTTCGGACCTTTCTGCACGGCACTGGCAAAATGCCAGTGGCACCCGGCATAAGAGGCGACAACAGGCATGCTCACGCAAGCGAGAGCATGTCACCCGGCTCTGGAGGAAATCGGGACCATCATGGGAGTAGGCAGCCCGGTTTCAAATATTGCTATTTCAATGATTGGCGGCGGAGTACTTGCTGACATAAGCGACGAGGAATGGGAAAGCTATATTGCCTGGTTTGGAGGTACAAGTGGAGATACCTTCGAGCAATCCAATGACTTTTTCGCTGGATGGGGAGACTCGCTTTCCTTCGGATTAACCAGTTATACTCGCAAAATCTTGGGTTACGATAATGTAGACTACGAATCAAATGCATATTTTTGGGGACAAATGACTGGTGAAATTCACAGCTTACTGATGCTATTTGGCAATGGTGCAGCCAATATTATGGCTTCATCTCAAGGTGGTCTGAGAAATGGGATAAGACGATACTTTTGGGATACTCGCAACTTCAAGTCCACAATTTCTCCTAACTGGACAAAATGGTATGGTAAATCTCGAATTAACGGGCCGCATTTACACCATGCATTATTTCCTCAAAGATTAGAAAAATATTTGCCCAGTTTAAGACCTTTGATCAATGCCGGTTTCAACTATCTCCCTACAAGCCGTTATTTGAACTCCACAATTATGAACAAGTACGCTAAGTGGGGTCGTCCTTATGAATGGTTATTTCGTGGTGGCTACCTCACTCAATTCAGCGGAATAATAAATCCAATCACAGTTTTTTTTGGAGGTCTTATTCAGGATAGTGACGAAAGTTCTCCTTGAACTCTGAAAGTAGGGTACAGCTCCAAGACCTAACTCTATACAACAGAGCATAGATAAATGAATTCAGATATCACCAACGATAGCTTCAAATGGGCTACTGAAACTGAAGATACAGACCCAATATTCTTTGATAATTCAGATCAGCTGAAGGAGTATGTTGAACAGATTATGCATCAGCAAGATGGTGAACTTGCTGTTTTCAAATATTTCGGAAAGACGCGAAGGCGATGGTGGAGTCGAATATTTATCCCTGGTGAATACCACTGGAGCGTATTATATTGTTTCACAATTCGTTGGATTGAGGACTTCGCAGTTTTAATGTTCTATGATGCTGAAGCAAATGAACATCGTGCTTTTGATCAATTGAACTACATCAGTGATGCCTCAGAAGATATTAGAATACGACTTGGCATCGACGAATATTCTCCAGCTTCTCCAGAGCAATGCTTACAAAAAAGCCGAGTATTGGATGCATGCCAGGAATTTATCGACACTGGAAATCGACCAGAGTGGCTAAACTATGAGTGCAGAGTATAAAACTATTTCTGTCAAAAATATCAGCCCAAACCAAATCCATTCGATTACGACAGGCTAAGACTGCTCAATACTCTGAATCCCGGACGAGATCCGTGTAAAAGAAGCAGTGTAGCTCGACCCGATTCAGACGAACGGCGTACCGATCAGCTTCAACTCGATGCCGGGTATTTTCTCGCCGTTCAATTCGCGGGGTGGCCCAGCCGGACTCGGCTGGGTCGCGACAGCGACAAGATGTTTGACATCCTGAGGGCGGAATCTGCTGAGGCACGTGACTCACTTGTTTGGTCGTTCATGATGAGTCGTCTTGTGACTTCGTCACAAGAATCTTCTCATCCTGCGGGTGCGAGTTGAGACCAGACTTCCCGTTCCTGTTTCTCGGCGTCGCTGCGTCTCTTCGCGAGACACTTTGGGAAAATCCGAGTCATCCACGGTCATCGAAACAGTTTTCAGTTTTGAGTGTTCAGTCTGGTTCAAAAACAGAAACACTGATCGACGCTGATATTCCCTAATCCGGCCCCGCCTTTCTGATCAGTGATGATTAGCGGAAATGAGTGTTCCTTTTCTTTTTTCACGGCGTCGCCGCGTGAGTCTTTTACCAGGAACGTATGCGGGAGCATGTCCTACATAAGCCCTACATAAATTGTCTTCCCAAAATCACCAATCAAAAATCGAAAACAACTTGGCCCCCGCCGCTTGCGCGGCAGGGCTATTGGCGATCCACGATCACTCACTCAAACTGTCTCCAGATCGTACCAGTTCGGGCCGGCGGCGAGATCGACCACCAACGGCACATCCAGTTCCATCGCCGACTCCATCTCCTCTTTGACGAGAGCCGCCAGTGTTTCAACCTGATCGCCGGGGCACTCGAAGACCAGTTCATCGTGAATCTGCAATAACATGCTGCCCAGTTCGGGCGACTCTTTCAGTTTCGCAGAGACATTCAGCATCGCCTGCTTGATTAAATCAGCGGCAGAGCCTTGGATGACGGTGTTGATCGCCGTTCGTTCCGGCATGTTGCGTTGTCGTCCTTCGAGTTGGCGAATTCCCTGAATTTCGCGTCGGCGTCCGAGAATCGTTTCCGCGTACCCTTTGCGTTCGCAGTCTTTGAGCAGTTCCAGCAGGAACTCTTCCACGCGAGAGAACTGGGCGAAATAGTTGTCGATGAATTCGGCGGCGTCCTGTTGCGGGATGCCGAGCGCTTTGGCGAGACCGAAGGGGGACTGTCCGTAGATCACGCCGAAGTTGACCGCCTTCGCGATCCGTCGCTCGTCTTTATTGACCTCCTCCGGTTCGACGTTGAACACCTCCGCCGCCACGGCGGTGTGAATGTCGAGCCCTTCCTGATACGCCTTGACCAATTCCGGGTCGCCACTGAAATGGGCCAGCATCCGGAGTTCGATTTGCGAATAATCGGCACAGAGAAGTTGCCAGTCGTCTTCGCCGGGGAGGAACGCTTTCCGGATGCGGCGTCCTTCCTCGCGGCGGATCGGAATATTCTGCAGGTTGGGATCGCTGGACGAGAGACGTCCGGTGGCCGCGACGACCTGATTGAAAGAAGCGTGGATGCGACCGGTCTCCGGATTGATCAGCTCGGGTAGTGAGTCGAGATAGGTCCCCTTCAGTTTAGAAAGCTGTCGGTGCTCGATAATTTTTTCGGGAAGTTCGTGCATCGCGGCGAGCGTTTCGAGCACTTCCTGATCGGTACTCGGTCCGGTCTTGGTTCGCTTTTGGACGGGGAGGCCCAGTTTCTCGAACAGGATCACCCGCAACTGTTTCGGGGAATCGATGTTGAACTCTTCCTCGGCCAGTTCGTAAATCTCGTGCATCAAGACTTCGAGCCGCCCGCCGAGTTCCTCGCTCTGCTGTTTGAGTTCGTCGGGATCGACGCGAATGCCGAGGAACTCCATATCGGCGAGGACATGAATCAACGGTCGTTCCAGATCCCAATAGAGATCGTAGAGGTCTTCGTCCTTGAGTTTCTGTTCGATAATGCCGGCGAGTTCGAACGAGATATCGGCGTCTTCGGCGGCGTACTCGGCCGCTTTTTTAACATCGACTTCGAACATCTGCTTCTGTTTTTTGCCTTTCCCGATCAGATCGCTGATCGGGATCATGCGATGATCGAGATACTTTTCGGCGAGCGTATTCAGCGAATGGCTGCGGGCCCCCGCATCGAGCAGGTAATCCCCCACCATCGGATCAACCCCGAGACCGTGAACGTCGAGACCGATTCGTTTCATCACGATCATGTCGTATTTGATGTTCTGGTTGACGATCGTAATGTCGGGGTCGGCGAGAAGCGGAGCGAGCGCGTCGGCGACTTCCTGCGGATCTAGTGTCTTCTGTCCGGTCGGTCCCTGCACCGGGAGATAATACCCTTGCCCGATTTTCCAACTGAGCGCCCAGCCGACAATCTCGGCGGAGCGGGCATCGAGACTGGTGGTTTCGAGATCGACGCAGAACTTCTTCTGTTTCCGGAGTTCCTTGAGGAATTTCTGGAATTTGGTGGCGGTATCAATTTGCTCCCACGTCCGCTCGATTTTTTCCTGGGGTTTCTCACCCGCCAGTTCGGACTGCATCTGTTCGGTCAGTCGTCGGAAACCCAAATCCTGGAACAGCGTCAACAGCTTCTCGCGATTCGGTTCGTGGACCCGCGCGGTTTCCAGATCGAAGTCCAGCGGAAGATCTTGATTGAGCGTCACCAGCTCGCGGCTGATGCGCGCCTGGTCGGCGAAGTTGACGAGATTTTCTTTCAGCTTCTTGCCGGAGACCTGGTCGGCGTTGGCGAGAATCTCGTCGAGCTTGCCGAATTCGTCGATGAGTGCTTTGGCTTTCTTGGGACCGACGAGCGGCACGCCGGGTATATTATCGACGGAGTCGCCGGTGAGAGCCTGATAGTCGATCACCTGATCGGGGCGGATGCCCCAGTCCTTCATTAACCCTTCCTCGTCGAGATAGGTATCTTTCCGCGCGTTATACATCCGGACTTTGGGGCCGATCAGTTGTCGGTTGTCTTTGTCGCTGGTGACAATACAGACATTCATCCCCGCTTCGACGGCGCGGCGAGCGAGCGTCGCGATAACATCGTCCGCCTCCCATCCCGAACAGGAGACGGCGGGAATGTTCAGTCCCTCGATCACTTCTTCGATGAGCGGGATCTGCGGCCGCAGGTCTTCCGGCATCTCGGAACGGTTCGCTTTGTATTCCTCGTAAATATCGTTGCGGACGCCGGGACCGGAGATATCCATCGCACACACCAGATGACTGGGGTGCTTGTCGAGGAGCTTCATCAAATCGCGGGTAAATCCAAAGACAGCGTTCGTCGGTTGTCCTTTCGGTCCGGTCATCGGGGGAATGGCGTGAAACACCTGGAAGATGAGATTGTAAACGTCGATGAGATAGAGGGTTTCATCAGCCATGACGGACAGATTTCCGATTCTTCAAACAATGAATGCGACAGAGTCGTAAGGATTTGTATAACCCGCACAAACAGAACAGTTTATCGACATCTATTGACGAACTTCCGGATGGCCGAAACTGTTATGTGTGTTCCCATTATGTCGGCTCGGGCGTGACGATGCCACGCTGGGTCGGGAGGTCTTTTTCCGAACAGAAACGGCTGAGATCTCCAGTGGGACCGATTTTAGGGGCGCGAGAGAGGGAGTTTGTTCCGAATCCGCACAAGGTCTGGTTACTTCTTGACTTGAGAATCGAACGTTTTAGACTGATAAGAACCACTCAAGGATTCGGGAATCGGGAAATTGAAGGATCGATCATGGTTATCCAGATCCGTCCACACCGGTCCTGAACGAGATTTCTTATCGAATCACTCCGGCTTTCTGGCGGAATCACTCCTTGCAATCCAATCAATTGCTGACTGACCTTACAGGGGAAGTACTATGGCCTCGGGAAAAATGACGGGCGTCCACATCGGACTGATTATCTGCGCGATGTTGATGCTGATCTTCATGGTGTCGACGTTCATGATGTATCGCAGCTACAGCGAACAATCCGCCGACCTGGAAACGGCGAAAGCGGAAGCGACCACCGCCAAAAGCAATTCCCGCAACTATCTGGATCAAATCACGGCGTTGAAAAATACGCTGGGAGCGACTCTGGATGACGTGGGTGTCGAAAACGATCGGGAAGTAAACACAGTGATCGGATTCACAAACGCCAAAATGGAGGAATTCGGCGGAGCTTATACTCAGCCGACCGTCGTTCAGACACTGGCCCGGATGCGAGAAGAACTGAACGCCAAGGATCGCCTGATTGCCGACCTCGAATCCGAAAAATCCAAAATCAATAGCGATTACCAGAATCTCGCCCAGGTTTATCAGGACAAAGAGAACGTTCACGATACGGCTCGCAAAGACGCTGAACAAAGCAAGCTGGAACTGATCTCCGAGAAAGATGAAGCGGTCGGCAGCGTTCGCAAGGAACTCCTGGCCGAGCAACAGAAAAACACCCAACTGCAAATCGATTACGAGCAGCTTCAAGAAGATATGCAGGCTCGAGTCGACGACCTGAACAATCAGGTTTCCAAATTGACCGACACCAACGAGCAGTTGACGGCTGAATTGAACAATCTTCGGGACGAGAGTTTCGATGTTCCCGACGGTCACATCGTTTCCGTGATTTTCGATACGAACGAAGTTTACATCGATCTCGGAACCGACCACAAACTCCGCGAAGGAACGACGTTTAGCGTCTACAACAAAGACCTCGCCAATGTCGGCGGTCGAACCTCCGATATTAAAGCCTCCATTCAGGTGACCGAGGTTCTCGGCCCCAGCCTGTCGCGTGCGAAAATTACCAGCGAAGGCCAATACGAAGGTGATTACTCGCGTCCGATTGCCAGCGGGGACGCCATTTACTCCCCGTTGTGGCGCGCCGGTCTGACGGAAACATTTGCCCTCGTCGGCAAATTTGATATCGATCAGGACGAACGAGACGACCGGGAAATTCTGATCACCGCAATTCGGAACGCCGGGGGCGTTGTCGGAGATCAGGTGTTGCCGAGCGGAGAACGCCTCGGGGACGAAATCACTTCCGAATTCAAATTTGTGGTTCTCGGTGACATCGGCGATCCGCTGAAAGAGCCCGATCCTCAGAAACGAGCCCAAATTCAACGTGTGCATACACTGGCTCAGGATCTCAAGAAAGAAGCTCAACAGTCGGGTGTCCGCGTCATTACCATGAACGACTTCCTGTCCTACATGGGCTACAAACCGCAACGACGACTCTGGCGTCCGGGTGAGAACATCCCCTGGGTGATGACCACTCGTCGCGACGCAGGCCGAACGAAACGGGACAATGAATCTCGCGGCAAGACCTCGGGAGCCTTCTCTCGCAGCGAGCGGGACGTCGAATCTCCTCGATAAATCGAGTTGATTGATGGAGCACGTGAAGCGTGCTTGCCAGTCCTATTGAATTCAAAAGCACCCGCTGATAATCAGCGGGTGCTTTTTTGTGCTGCGTCAAACTTCGAGGAAAAGCAGAGCTCTCCATTCACTTCGGTTTGAATAGATTGTTCAACTGCTTGTTGAGTTCCTGCTCGAGGAAGTTAGTCACAGTTCCTCGAACCAATTTGTCCAACAACGATTTGATCACTCGACCGTCCATTTGCGGCCGCGCGAAAGAGCCTTTAATCGGAATCTGAATCGCCGGTCCCCAGATCGCCCGAACCTGCTTCCCGCGAATGGTCCATTGGTCGGGGATTTCGATGACGGCGACGATATCGAGCGTGTCGTCGAAACCGACCGATCCGGAGCTGGTGACTTTCAGGTTACTGATCTGCATCGTGAGGTCTTGGTGATAGACGCGACCTTTTTCCACCTTGTAAGGAATCGTTTGCCGCGTGATGCTCATGAGTGGTTTCTGAGGATCGACGGTTCCCGGATCGAAAGGAGTACCGCGTCGCAGGGCGTCGATCTGTTTGCCGAGTGTGATGAACTGCATCGCCAGCGGTCCCGGTGTCATTTTGGCGGCGTGGATCATCACCAGTCCTTCGGAAGTGGTCTGTTCCAGATGATCGAGAGGAATGCGGAGCGGCTTCGAGTTATCGACCGAAAAAGTTCCACTCACGCGGGCCGCGTCCGCCGTCATTGGAGAGACGTACTTCAGCCACTGATGGCAGATTTCGTCGGTCAATTGGACCTGATCGAGTAAGCGTTCCGCCGGTTGCGTGAACACGGCTCCTTGCGGAGAACGACTGATACTCGGACCGAAGCGCGCCGAACCGCTCGAAACGGTCACTTGAGTTGGTTCGATCGTCAGTTTGTCGGGGGTCAGGTTGACGGTGATTTGCGCCGGACCGATCGGAAGGCTGTTCCAGTCTCCCCGATCCCAGGCCACCACGAGCGAGCCGGACATCGGTTTCCTGGAAGCTGGCGACGACAAGGGATAATTCAAACGCACGGGAGTTTTGTGTTTTCCATACAGGACGAGATCGGGACCGGTAAGTTCCGGGTACAGCTTCCGCAGCACCGCCCATTCGTAGTCGAGCTCGCCGCTCAGGCTGATGAAAGGAGACGTCGAGAGCTCACTGATTTCTCCCGAGACCCGACAGTCGAGACCGTCTGCCGTCAGCCGACTACCCGCGATCGTGAGAACATCATCCGCCGAGGCGTACAATCCTTTCCCACTCCACTCCAACGAAAAGTCCGGTGTTTGAGAGGAAGACTCGGACACAGGTCGGGTGGCAGGTTGCTGGACGCGTTCCGGCCATTGCAGATCGTCCGCAGTCACCTTCCAGACGAGGTTCGAGCCTTGTTCGATTCCCGTCGCTGAAAGTTGAAGATTCAGCATACCGGTCGGAATCTGCCGGGATTCTGTCGAGGCGATTAGCTTCCCGAGCCGTTCGATGCGTCCTCGCGCGGCGAGTTTCAGAGAGGTCAGGGCGGGATTCGATCGAGGCAGGTTCAATTCGTTCAGCCGAGCGGCGAGAGTCGGGCAATTGAGGATCAGCTCGTCGCTCTGGATGATGTTTTCGTGCCGGTCGTGGCTCAGTGCACCGGTCAGTTTCAGTTTCGATTCCCGCAAACTGAGTTCTGAGGAATCGTAACCGAAATCGGTCACCTCCAGGCTCAGGGCTTGCAGTCGGTCGGTTGTCGGATCGCGATGGAGCTGGGAAGTCAGCGTGTACTTACCCGAGAGTCGCCCCTCGATCCGCGTCGCCAGCACTTGTCCCAACAATCCGGACAGGCTGCCGTTCCCCTCAACCTGCCAGACCGTCGCTCCATGATCCGATTCCTGTTGTGTGAGAGTCAACGTATCCCGATCGGAGGTAAGAGTCGTTGTGAAGGCCGTCAGATTGAGGTTTCGACGGTCGTCGAGTTCCCCTGTGCCGGAGAAGTTTGCCGCGAGTTCCTCAAAGTTCCACGGTTTCCCACCGGTCCAACCCAGCACCAGAGATTCACACTGCAAATCTCCCGACAACGTAATCGGCCCCGCAGAGGTCGTTTCGCAGGTCGCTTTGCCGGTCAGATGCCCGGCGAGTTGCAGATCGCCGAAATCGAAAATGCGGCTCCACTCTTCCAGGAACTCGGCGAGGTTCACATCGGCGGTGATTTCGGCGGAGTTCCAGTTCCCGCGTCCGGTCAGTCGGACCGCTTTCGATTCGACGTCCAGTTGTTCGATGGTCCATTGCTGATCGGGGCGCAGAAGTGTGGCCTGGGCGGTCAGCGGCGTGCTCCAGGAGATGGCGCGCTCGGGAGTTTTCGCGACGATATTGCTGACATTCAGCTGCGCCGTCAAACGAGGAGTTTCGGCTTCAGGCCGGGATTCGACCCGAAACGAACTGCTTCCCTGTTGAAGTTCGACCTCTTGTTGCAGGGTGATCAATCCCGGAAAGTGCTCGGCCAGAGACTTCAACGAAACATTTCCCGTCACCGCGAACGATTGATCGAGCAACGTCTCCAAAGCCGCTTCCTGTTTCCACGAGGAGGGAAGAGAAACGGTCCCGTCCAGCGTCATTTCACCGAAATCGGTTTGTCCCTGAAGTCGCGAAACAGTCCAGCCGGATTCGCTTTGATCGGCGGCGAGATCGAGATTCAACGACTCCACCGAAAACTGAGGAGCGTCCGGTTTTCCGATGCTGAAGTCTCGAGCGGTGCCTCGCCCATCCAAGGCAAACATTCCTTGCGAGCCACCGGTCAGTTTCCAGGAACCCTCCAGCGTTCCAGAGACCGGCTTCAGCAGACCGAGCCGCACGTAGAGCGGTCCGAGTGATTCCAGTGGAAATGCCGAGGTGGTCAGGACCGCCTCGGATTGATCGGTGACATCAAGTTTGAGATCGAGAGAGCCGGGAGCCGAGTCGGCGATCTCCGTCAGCACGCTCGCCTCACCGGCGATACCGACTTCGCGCGTCTCTGTCTGTCGATACTCGAAATCGGCGATCTGGAATCGGGATTCCTGCGCGGTTGATTTGAGGGTCAACAGCATCGAGTCGGCGGAGAAGGAGACATTCGACGGTCGATCGGCCTGTTGTTCTTGGGAGACTTCAAGTAGCCAGCGTTCGACATCCGTCATCCCCGGTTCGCAATGGACAGTCACATCACACTGCGAAGCGGACCAGTGACCGAGCTGAGACGGTTCCAGAATCAAATCGAGCAGGGTGTATTCACTCTTCAGATCATTGAACACCGCCCAGGTCTCGCCGTCGAGATGACGCAATTTGAGCTGCTGGAGGGAAATCGGCTTCAGCCAGCCGAGAGAGGTCGCTCCGAGAACCACACGCCCTTCGTACTCCGGCGAGAAGCGATGGATCAACGTGTTCCGTAGCGAGGTGCGAGCGATGATTTCGGGCGCAGCGGCGATCGCCGCCGCCAGCAGCAGGGCGAAATAAATCATAAATTTCAGGAATCGGCGACGTTTTCGACGCGCTGTTCGAGTTCGTTTCGAGGAATCGGCAGAATTTGCCGAATCGGACGTCGATTCCGGGGATAAATTTTCGGCGGACATGAGAACCTTTCCTCTCTCCCATATGTCTATCAGAAAAGTCGTCTTTTGCAGACAGATCTCTTGCCGAGATTGGTAATTTGTCCGTTTCACGGCGTCAAGCAGACGCCCGAGTTCCTTGAGAGGGCAGTGATTGCGGAATTTCATCAATCTTTCATCGAGATCTGGAAATCTGATCTCGACTTAAAAGAATGTTGGCGTACAATTTCGCCTACAAAGGTCGAAGCTAACGCAGCTCGACAGGACAAACGCCTGCCCTCTGTCATGTGGCTCATGGCAAGGCAGGATGGTTTCAGAACTTCGCGGAGGTCGCGATGACTGATACAACAGAGAAAGGAGGTGGTCTTGTGGAATCATCTTTTTGTAGTTCCAGCCAATGTCGAGGTGGTCTGACCTAGACAGTCGGCGGGCTGTTGACTCAGCCACCATCTCCGAGAGTTCGCGGTCGGAGGCTATCTACTCCTATGATGAACTCTCAGAACGCCTGACAAGCAGCAGGCTCCGGTATTTTGCCGGAGCCTGTTTTTTTTGCGCCCGAATCCAACTCACACACCTCGAAGATTCGTTCCATGATGGGGGCCGTACCTCGACCAACAATTCCGCCTTCAAGTAGGACGGGGTGAGGAGGTCGTCCCATGTCATACTTTTTATCGCTGATCAATCAATCTTTTGAATCAACAATTCTGCGTGCATTACCTATCGCTCCCTGCTACAAAAGAACGATCCACACTGATTGCCCCACAAGGACCCCGATCATGAATCTGAAGTTCTCCATCGCGTTGGCTGTCGCCGTCATGACGATCTCAATTTCCGCTCGCGCCGAAGAAAAAGTCCGCTGGGTCACCTACGAAGGACAAAACGGCCCCGGTCACGGCAAGCAGGTCGTCCTGATCTCGGGAGATGAGGAATACCGCTCCGAAGAAGCCTTCCCGATGCTCGGCAAGCTCCTGGCCGAACGTCATGGATTTACCTGTACGGTATTGTTCTCGCAGGATCCGGAAACGACCGAGATCGATCCCAACAATCAAACCAATATCCCCGGCATGCAGCATCTGGAAAACGCCGACCTTGTCATTCTCGGTCTTCGCTTCCGCGAACTCCCCGATAAAGAGATGAAATACTTCGACGAGTATTTCAAAGCCGGGAAACCGTTCATCGCACTCCGAACTTCCACCCACGCCTTCAACTACAGCCGCCATCCCGACAGCCCCTACGCCAAGTACGATTGGCGGGCGAAAGAGCCTTGGAAAGGCGGCTTCGGCCAGGCAGTCCTCGGAGAAACCTGGGTTAGTCATCACGGACACCACGGACGGGAAAGCACCCGCGGCGTCATCAACAAAAAACACGCCGACCATCCGATTCTCAAAGGAGTCGATGATGTCTGGGGCCCGACCGACGTCTACGGCGTGACGCATCTCCCGGACGATGCGACCGTCCTGATGTACGGGCAAGTGCTGTCTGGGATGAAACCCAACGATCCTCCTAATGAGGAAAAGAAAATGATGCCGCTGGTCTGGACCCGCGAGTATCCCACTCCCGGCGGCAAGAGCAAAATTCTCACCACCACGATGGGGGCCGCCGTCGATTTCCTCAACGAAGACCAGCGCCGCCTCGTCGTCAATGGAACTTACTGGGCGACCGGCTTAACCGATCAGATCACCGCCGACCTGAACGTCAAACCGGTCGGCGACTATAATCCGACCTTCTTCGGCTTCAACAAGTTCAAAAAGGGTGTGTTCGTGAAAGATCATCAGTAGGGTTATGAGCCTCGTATGACGTCCACTATAGGCCGTCAGTGCGTAACCACAGGTCGCCGAGCGATGAGCTCGGAGTAAGACCAAGGACGCGAAAAGAAGCATTTCCTTCACGTCGGTCTACAGTGTGCGTCAAATGTTGTTCGGAAAAGCGAACCTGCGAATGGCCAGTTTCCAATTGCTTCTGATGCCACTGACAACGGACATTCCAATCAGCGAAAACAGGACGAGGAATCAATCCGGATCGTAGCCGAGATTCGGCGACAGCCAGCGTTCCGTCTCCCGTAAGCTCATGCCGGTTCGCTTCGCGTAACTTTCCACCTGATCGCGGGTGACGCGATCGACGGAAAAATACCGGCTTTCGGGATGTGCGAAATAAAGTCCGCTGACGGACGCCATCGGGTACATCGCCATATGCTCGGTGAGCGTGATACCGGTCGCGTTTTCCGCATCCAGCAATTCCCAAAGCTGTTTCTTCGGCGTGTGATCCGGGCAGGCGGGGTATCCGAACGCGGGACGAATGCCTCGATACTTCTCGGCGATCAAATCGTCGTTTTCGAGGTTCTCGTCGTTGCCGTACCCCCAGTCTTTGCGGGCTTGGGCGTGCAGGCATTCCGCGAACGCTTCCGCACAACGGTCGGCGAGCGCTTTCGCCATGATGGCCGAGTAATCGTCGTGATCGGCTTCGAACTTCTGGACCAGTTCCTCGGTGCCGAATCCGGTCGAGACCGCGAACGCTCCCAGGTAATCGACACGACCGGAGTCCTTGGGCGCGATGTAATCGGCGAGCGAGCGGAAGTCGGATTGACCTTTGCGTTCCCATTGTTGTCGTAACATCGGGAAGCGGTACAGTTCTTCCGTGGTGCCGGGCTTGTAGAGAATAATGTCGTCACCCTCGGAGTTCGCCGGCCAGAAACCGTAAACGCCCCGCGCCGTGAGTAGTTTCTCGTCGAGAATTTTTTTCAACATCGCCTGCGCGTCGTCGAACAGTTTCTTCGCTTCATGGCCCACGTGTTCGTCTTCAAAGATTTTCGGATACTTCCCTTTCAACTCCCAGGCCATAAAGAACGGCGACCAGTCGATGTAATCGACCAGTTTTTCGAGCGGAAAATCGTCGAGCACTTTCGACCCGGTAAATGCCGGTTCGGGAATGTCGATGGACGACCAGTCGGTGGTAAAACGACGTTCCAGGGCGTCGGAATACGGGACCAGTTTTTTGTCTTTGCGAGACGAATACGCTTCCCGTTCCTGCTCCTGTTTTTTGAGATTTTCAGCCACGAAAGCGTCGAGTCCCTCTTGGTCGATCAGCTTCTCGACGATCGGGACGCTGGTCGAGGCATCGCGGACGTGGACGACCGGGTGATCGTATTCCGTGGCAATTTTTACGGACGTATGCTTGCTACTGGTGGTGGCTCCGCCGATAAGCAGCGGCTGAGTCATGCCCCGACGTTTCATCTCGCGAGCCACGATCACCATTTCGTCGAGAGACGGTGTGATCAAACCGGAGAGTCCGATGATCTGGGCTCCTTCTTCTTCAGCTTTATCGAGAATGGTTTCGCACGGCTGCATCACGCCGAGATCGATCACGTCGAAACTGTTACAACGCAGCACGACCCCGACAATGTTTTTGCCGATATCGTGGACGTCCCCTTTCACAGTCGCGATGAGCACCTTGCCGCGGTCGGTCGATTCGTCGCCCAGTTCCGCTTTTTCGGCTTCCATGTAGGGAGTTAACCAGGCGACCGACTTCTTCATGACGCGGGCGCTTTTGACCACCTGCGGCAGGAACATTTTCCCTTCGCCGAACAATTTTCCGACGACGTCCATGCCGTCCATGAGCGGTCCCTGGATGACTTCCAGAGGACGGCCGTACTTTTGCCGGGCTTCTTCGGTGTCTTCGTCGATGTGGTCGAGAATCCCTTTAAGCAAGGCGTGCTTCAGGCGTTCCTCGACGGTGCCGTCCCGCCAGGAAGCCTTGTCGGAATCGTCGTCGGTCTCTTTTTCTTTGACCGTTTCGGCAAATTCGATCAGCCGTTCGGTCGCGTCCTCGCGACGATTGAGGAGCACGTCCTCGATATAAACGAGCAGTTCAGGATCGATCTCTTCGTAGACCTCGAGTTGTCCCGCGTTGACGATCCCCATGTCGAGGCCGGCTTGAATCGCGTGATACAGGAAGGCGGCGTTCATCGCCTCCCGGACCACATTGTTTCCACGGAACGAGAACGAGACGTTACTCACTCCGCCCGAGGTGAGAGCACCGGGGCATTCCTGCTTGATCCGTTTGACGGCTTCGAAGAACTCGACCGCGTAGTTGGCATGTTCGTCCATCCCCGTGCCGACGGTCAGAATGTTCGGATCGAAGATGATGTCCTGCGGCACGAAGTCGGCTTCTTCCGTCAGTAACTTGTAGGCTCGTTTGCAGATCTCGACTTTGTGATCCGCTTCGACGGCCTGACCTTCTTCGTCGAACGCCATCACGACCACCGCGGCTCCGTACTGATGGGCGAGTCGCGCTTGCCGGAGAAACTCCTCCTCTCCTTCTTTCATACTGATGGAGTTGACGACCGGTTTCCCCTGCACACACTTCAGCCCCGCTTCGATGACGTCCCATTTGGACGAATCGATCATCACGGGGACGGTGGCGATATCGGGTTCGGAGGCGATGAGGTTCAGGAATTTTGCCATCGCCGCCGCGCTATCGATCAACCCCTCATCCATATTCACGTCGATGATGTTGGCCCCGTTTTCGACCTGATCGCGGGCGACCGAGAGGGCTTCTTCGTATTTTTCTTCCTTGATCAAACGGGCGAACCGTTTCGAGCCGGTAACGTTGGTCCGCTCGCCGACCATGATGAACGTCGATTCGGGGCGGATCGTGACGGTTTCGAGGCCACTGTAGCGAGCGAAAGTGGACGGTTTGGATTTCCGATGCGGGGCGATCCCTTCCACCGCCTCACCGATTGCTTTGAGATGCGCCGGTGTGCTGCCGCAACATCCACCGACAAAGTTCAGCCACCCCTGTTCGGCGAAGTCCCGCAGATGATCGGCCATCTCGGTTGGCTGCATGTCGAACTCTCCCATTTCGTTGGGCAGCCCGGCATTCGGATAGCAACTGACGTAACGATCGGTGCGGTTGGCGACATCTTCGATAAACGGTCGCATCTTTTGCGGTCCGAGGCCGCAGTTCAGACCAACGCTCATCATCGGAAAGTGACAAATGGAGTTGACGAACGATTCCAGCGTTTGCGCCTGCAACGTCCGACCGCCTTCGAAGACCGTTCCCGAAACCATCACCGGAAGCGTGATTCCCTCTTTGTCGAAGACATTTTGAATCGCAAACAGACAAGCCTTCATGTTGGCGGTATCGAAAGAAGTCTCCGGCAGCAGCAGATCAACGCCACCTTCCAACAGGCCGTAGATTTGCTCGGTATACCCGGCGACCACTTGATCCCAGGTCGCCCCGCGCAAGGACGGATCGTTGTCGTCGATCGTCTGCGTCAGCGAAACGTTCATCGGCCCGATACTGCCGGCGATAAAACGCGGCTTGTCGGGATTTTTGTCGCTGTATTCTTTCGCCGCTTTTCTGGCAAGTTCGACGGCGGTTTTGTTGATCTCCCGCGTGTAATCCTGCAGTTGATATTCGCCGAGCGAAATCGTGTTGGCGTTGAACGTATTGGTTTCGATGATGTCCGAACCGGCATCGAGATACTGGCGATGAATCTTCTCGATAATCTGCGGCTGGGTCAGCACGAGAGTGTCGTTGCTGTTGCGCAGGTCGCAGGGATGGTCGGCAAATTTCTCGCCGCGATAATCTTCTTCCGTCAACTTTTCGGCAAAGATGAGCGATCCCATCGCACCGTCGAGGAGCAGAATGCGATCGTCGAGGATTTCTTCCAGTTGTTTTTGTGTGGGAGACTTAGGCAGTGTGGGCATAAATTTTTAGGGAGATTCTGTGTCTGAGTAAGATCTATGAAAAGAGAAAACCGGAGTAACGACGAAGCTGTTCAGACTCCGGCAGGCTGAATGTCGAGCGCGTCGAGAATCCGTTCGCAGGCTTCCGATTTGTTGAGCACGTAGAAATGAATTCCCGGTGCTCCCTGTTCCATCAACTCGCGACATTGATTGATCGCATGCTCGACGCCGATTTCAAGCTGCGCTTCATCATCCTCCTGAACGGCTTCCAGCTTCTGGTAAAGTTCCTCCGGAAAAACGGCACCGCACATCGCCGTGATGCGTTTGATGCGAGCAAAACCTGTGATCGGCATGATGCCCGGAATCAGAGGCACTGTGATTCCCGCCTGCTGATAACGGTCGCGAAAACGGAAAAAGTTCTCGTTATTAAAAAACAATTGAGTGAACACCGCATCGGCCCCGCTATCGACCTTGCGTTTCAAATTGGCTAGATCGGTCTCTTCATCCGGTGCTTCCTGATGTTTCTCGGGATAACCGGCGACCCCAATCCCGAACTGGTCTCCGAATTCATCGCGAATCAAAGTCACCAGTTCGTTCGCATAGGAGAGTCCTCCTTCCACGGCCTGGAAAGAATCCTGGCCTTCGGGAGCGTCTCCGCGGAGAGCCATGATGTTCTGGACACCGCGATCTTTCGCCCGGTTCAGCCAATCGATTAACTGCTCCCGTGTCGATCCCACACAGGTGAAATGAGCGGTCGCGTGTTGCTTGAATTCCCCTTGCAGACGGTCGCACCAATCGAGCGTTTTGTCTTGCGTTGTCCCCCCTGCACCATATGTACATGAGATAAAAGCCGGCTGGTAACGAACCAGACGGGTCAGATTTTTGGCGAGCGCATCCTCTCCCTTTTCAGTCTTGGGAGGGAAGATCTCAATCGAGAGGCCAAACTGGCCGGAACTGAAAATGTCGTTCAGTTGCATGGATTTCCAGGCTTTCAAAACAGTTGATGATTAAACGTTAATCGTGGTTCTAGTGAGACTTACAAAGATTTACTGTCACCACAGCGGCGGACATGAACGGGTACGTTGAGAGTTACCGCCAAATACTCTATGTTAGTCAATCCAACGTTGCTAACACAGGCCGCACAGGCCGACGACAGCCGTTCGACTCTAGAATAATTGCTACAACTCCGTTTGTAGTCGCTAAAATCAGGTTACTTGAGCCTAGAGATCGCGGTTCGAATTGCAACCGCACTGGAAAATTCACTTTTTGGTCAAGACCAACAGAAGGAAATTGTATGTCGACAACGACACCTCTCCCGTACAAAGTCAAAGACATCGAGCTCGCCGAACTCGGACGAAAAGAGATCGAGCTCGCCGAGGTTGAAATGCCCGGCCTGATGGCTCTTCGTGAAAAATACGGAGCCGAAAAACCGCTCAAAGGAGCTCGCATTGCCGGCTGTCTGCACATGACTATTCAGACAGCAGTCCTGATCGAAACGCTCGTCGAACTCGGTGCCGAAGTTCGCTGGTCGAGCTGTAACATCTTCTCGACGCAAAATCACGCCGCTGCCGCCATCGCCGCCGCAGGCATCCCGGTCTTCGCCTGGAAAGGGATGTCGGAAGACGAATTCTGGTGGGCCATCGAACAAACACTTTACTGGCCCGACGGCCAGACCCTGAACATGATTCTCGATGACGGCGGCGACCTGACCGATCTCGTGCATCGTAAACACCCTGAGATGCTCGAAGAAATTCGGGGACTCTCCGAAGAAACCACCACCGGAATCAAGACGCTCCGCAAGTTGATTAAAGACGGCAAGTTGGGTGTGCCTGCGATCAACGTCAACGATTCGGTCACCAAGAGTAAGTTTGACAACCTCTACGGCTGTCGTGAGTCATTGGCCGACGGCATCAAACGAGCCACCGACGTAATGGTCGCCGGTAAAGTGGTCGTCGTGGCCGGCTACGGTGACGTTGGTAAAGGTTGTGCCGATGCGATGGACGGACTTGGAGCCCGCGTCGTCGTGACAGAGATCGATCCGATCTGTGCCTTGCAGGCTTCGATGGAAGGCTATCAAGTCACCAATATGTCGGAAGCGGCCTCCATCGGAGATATCTTCGTCACCACCACCGGTAACAAAGACATCATTCGTCCCGAGCACTTCCAGGCGATGAAGCATAATGCCATCGTTTGCAACATCGGTCACTTCGATACCGAAATCGACGTTGCGTATCTCAACAATACCGACGGCATCGAAAAAGACCGTATTAAAACCGAAGCCGACGAAGGTGGTCCCGTCGACAAGTACACCTTCCCGGACGGCAAAGCAGTGATCCTGCTGGCGGAAGGTCGTCTGGTGAACCTCGGTTGTGCGACCGGTCACCCGTCGTTCGTGATGTCTAACAGTTTCACCAACCAGGTGATGGCTCAGATCGAATTGTGGGAAAACCACAGCAACTACGAGAACGATCTCTACGTCCTGCCGAAACAGCTGGACGAAGAAGTCGCCCGACTCCACCTCGAAAAGATCGGCATCAAACTGGAAGTCCTCACCGAAGATCAGGCCGACTACATCGGCGTGCCGGTGGAAGGACCTTACAAGCCGGAACACTACCGTTACTGATTCGGCATTGTGCCTGATGACAACCTCAACCTTCGAGTCTTCGGGCTCGAAGGTTTTTTTGTCTGTTTGGGATAGTTTCATAATTCTGTCCCCCTTACCAAGGGGGACTATAGGGGTTTTTTAAGAAACAGAGTCACCCCCTCTTGATCTCCCCCTTGCCAAGGGGGAGAAATTTTTGATCGGATTCGTATCGGAAATTCGAACCTATGAACAAACTCATTATCGGTTGCGGCTATCTCGGACATCGCGTGGCTCGCAAATGGCTCGAAGCTGGTGAGACTATCTACGCACTGACTCGCTCCGAAAAAACCGCCGAACAATTCCGACAAGAAGGCCTGCATCCTCTTGTGGGTGATGTCATGCAACCGGAGACGCTCACTTTCCCCGAGGACATCGCGACCTGCCTGTATGCCGTCGGGCTCGATCGCTCCGCCGGCTTCTCGCAACGTGAAGTCTATGTCGAAGGACTGAAGAATGTCCTTCAGGCAGAGTCCTTCACTCCTCAACGTCTCATTTATATTTCGAGCACGAGCGTTTACGGCCAGACGGACGGCGGGCCGGTTGATGAGACATCTCAGACCGAACCGGAACGGGATAACGGCCAGGTTTGTCTGGACGCGGAAAGCCTGATCCGCGCGCAAGCTAAATGCGACTGGAACATCCTCCGCCTCTCAGGCATTTACGGCCCCGATCGCTTACTCGCCCGTAAAGAGAAACTTGAAAATCGCGAACCGATGCGCGGCAATCCCGACGGCTATCTCAACCTGATCCACGTCGAAGACGCCGTGCAGGCGGTTCTGAAGTGCGAAGCTTCCCCCGACGCGATCAACGAGCTGTTTCTGATTTCGGACGATCGCCCCATTCTCCGCAGAGAATATTACAGCCAACTCGCGCAACAGTTCGGCACGCCGGAACCAGTCTTCGCGGAGGACAATGGCGACAACCTCGGGAAGAAATGCAACAACGCGAAAGCGAAAGCCCGTTTGGGCTTCCAGCCGAGTTATCCTTCGATTACGGAAGGGCTGCCGGCGAGTATGTGAGAGTCAACAACAGAATGTTGACATACTTACATCATAGGGTATGCTGTAGGAAGGCTCGATTTTTGGGAGAGAGATTTCAGAATGTCCACCACGACCAACTCGGAAAAGCTGAAATCAGAATGGTTGGACCGACTGGATGGCCTGGTGAATCAGGTCGCTGAGTGGGCTCAAGAAGAAGACTGGTCCACCAAACGCATTGAAACTCGCTTGAAGAGTCCATCGATTGGCCAATACTCCGCTCCTGCACTCGTGATGCAAAAGGAAACAGTCAAGGTACTTCTGGAACCGATCACACATTCCGCTCCCGGTGCGGATGGTGTCGTCGATTTGTATCTCATGCCCGGTCTGGACGATATTGCTTCGTTCTATCACTCCGACGATGGTTGGATGACTCATTACATGTCTCCGAATTCGCCCACGGTGCAGAAGATCAGAGAAGCGACAGCGAAACCACTTACCAAAGAGACCTTGTCAAACATCTTGAAAGAGATGAGCAGGAATGGCTCTTAAACCTCAGCTTTGGATGAAACGTGTCAAAGATGTGGAGCGAGAGTATCAGGCTTCTCGTCTCGCCATCGATCGAATGAACGTCACGATCGATCACGATCCGACCGTTCTGGGGAACATTGTTCGGGTCCTGGATGTGCATCAAGCGGATGCAAATCTTTTGAAGGTACCTACATTGTTCGTATCTTCGCAGAATTTGAAACCGGACTCAGAAAATACTGGAATCGCAACCGTCCCGAGGAGCATAAGAAGCAAACTCCGGCGGAAGTTTTGATAGACAGCGTCGCTGCAAAAGCTCATGTCCCTGATGACACTCTGTTACAGGTTCAAGATGTCAGGAAACTGCGAAACCTGCTGGTGCATGAGACGGATGCGTCACTTGAACAGATCGAAATTGGAGAAGTGAGAGGTTCTTTATGCACCTACCTTCACTGCCTCTACACTGTTTGGCGTTGAAACACATTCGCTCCCAGCATCTTGACTCTTTCAATCCGTCGCTCCACAATCAGAGATGTGTCGCAGACATTTATTCCATTGCCTACATCAAAGGTCATTCGATGTTTCGATTTACCGCGTTATTGCTGACTTTAATCACGCTCACGACCGCGCCGCTTCTCGCTCAGGAAAAGAGCGTCAAGCCGGGGATCAACAAGAGCTTTGAGTCTCCCGACGTCCCTAAATTTATCGAACGTTTCGAACGGGAAGGCCGGGATGTCTTCGATCATCAGAAAGAAATTCTCGCCGCGCTGGCCCTCAAACCGGGGATGAAGGTCGCCGATGTTGGAGCCGGGACGGGATTGTTCACCCGGCAGTTTTCTCCGCGGGTCGGTCCGTGCGGCAAAGTGTATGCGGTCGATATCTCGGAAGAGTTCACTTCCCACATCAAGAAGACCGCCAAAGAGCAGGGTTTGACGAATATTCAAACGGTCGTCTGCAAACCTGACTCCGTCGAGTTGCCGCCAAACTCGGTCGATCTGGTCTTCATCTGCGATACCTACCACCATTTCGAGTATCCCTATAAAACGATGCGTTCGATCCACCGAGCCCTCAAGCCGGGCGGGGAAGTGGTACTGATCGACTTCCAGCGGATCGAAGGCGTGAGCGACGAATGGATTCTGGGACACGTTCGCGCGGGACAGGAAGTCTTCACCAAAGAGATTCTCGATAGCGGCTTTGTCCAAATCGATGAGAAGCTGGACCTGTTGGACGAATCATACTTCGTCCGCTTCCGGAAGCAATAACAGACGCAGGCCGCGGAGCGATTAGCTCGGAGTAAGGCCGAGGGCGCGAGAAGAAGCGTTTCCTTCACGTCGGCCTACGGCAGGCGCCGAATGTTGATCCTTTTCTCTGCGCCGCCGCGCCTCAGCGCGAGTCTTCTTTTCTTTTCGGTGGGTCTCTGTTTTCTCCCGATTCATCCGTGTTCTTACTGCTTCCCTTCGCGTGATCTCCACAGTCTGCTCGTCGCTGAATGGTGGTCGGTGATACTTCAATTTCTATCCGAGAAATCCGCGTCATCCGCGGTTCCTCAAATGATTGATTCGTATTCGCGGCAACTTGTTCCATTCGTGTCATTTGTTTGATTCGTGGTCTCTTTTTTCTTGGCGTTTCTCTGTCTCTTTGCGACTTTGCGACTTTGCGACAGAATCTTTTCCAATCTGCTGATATCCGTTTCGATCGGCGTTATCGGCGGTCTTTCAATTTGGGGTTTTTGATTTCTGATTTTGGAACGGTGCTTGAGCTGTTGTGCTCAAGCCACCCGATTGGCACTCATGGTTTGTTTCAAAAATGCCTCTCTAAACATTCAACATCGCTCATGCCGACTTGCGTAACCGCAGGCCGCCGAGCGATTAGCTCGGAGTAAGGCCGAGGGCGCGAGAAGAAGCGTTTCCTTCACGTCGGCCTACAGTGGGCGCCGAATGTTGATCCTTTTCGCTGCGTCACTGCGCCTCTGCGCGAGTCTTCTTTTCTTTTCCTCGTGTCGTCGGGAATTCATCAGCGCAATCCGCGTCATCCGCGGTCAGAATATTCTCGCACTGTCTGCTCAGCTGTCTGACAACAAACTGCCGTTAGGTAGAGAGAGATCGATCTTTGACAATTTG